>NZ_JBITZP010000006.1:0-116812 GCF_044546945.1 Kitasatospora sp. NPDC053057 | reverse complement strand
CGCGCAGCTCGGCGGCGGCCTGCTCGGCCTGCTCGCGGGCGGCCCGGGCGCCGGCCAGCTGCTCGGCGGTCTCCTCGCGCTCGCGCTGCAGCCCGGCGGCGGCCTCCTCGTGCTCGCGCCGGCTCTCCTCGCGCAGCGCGTTCGCGGCGGCCTCGGCCTCGGCCCGGGTACGGGCGGCCTCGGTGTCGGCCTCGGTGCGCACCCGCTCGGCGTCGGTGACCGCGGCGTCCCGGACGGCCTTCGCCTCGGCCTGGGCGTCGGCGGTCAGGGCCTGCGCGGCGGCACTCGCCTCGGACCGCACCCGCTGGTCGAACTCGGCTGCTTCGCGCCGGAGTTCGGCGGTCTCGCGCTCGGCGGCGGTCCGGTTCTCGGCGGCCGCGGCCTTGGCGGCGGCCAGGGCGTCCTGGCCCTGCTGCTCGGCCGCGGTGGTGATCTTCTCGGCCTCGGCCCGGGCCCGGGCGAGGGTCTGCTCGGCCCGTCCCTGGGTCTCGGCGGCCTGCTCCTGGGCCTGCTCGCGCAGCCGCTCGATCTCCCCGGCCGCGCCCGCGCGCAGCTCGTCCGCGTCGGCCTTGGCCCTGGTGAGCAGCTCCTCGGCGTTCTTCGCCGACTCCTCGATCTGCAGGACGGCCTGGCGGCGGGCCTCGCTGCGGGACCGGTCGGCCTCGGCGGCGGCCTGGGCGCGCAGCTCCTCGGCCTCGGCCCGCAGCCGGGCCGCCTCGTCCTGCATCTGCTCGATCCGCTCGCGGATCGCGGCGGCGTCGTCCAGGGCGGCGTTCTGGGCCTGCTCGACGGCGGCCTGGGCCTGCTCGCGCAGCCGCTGGGCCTCGGCCCGGGCCTCGGCGCGGATCCGCTCGGCCTCGGTGGCGGCCTCGCCGCGCGCGGCCTCGGCGTCCTGGTTGGCCCGGCCGAGCACCTCCTCGGCGGTCTTGGCGGCCTTGGCGAGGTGGACGGTGGCGTCCTTGGCGCCGGCTGCCCGGCCCTCCTCCTCGGCCTCGCCGCGCAGCCGCTGGGCGTCGGCCTCGGCCTGCGCCCGCAGCTCGGCCACGTCCCGCTCGGCCTGGGTGCGCAGCTCGGCGATCGCGGCCTCGGCCTCGGCCTTCAGCTGGGCGGCGACCGACTCGGCGGTGGCCCGCAGCCGCTCGCCCTCCTCGGCGGCGGCGGCCTTGGCGGCGTCCGCCTCGGCCTGCCTGGTGGCTGCCTCGGCCCGAACGGCCTCGGCCTCCGCGCGGATCTTCTCGGACTCCTTGGTGGCCTGGGCGACCAGTCGGGCGATCTCGGCCCGGGCGGTCTGCGAACGCTGCTCGGTGGCGGCCTCGCCGTCGGCGACCTTGCGCTCGGCGGCGGCCTCGGCGTCGGCCTGGAGCTGCTCGGCGGCCTGCTCGGCCTGGGCGCGCAGCTCGGCGGCCTCCCGGCGGGTGCGTTCGGCCTCGGCGATCGCCTCGGCCCGCAGCCGCTCTATCTCGGTCTTCGCGGCGCCGAGCTGCTGCTCGGCGCGGGCCTGCTCGGCGGCGGCCTGCTCCTTGAGCCGGCCGATCTCGGCCTGTGCGGCGGCCAGCTGCTGCTCGGCGGCGGCATGGGCGGCGGCCAGCTCCTGCTGGGCCTGGCCGCGGGCGGCGTCCACGTCGGCGGCGGCCTGGGCGCCGGCCTGCTGGGCGTGCTCGGAGGCGGCGCGCAGCAGACGCTCGGCGTCGTTCTGGGCCTTCTGCAGGGCGGCCTCGGCGGCGGCCTGGGCCTCGCCGCGGGCGGCGTCCACGTCGGCGGCGGTCTGGGCGCGGGCATGGTCGGAGAGAGCGGCAGCCTCGGCGCGGGCCGCGGCGACCATCCGCTCGGCCTCGGCCCGGGCGTCCTGCAGCAGGCGCTGGGCCTCCTGCTCGGAGCCGGTCCGGGTCTGCTCGGCCCAGCCGTTGACGTGCTGCTCGGCGGAGCGGCGCAGCTCGGTGAGCTCCTCCTCCAGCTGGCGGCGGCGGGCGGTGAGCTCGGCCTCCAGCCGGGCGGTGCGCTCGGCGGCCTCGGCCATGATCCGCTGGGTGGCGGCCTGGGAGTCGCGCAGCTGGCGCTCGGCGTCCGCGCGCATCTGCTGGGCCTGCATCTCGGCGGTGCGGAGCAGCTGCTCGGCCTGGCCGGAGACGGCGTCGAAGGCGCGCGGCTGGGCGAGCATGCGCCGGGACTCGTGCAGCTTGGCCCGGAGCACCTCCACCTGGTAGGCGAGGTCCTCGGCATGCTCGACTGCCTTGTCCCGCTCCTTCCGAGTCCGACCCATCTCGGCCTCGAACTGGGAGAGGTGATCGTCAACCTCGTAGCGGTCGTTGCCCCGCACTCCGCGGTCCCATCCATCTCCTGGTCGCGTCCTCGACCGGGCCGGTCCGGGGCACCCGTGTCCGGGGTGCCGGTCCGACTGGTCCTTGCATCCGCGGCCACCGGACGACCCCCTGCCATGCCGGGGGCGTCCGCCGCGGTCGTCGGAGTCCTGGCCGCGGGAGCGCGGGGGTGCCGCGTTCCCCCGTCCGGGTGGACTCCTGGGCGAACTCTTGCCTGTGGAGAATGGTGACAGATCCGTCTTGCGACTGTTCAGCCGTGCCCGCGTACTGGACTCCCCTGCGACGGGCCGACCACCGGAGGGCGGACAGGCCTGTCATCGGCCGTGCCCGTCGCCTCCGTCCCCCGGATTCGTCGCGCACCTGGGCATTGTAGTGGGAGCGCAGTGCGGGGGAATGGCCACGTGGTGGTTTTCCGGCTGACGGACCAGGTTACTGACGGGTCGCTAGGGCCGGATTCCGGTGTTCGGTGGTTTCAGTGCCCTTCGTGCCCGGTGGGCTGGGCGGACGTGACCAGCTCGGTCAGTACCCCGCCGCAGTCCTTGGGGTGCAGGAATGTGATCCGCGAACCCATCGAGCCGATCCGCGGCTCGTCGTAGAGGACCCGGACGCCCTTGCCGCGGATGGCCTCGGCGTCGCCGTCCACGTCGGCGGTGCCGAAGGCGATGTGGTGCACACCCTCGCCGTTCTTCTCCAGCCACTTGGCGACGGTGGAGTCCGGCCGGGTGGGCTCCAGCAGCTGGAGGTACGAGGCGCCGCCGTCGTCCGTCCCGTTGATCCGGAGCATCGCCTCGCGGACGCCCTGCTCCTCGTTGACCTCGCTGTGGAACACCTCGAAGCCGTAGGTGGCGCGGTAGAACTCGACCGTCTTGTCGAGGTCTCGGCAGGCGATGCCGATGTGGTCGATACGGGTCAGCACGGCGACCTCCTGGGCGTGGACGGAAAGTGGCACCCAGTGCAGCGTACGGGCCCGAGCCCGCGCCAGTGCCGGACGTGCGAGCCTGCTCACACGCGGACTTTCACCCGGACGTTCACCCGGACCGTGTTGACACGGTGTTGACTGGATGGTGCCAGTGCGCTCGATCACACCGTCGCTCCGGTGACGGGCGGAAAACGGGTCAGTACCCTGAGCGCATCCTCACCTGGCCACGACGTGCGAAGGGGCCCGTCCCATGACCAACACCACCTCTGTGATCGTTGCCGGTGCGCGCACCCCGATGGGTCGCCTGCTCGGCTCCCTCAAGGGCTTCTCCGGCGCCGACCTCGGCGGCTTCGCGATCAAGGGCGCGCTGGAGCGGGCCGGGATCACGGGGGAGCAGGTCCAGTACGTGATCATGGGCCAGGTGCTGCAGGCCGGCGCCGGCCAGATCCCGGCGCGCCAGGCGGCCGTCAAGGCCGGCATCCCGATGAACGTCCCGGCGCTGACCATCAACAAGGTCTGCCTCTCCGGCCTCGACGCCATCGCCCTGGCGGACCAGCTGATCCGGGCCGGCGAGTTCGACATCGTGGTGGCCGGCGGCCAGGAGTCGATGACCAACGCCCCGCACCTGCTGCCGAAGTCCCGCGAGGGCTACAAGTACGGCGCGGTCGAGGTGCTCGACGCCATGGCGCACGACGGCCTGACCGACGCCTACGAGAACATCCCGATGGGCGAGTCCACCGAGAAGCACAACACCCGCCTGGGCATCCCGCGCGAGGTCCAGGACGAGATCGCCGCCGCCTCCCACCAGCGGGCCGCCAAGGCGCAGGCCGACGGCGTCTTCGACGCCGAGATCGTCCCGGTCGCCATCCCGCAGCGCAAGGGCGAGCCGGTGCTGTTCAGCCAGGACGAGGGCATCCGCGCCGACACCACCGTCGAGGGCCTCGCCAAGCTGCGCCCGGCCTTCACCAAGGACGGCACGATCACCGCCGGCACCTCCTCGCAGATCTCCGACGGCGCCGCCGCCGTGGTCGTGATGAGCAAGGCCAAGGCCGAGGAGCTGGGCCTCACCTGGATCGCCGAGATCGGCGCGCACGGCAACGTGGCCGGCCCGGACAACTCGCTCCAGTCGCAGCCGTCCAACGCGATCAAGCACGCGCTGGGCAAGGAGGGCCTGGAGGTCTCCGACCTCGACCTGATCGAGATCAACGAGGCCTTCGCGGCCGTCGCCCACCAGTCGATGAAGGACCTGGGCGTCTCCTCCGACATCGTCAACGTCAACGGCGGCGCGATCGCGCTCGGCCACCCGATCGGCATGTCCGGCGCCCGCGTGGTGCTCACCCTCGCGCTGGAGCTGCAGCGCCGCGGCGGCGGGGTCGGCGCGGCCGCGCTGTGCGGTGGCGGCGGCCAGGGCGACGCGCTGATCGTGCGCGTGCCGAAGGCCTGATCGACGCTCTGACCTCGGGGCTGCGGACCGCCACAAGTGGTCCGCAGCCCCTTCGGCATCCGCAAGGAGATCCTGATGATCGATGTCGCCACGCTGGTCGAGCAGGCCCGGGAGGGCCGGCCGCGGGCGGTCGCCCGGCTGATCACGCTGGTCGAGAACGCGGCCCCGCAGCTGCGGGAGGCGATGGCCGCGCTCGCGCCGTACACCGGCCAGGCCTACACGGTGGGGCTGACCGGCTCGCCCGGGGTCGGCAAGTCCACCTCCACCTCGGCGCTGGTCTCCGCCTACCGGCGGCTCGGCAAGCGGGTCGGGGTGCTCGCCGTCGACCCGTCCTCGCCGTTCTCCGGCGGGGCCCTGCTGGGCGACCGGGTCCGGATGCAGGACCACGCGACCGACCCCGAGGTGTTCATCCGCTCGATGGCCACCCGCGGGCACCTCGGCGGGCTGTCCTGGGCGGCGCCGCAGGCGCTGCGGGTGCTGGACGCGGCCGGGTGCGAGGTGATCCTGGTCGAGACCGTGGGCGTGGGCCAGTCCGAGGTCGAGATCGCCGCCCAGGCCGATACCGCCGTGGTGCTGCTGGCCCCCGGGATGGGCGACGGCATCCAGGCCGCCAAGGCGGGCATCCTGGAGATCGGCGACGTCTTCGTGGTCAACAAGGCCGACCGGGACGGCGCCGACGCGACCGCCCGGGAGCTCAACCACATGCTGGGCCTCGGCGAGGCCCGCGAGGCGGGGGACTGGCGCCCGCCGATCGTCAAGACCGTCGCGGCGCGCGGCGAGGGCGTGGACGAGGTGGTCGAGGCGCTGGAGAAGCACCGGGCCTGGCTGGAGGAGCACGGCGAACTGGCCGCGCGCCGCCGCCGCCGGGCCGCCCAGGAGATCGAGGCCATCGCCCTGGCCGAACTGCGCGCCCGGATCGGCGACCTCTCCGGCGACCGCCTGCTGGCCGGCCTCGCCGAACGCGTGGCGACCGGCGCCCTCGACCCCTACGGCGCAGCCGACGAACTCGTCGCCGGGCTGACCGCCGGCTGAGTACGGCGGCGCGCGGGGCTTCCCCTGCGGCCGCGCCGGGTTTCCCCTGCGCACGCGCCGGGTTTCCCCTTGCGCAGGAAGTCGGCCCGCCCGACTTCCTGCGCGGGAGCGAGGGTGCTCCAGGGGCTACGAGCGGCCGCGGAGGCCCCGGAGGTGGTCGGCGACGGGGGCCAGGGCCTCGTAGATGGCGTCGAGCTGTTCCGGGGTGAAGCGGTCGATGAAGTGGGCCCGGACGCTGCGGACGTGGTCGGGGGCGACCCGCTGCATGGTTTCCCAGCCCTGTTCGGTGAGGTGGGCGTAGAGGCCGCGGCGGTCGCCGGGGCACTCCTGGCGCAGCACCAGGCCGGCGTTCTCCATGCGGGTGATCTGGTGGGAGAGCCGGCTCTTCGACTGCAGGGTGGCCGTCGCGAGGTCGGTCATCCGCATCCGGTGGTCGGGGGCCTCGGAGAGCACGACCAGGATCTCGTAGTCGTTGATCGCCAGGTTGTGGGGCTGGAGTTCGCGGCTGAGCTGGTACTCCAGCAGCTTGGCGACCTCCAGATGGGCGCGCCACATCCGCTGCTCCCTGGCGGTCAGCCAGGGAGTCTCCTCCTCGGGCCGCGGGTCAGGGTTGTCCGCAGTGTCGATCGTGTGCGTATCCATGGGATCCAGCATACCCGATTTAGTTCAATCTTGTACAAGTTTACAGGCCGAAACGCCGTCCGAGTTCGCCCAGGTTACCGAGGCCCGGCGGGTTGGGGTGGTCGCCGCCGTGGCCCGGCTGGGCCGGGACCCCGCCGGCCGGGACGCCCGCCTCGGCGTCCACCCGGCCCACCGGCCGCTCGGCCATCAGCTGCTCGCTCGACTGCACCAGCACCTGCCCGGCGCCGACGAACTCGAACTGGTGCTCCTCGCCGGATGCGCCGCCGATGCCGGTCAGCCGCCGCAGGCCGCCGACCACCCCGTGCAGGTAGTCGTGGTCGTAGTGGTGGCACGGCGCCGGGCAGTCCGCCCAGCCGACCAGGGCCTGCGGGTCCACCCGGACCGGCGGCTCCACGAAGTGCACCGGCCCGTTGGAGGCGGCGACGAAGCGGCCGGTGCCGATCAGGGTCAGGAAGCCCGGGATGATCGACTGCTTGAGCCGCAGCGTCGGGTCGAAGGCGAGCAGGTTGCCGGAGCGGACGGTCAGGTTGCCGTCGTCCAGGTCGTAGGAGTTGAGGTCGTAGGCGCGGTCGGCCAGCAGTAGCTTGCCGCTGCCCTGGGCGACCACCCAGTCCGCCGCGTGCAGCGGCGAGTTGAAGTGCTGGCCGAGCACCCGGTCGACCATCCCGGCGCCGACGCCGCGGAAGGTGATGTCGCCGTAGTAGGCGACCATCTTGCCCTTCTGCAGGAAGTAGGAGCCGTTCAGGTCGACGGCGAAGGCGTACGGGTTGACGTTGTCGTTGGCCGGCAGGGTGCGGGCGTCGTACACCACCGGCCCATCGCCGCCGTGGGTGGTCGGCAGCGGGGCCTGCGGACCGCCGAACTGCTCCTGGGTGTACGGCGGTTGGGGCTGCGGCTGGTAGCCGAGCGGCGGAGGCGGGGGCGGGGGCGGCGGGTAGTCGGACGAGCGGCCGTAGCTCGGCGGCACCGGCGGCACCGTGAAGCCCGGCTGGGTCGGCTGGTCGTGCGGCGACTGCCCGTACGGTGGCTGCGGTGGCTGCGGCGGGTGGGACATCAGAGCTTCTCCTCGCTCGCCTGGACGTACACCGTGCCCTGTCCGGACAGCTCCAGCTGGAACGCCTCGCCCGAGCCGCGGCCGATCATCTCGCGCCAACCGATCGCCGTGGAGAGCTTGTTGCGCACCTCGCCGCGGTGCGCCACGTACGCCTGCGGGTCGACGTGCACCGACTGGCCGGGGGTGATCGGCAGCTCGAAGACACCGCCGTGGGCCATCACCGCGACCGAGCCGTGGCCCTCCAGCCGGGTGGTGAACAGGCCCTGCCCGCTGACCTGGCCGCGGACCATGCCCATCACCCCGCCCTGCGAGCCGAGGAACACGGTGGACTGCCGCAGCGTGCCCTCGAAGGCGAGCAGCCGGTCCGCCTCGACGAACAGGGTGTCGCCGGTCAGGTCGATCACGTGGACGTGGTGGCCGCCGTGGCCGAACATCACCCGCCCCTGGCCCTCGACGGTCATCAGCGGGGTGTCCTCGTTGGCGACCCGGCGGCCGATCATCGACATCACCCCGCCCTGACCGCCGGTGATGTTCGGGGTGAACCGGACGTCGCCGGTGTACCCGAGCATCGCCCCGCGCTGGCTGAACAACCGCTGCCCGGGCACCACCTGGGCCTCGACCATCTTCCCGTTGATCCGGGTGAAGCCCATCAGACGTCACCCCCGATGGTGACCTTCTCCGAGGGCTGGACGTACACCAGGCCCTCGCCGGTGAACTCGACCTGGACGGCCTCGCCGCCGCCCTCGCCGATCACCGTGGTCCAGCCCGCGCCCGACTTCAGGCTGCGGTGCAGGCTGCCGGTGTGCGCGATGTACGCGCCCGGGTCGACCCGCAGCGGCATGTCCTTGCCGACCCGCAGGATGACGGCCGGGCCGTTGGAGGTGACGGCGGCCCAGCCGTGGCCCTCCACCTTGGTGGTGAAGAGGCCGTTGCCCGAGGAGACGCCGTTCAGCCCGGTGAAGCTGGTGCCGGTGTGCAGGCCGGCCTCGGTGCAGAGCAGGTTGTCCGCCTCGACGTAGAGCGTCTCCCCGTCGAGGCGGACCAGGTTGATCTCGGTGGCCTTGTCGGCGAAGTAGCAGGTGCCCTGCCCCGTCACCTCCATGACGGCCATCCGTTCGCCGGTGAGCCTGCGGGCGACCATGCCCCGCAGGCCGTCCCCGCCGCCGGTCAGCTTCTTGAAGGTCATCTGGCCCGTGTAGGCGACCATCGAGCCGTGCCGGGCCTTGACGGCGTCGCCGCCCAACTCGACGGCGAGCACCCGCGATCCCTGGAGTCTGAACTGTGCCACGGCCGCAATCTAGCTTCCGCCGGGGCAGCCGGGCGAGAGGGCGCGGCCCAACCGGTACGGACCCGGGACAATCGTTCGGGTCAGGAGCGTGCGTGCGCCCCGTGGCCGTGGCCGGGGTGGGGAACGGTGCCGGCCGCCTCCTCGACCTCCAGCAGCGAGGCCGAGTGGCGCTCCGCCTCGAAGGCCACCACGCCGCCGCGCAGGCCGAACAGCCGCTTGGAGAGCATGATCCAGAGCACCGCCGCGATGTTCAGCAGCAGGGTGCAGATCTTCACCGCGCTGACGTGCTCGTGCAGCTCGTAGCCCTCCAGCGGCAGGAAGGCGGCGGTGGCGACCACGGTCAGGTACTCGGCCCAGCGCCGGCCCAGCCAGAGGCCGACCGCCTCGACGATCTCGATCAGCGCGTAGGCGATCATCGCGCCCGCGACGATCAGCAGGGTCTTCTTCTGGTAGCCGAAGGTCTTGCGGATCGTCTCGACGATCGGGGCGTGGTCGAGGTCCCAGTGGAAGTGGTCGGCGACCGGCTTGAAGACCGTCAGGTCCTCGTCGAAGACCCGCTGCACGGCCTCCTGGCTGTTGGAGAACTTCCAGACACCCCAGGCCATCAGGATGATGATCATGCCGCGCAGCACCCGCTCGACGGCCAGGAAGCGCAGGATGAAGAGGTCCCGCAGCGCCTTGCCGCGCGGCACCAGCGGGGCGTTCGCCGCCGGGCCGGAGCCGTGCGGGGCGCCGAGCGCGAAGTCGCCGCAGCGCAGGCAGCGCCAGGCGTCGCCGACGGCGGTGGCGGCGTGCAGCCGGGAGGCCAGCTCGGGCTCGGTCGGCGCGTAGGTGATGTGGCCGCGCTTGGCGCAGGTCCTGCGGTCCCAGTCGCGCTTGAACATGTGGTGAATACCCCCGTGTACGGTGCCGGTGGCGCCCGGTTCGGTGGGCGCGCGGGCAGCAGGATAGGGGGTACGGGCGACGCCCTGCTGCCCCCGGCCGGGTTCTGGCGCGCGGCTGTGACATCCGGCACGGTGGCCACCCCCGGCCCGGGGCTCGGACATGTGCTCGGTGATAATGGCCGGAAGGCTTGTGAGTCGCTTCACAAGCGTGCCCGCGCCGCCTCCGACCCCCGTATTGAGGTATCCAACGTGAACAGCAGCGCCGTCCACCGCCTGCGCCTGGTCTCCGCCCCCGAGGGGATCTCCTTCATCCTGCTGCTGATCTGCACGGCGTTGAAGTACACCACCAGCTTCAACGCCGTCCCGGTGCTCGGCCCTGTCCACGGGACTCTCTTCATCCTGTACGTGGTGTTCTGGATCCAGGCCTGGCAGACGCAGAAGTGGGACGCCAAGCGCGGCGTCCTGCTGTTCGTGCTCTCGGTGCTGCCGTTCGGCGGCATCTACGCGGAGCGGACCCTTGCCCAGGAGGAGCGTGGGGAGCTGCGGCCCGCCACCGCCTGACCCGCTCGCGTGGACGGTCGACAGGCTGCCACGGCCTCCTCTCCCAAAGGGCCGCGGCAGCCTGTCGCCGTTTCTTACCGGGAGTGGTCCGGTCGTGCCGGGAGCGGTTCGAGGGGTGGTCAGAAGCATGACAACAGTCGGCCGGGAAGAACAGGGCGCCCGCGGGGATTGGCCGGGAGTCGTCGGCCCGGGCGGGGGAGTCGTCGGCCCGGACATGGGTGGACGCCCGGGGCTTGCCCTCCAGCGGGGCCCCGGGCGTCCTGCTCACCGTGCGCCGTACGTCACTTGACGTTGACGGCGCTCCAGGTCGCGGCGACGGCGGCGTACTCGGCGCTGGTGGCGCCGTACAGGTCGGCCGCGGCCTTCAGGGTGCCGGTGCGGGCCGCCGCGTAGTTGGTGGTGGAGGTGAAGTAGGTGGTCAGCGCTCGGTACCAGATCGCGGCCGCCTTGTCCCGGCCTATCCCGGCGAGGGTGGAGCCGTTGGACGTCGGGCTGTTGTAGCTGACGCCGTTGATGGTCTTGGCGCCGCTGCCCTCGGCGAGCAGGTAGAAGAAGTGGTTGGCCACGCCGGAGGAGTAGTGGACGTCCAGGCCGCCGACCGAGGAGGACCAGTAGTCGGCCGAGCGGCCGTCCTTGGACGGCTGGTCCATGTAGCGCAGCGGCTTGCCGTCACCGTTGATGTTGATCTGCTCGCCGATGAGGTAGTCCGGCTTGTCGGAGGCCAGGTTGGCGTACCACTCGACCATGGTGCCGAAGATGTCCGAGGTGGCCTCGTTGAGGCCGCCGGACTCGCCGGAGTAGTTGAGGCCCGCGGTGGCGGAGGTGACGCCGTGGCTCATCTCGTGGCCGGCCACGTCCAGCGCGGTGAGCGGGTGGGTGTTGCCGGCGCCGTCGCCGTACGTCATGCAGAAGCAGCTGTCGCTCCAGAACGCGTTGACGTAGTTGGTGCCGTAGTGGACCCGGCTGACCGCGCCGACGCCGTCGTTCTTGATGCCGTTGCGGCCGAAGGTGTTCTTGTAGAAGTCCCAGGTGGCGGCGGCGCCGTACTGGGCGTCCACGGCGGCGGACTCCGGGTTGGAGACCAGGCCGTTGCCGAAGCTGTCGGTGGTGTTGGCGAACAGGGTGCCGCTGCCGGAGGTCTTGTTCTTCAGGTTGTAGGTCGCCTGGCCGCCGCGGGTGGCGTCCTTCAGCTGGTACGAGCTGCCGCTCTGGGTGGTGGTCAGCGGGACGGTGCCGACGAAGACGCCCTTGCCGCTGCCGGAGGCGGTCTGCACCTGCTCGTGGGTGGAGAGCACCTGGCCAGTGGCCGCGTCGGTGACCAGCAGCTGGCTGCTCGGGGTGCCGTCGGCGCGCAGGCCCTCGACGGTGGTCCGGTACGCCAGCCGCGGGTTGCCGTCGGCCGCCCAGACCACCAGGGCGGCGGTGCCGGTCTGCCGGACCTCGGTCAGCGGCGCCTCGTCCTCGTCGGCGGCGATGCCGACGGTGGACTGCACGGCGCCGGCGGCCTGGTCGGCGGCCTGGTCGGCGGGGATCTTCGGGGTGAGGCTGGGCAGCGCGAGCTGGGCGCCGACGGCCTTGTCCACCGCGGTGGTCGAGCCGTCCGCCTTCTGGTGCACCACCAGGTCGCCGCCCAGGACCGGGAGTCCGGCGAAGGTGCGCTCGTAGCGGAGGTGCCGGGTGCCGTCGGCGTCCACCACGACGTCCTTGGCCACCAGTTGCTCCTGGCCGCCCAGGGCGAGAGCGTGCGCCACCTTGGCGGCCTGGCCGTTCGCCTGGGCGATCAGGTCGGCGTGCTGCTGGGCGCCCCGGGCGTGCGGAGCGGGGTCGGCCTGGGCGGCGGCGCCCTGGACGACACCGGTCAGCAGGGCGGTGGCGGAGAGTACGGCGACTGCGGCGAGCTTTCGCTTCACGGACGAGTCCTTCCGGGAAACCGCGTGTGGGCGCGGTCGCGCCGCGTCCCGGGGGCCGGGGTCGGCACCTGAGGGGCGGGACGGGCGCTGACGTGCGAGGACCCCGAACGGTCGGGCGGCTGCCACCGGTTGGGTGGGGGTGGTGGCTGCCGAACGGGGTTGGCGGAAAGCATGACAATCGAGCAAATCAAATGACAGGTCTTCCTCATGAATTGGCCAAGTCCCGCCAAGACGAAGCATTGTGAACGGAAGGACAAAGGGGATCTTTTACCCCGGCTTTCAGCGGGGTCGGGTCCGAATCGAGGCCTGACAGCTCGATGTTCGGTCGTCCGGCGGTCAACCCCGGTACGCCGGAAGCCTGTTGCCGTCCATTCACACCGACGCAATGTTCAGGTATGGACCTGGCCGTCCGATTGGCGGGATCCCGCCACCGTGTCCCGCTTGTCCACCATCAGGACAGCTGGTAGCACACGTCCCGTCCGCCGGTACGGTAAGGAGGTGGCCAAGCCCCTCGCACTCGACTTCGACCCGATCGCCCGCGCCGACGAGCTGTGGGCCCGCCGCTGGGGCACCGTGCCCTCGATGGCGGCGATCACCTCGATCATGCGCGCGCACCAGATCCTGCTGTCCCGGGTCGACGCGGTGCTCAAGCCGTACGGTCTGACCTTCGCCCGGTACGAGGCGCTGGTGCTGCTGACCTTCAGCCGGACCGGCGAACTCTCGCTGTCCAAGATCGGCGAGCGGCTGATGGTCCACCCGACCAGCGTCACCAACACCGTCGACCGCCTGGAGCGGGCCGGACTGGTCGCCCGCCGGCCCAACCCGCTGGACGGCCGCGGGGTGCTCGCCGCGATCACCGGGCGCGGCCGCGAGGTGGTCGAGGAGGCCACCCGGGAGCTGATGGCGATGGAGTTCGGGCTGGAGGAGTACGGCCCCGACCAGTGCCGTCAGGTGTTCGAACTGCTCAAGCCGCTGCGGGTCGCCGCCGGGGACTTCACGGAGCCGGACGAGGGGGCCGCCGAAGGAGCTGCGGAGGGGGCTGCTCGGGAGCGGCCGTGAGGACGGCTACCCTCGTGGGAGCGGTGCGCGGATCCGGGCGTACCGGCTGAAACTGCCGAGCGAGGCGAGGAAGAGTATGAAGACGACCCCCCTGCTGGGCTGGTACCGCGGCCTGGCCATTGCGACCGGCTGCGCACTGCTGGTGTTCTGCGGCTTCATGGTGGCGAAGTACGGCTTCGGCGCCGCCGAGGACCTGACCACCTACGTCGCGATGCTGCACGGCTACCTGTACATCGGGTACTTCGTGGTGACCTTCCTGCTCGGGCAGAAGCTGAAGTGGCCGCTCGGTCGGCTGGTGCTGACCCTGGCGGCGGGCTGCATCCCGTTCCTGTCCTTCGTCTTCGAGCGCAAGGTGGCCCGCGAGGCCGCCGAGCAGCTCCCGGCGGGCGGCGCCCGCCAGCCGGCCGGCGTCTGAGCCTCCGGGCCGCACGGCTCCGCGAAGAGCGCCCCTTCCCCGATCCGGGGCGGGGGCGCTCTTCGGTTCTCCGGATCACCGCCTTTCGTGGCGGGCCGCCGTCGACAACTACTAGGACGTCCGAGTAAATTAGTAGGACGTCCTAATAGCTGTGCCGCCCGGTGCCGTGGCGGCCGTACGGAGCGGAGTTCGGCCCATGGACGCCGAGGAGATCGAGCGCGGACGGCAGCGCTGGCAGCAGCGGTACGACAAGGCCCGCAAGCGGGACGCGGACTTCACCACCCTCTCCGGCGACGAGGTCGAGCCGGTCTACGGCCCCGCCCCCGGGCAGCCCGTCGAGGGCTTCGAGCGGATCGGATGGCCGGGCGAGTACCCGTTCACCCGCGGCCTGCACCCCACCGGCTACCGCGGCCGCACCTGGACCATCCGCCAGTTCGCCGGCTTCGGCAACGCGCAGCAGACCAACGAGCGCTACCGGATGATCCTGGACGCGGGCGGCGGCGGCCTCTCGGTCGCCTTCGACATGCCCACCCTGATGGGCTACGACTCGGACGACCCCAAGTCGCTCGGTGAGGTCGGCCACTGCGGCGTCGCCATCGACTCGGCCGCCGACATGGAGGTGCTGTTCGACAGCATCCCGCTCGGCGACGTCACCACCTCGATGACGATCAGCGGCCCGGCCGTCCCGATCTTCTGCATGTACATCGTGGCCGCCGAGCGCCAGGGCGTGGACCCGGCGGTGCTCAACGGCACCCTGCAGACGGACATCTTCAAGGAGTACATCGCCCAGAAGGAGTGGCTCTTCGCCCCCGAGCCGCACCTGCGCCTGATCGGCGACCTGATGGAGCACTGCGCCCAGGGCATCCCGGCGTACAAGCCGCTGTCGGTCTCCGGCTACCACATCCGCGAGGCCGGGGCGACGGCCGCGCAGGAGCTGGCGTACACCCTCGCGGACGGCTTCGCCTACGTCGAGCTGGGCCTGTCCCGCGGCCTGGACGTGGACGTCTTCGCGCCCGGCCTGTCCTTCTTCTTCGACGCCCACCTGGACTTCTTCGAGGAGATCGCCAAGTTCCGCGCCGCGCGCCGGATCTGGGCCCGGTGGATGCGCGACCGCTTCGGCGCCAGGACCGACAAGGCGCAGTGGCTGCGCTTCCACACCCAGACCGCCGGCGTCTCGCTCACCGCCCAGCAGCCGTACAACAACGTGGTGCGCACCGCCGTCGAGGCGCTCTCCGCGGTGCTCGGCGGCACCAACTCGCTGCACACCAACGCGCTGGACGAGACCCTGGCGCTGCCCTCCGAGCAGGCCGCCGAGATCGCGCTGCGCACCCAGCAGGTGCTGATGGAGGAGACCGGCGTCACCAACGTGGCCGACCCGCTGGGCGGCTCCTGGTACGTCGAGGCGCTGACCGACCGGATCGAGCAGCAGGCCGAGGCGATCTTCCAGCGGATCCTGGACAAGGGCCGCGAGGACCACGAGATCGGCCCGATCACCTCCGGCATCCTGCGCGGGATCGAGGAAGGCTGGTTCACCGGCGAGATCGCCGAGGCCGCCTTCCAGTACCAGCAGGCGGTGGAGAAGGGCGAGAAGCGCGTGGTCGGCGTCAACTGCCACCCGCGCAGCGTCACCCCCGACCTGGAGATCCTGCGGGTCAGCCACGAGGTCGAGCGCGAGCAGGTGCGGGTGCTGGGCGAGCGCAAGGCGGCGCGGGACGAGGCGGCGGTGCGGGCCGGGCTGGACGCCATGCTGGCGGCGGCGCGCTCGGGCGAGTCGATGATCCCGCCGATGCTGGACGCGGTGCGCGCCGAGGCGACCCTGGGCGAGATCTGCAACGCGCTGCGGGAGGAGTGGGGGACGTACCGGGAGAACGCGTCGTTCTGACGGCCCGATAGAGGCTGATCCGGCTGACGGAGCCGCCCCGTACGGAAGTTGGTGCGGGGCGGCTCCGCCGTGCCCGGAAGCCCTGCCCGCAAGCCCTGCCCGCAAGCCCTGCCCGCAAGCCCTCAGCCCGTGGTGAGCGGCCCGAGCAGCAGGTCGGTGAAGCGGCGGATCCACTCGGGGGTGATCGGCTCGCCGCTGACCAGGACCCGGTGTTCGACCGTGCCCGCGATGGTGTCGAAGATGATGTCGACCTCCTCGCGGGCCGATCCGGCGTCGGTGTCCGCTTCGAGTTCGCCGCGCGCCTGGGCGGCCGCCCGGCCCTGCCGGACCAGCCGCTTCTGCGGGTCCACGATCGCCTCCCGGATCCGGCGGCGCAGCTGCGGGTCGCGGGTGCCCTCGGCGAACAGGGCGAGCAGTGCGGCCTGGGTCTCCGGGCGGGCCAGCAGGTCGGCGAACTGGCCCACCACGGCCTCGATGTCGGCCCGCAGGCTGCCGAGGTCGGGCATCACGAGGTCGTCGAAGAGGCTGGCGACGGCGTCCACCACGAGTTCGTTCTTGGACGGCCAGCGGCGGTAGAGCGTGGTCTTGGCGACTCCGGCCCGGCTCGCGACGTGGCCCATGGTCAGTCCGCCCCAGCCGAGTTCGGCGAGGGCCTCGCGGGTGGCGTCGAGGATCGCGAGGTCGGCGGCGGCGCTGCGCGGGCGTCCCTTGGCCCGGGACGCGGTCGGCCCCTCCTGGACTGTGCTGTCCCGGACTGTGCTGCCCGGGACCGCGCTGTCCGGGCTCGCGGAGGGCTGGGCGGCCGGCACCGGTTCTCCTTGCGATTTACTGGTAAGTAACCTGGGTGGGGCTGGTAACGGTAGCGACTGTTCGCCGATTCGGGCAGCCGGGCGGCCCGGGAAAGTGGGGCAGCTCACGTCCCCGAACCGCCGGTGGGGCTTGCGGCCGGGCCACCGGCTCCAGTTACGCTACGACCTGTAGCGAAAGCAGTGACAACCAGGCGCCGGACCCCGTGGGACGGGGACGGCGCGGGCGCGGGTGGGGATCCGCGCCGAACGGTTCAGGCTACCGGGGGAGGGGCGCACCGCCCGGGATCCCGCACCGCGCAGCCCGCGCGGGGCGACTTTCCGGAGGTTGGTGCCCGCGAGCAGCGCGGACGGGGGAGGATGGTGCCATGCAGCCACGGAATTCGCGTCTCAACAGTGCCGCCCTGCGCGGTGCGGTCGACCTCGCCGCAGTGAAGGCGGCCGGTGAGGCCGCCCAGAAGGCCGAGCAGGCCCGGGCCGAGCGGGCCCGTCAGGCGGCCGCCGCCGAAGCGGACGGAGTCGCCCCCCAGCCCGCCTACGAGCTCGTCATCGACGTCACCGAGGACACCTTCGAGACCGAGGTCGTCCAGCGCTCCACCGAGGTGCCGGTCGTCATCGACTTCTGGGCCGAGTGGTGCGGGCCCTGCAAGCAGCTCAGCCCGATCCTGGAGGGCCTGGCCGAGGAGTACGCCGGCCGCTTCGTGCTCGCCAAGATCGACGTTGACGCCAACCAGCTGATCGCCCAGCAGTTCGGCATCCAGGGCATCCCGGCCGTGATGGCCGTGGTGGCCGGCCAGCTGGTGCCGCTGTTCCAGGGTGCGGAGAGCGCCGCGAACGTCCGCAAGGTGCTGGACCAGCTGATCCTGGTCGCCGAGCAGCGCTTCGGCATCTCCGGCGGCGCGGTCGCCCCGGGCGAGGCCGCGGACGCCGTCGGCCCGCAGCGGCCGGAGGACCCGGCGCTGGCCGCCGCGCACGACGCGCTGGACGCCGGCGACCTGGGCGGCGCCATCCGGGCCTACCAGAACGTGCTGATCGACCAGCCGGGCAACACCGAGGCCAAGCTCGGCCTGGCCCAGGCCGAGCTGCTCAAGCGGGTCGAGGGCCTGGACCTGCAGGCCGTCCGGGCGGCGGCCGCCGCCGACCCGAAGGACGTCGAGGTCCAGCTGCAGGCGGCCGACCTGGACCTGGTGGGCGGTCATGTCGAGGACGCCTTCGGGCGCCTGGTGGCCACCGTCGGCCGGACCTTCGGCGAGGACCGGGACACCGCCCGGCTGCGCCTGCTGGAGCTGTTCGAGGTGATCGGCCCGGAGGACCCGCGGGTCGTCGCGGCCCGTGCGGCGCTGGCCCGCGTGCTGTTCTGAGCCTCGTTCCCGACAGGCCGGGCCCGGTCCTGGCACCGAGTGCCTGGCACGTCGGATGACCTGCGGTGTCGCCTGGGGATTTGGCGACAATCCGGTCAACCGGACAGAGGTTTACCAAATCTTGATTTCACCCGTGGGTGGTCACGTTCAGTGACCACCCACGGGTGTTTCGCTGCTGTTTCCGGCAGATTTCGTCGCCACGGTTTATTCAAGGCGTCACGCAGGGTGCAAATCGCGCCAATTCCATGATCAATGCCACCTGGTGTTGCATTACCCGTCAGTAAGGCACCCCTTGTGCTTCGCCCGGGATTCAAGCACGATCGGCCACGCCCGGTCCCAGACTCCACACCCTCCGACAGCCGGTCGGCCACGCGGAGCGCGGGATCCCCACCGGGTGATCCGCCGACTCCGGTCGGCGGTAGGGAGGGCAGGGGGGTATCCGCGGTCCCACGGCGGTTCCTGTCCTCGACCGGCCGCGCGGCCCTGCGCGGTCGCTGGTTGTCGCTCGGGGGTGATCGCCGATGTCGTCGGTCCGACCCGTCGTCCCACAGGGACGGCCGGTTTCGGGACGGGAGTGCCGCAGCATGCCGGCCGCTCCCGCGTCCGACGACGGCCGAGGCGCTCTCCGCTACCGAGGACGTAGCTCTCTCCCATCCCAGGCCCCCACCGGCGCGGGACGCGCCGCCGGGGAGCCGGAGATGTACGTCCTAGAAGGAGGACTCGCATGTCCAAGACCTACGGCAAGACCCGCTGGAAGCGCTTCGCCCTGGTGATGGTGCCGAGCGTCGCGGCCACCGCGATGGTCGGCGTCTCGATCGCCAACAGCGCGCTCGCCGCCTCGTTCAGCATTTCCGGCCAGCAGTTCAAGGTCAGCACCGACCAGCTGCACGGCACCAACTTCGCCCAGTTCGGCTCGGTGGACATCGAGGCGAACGGCAAGCCGCACCCGGTCGCGGTCTCGGCCTTCGACCACGCCACCATCAACAACCTGTGCCAGTCGGTGGTGACCGACCTGTCCGCGTTCGGCCTGGGCAAGATCACCCTGCAGCTGCACGCCGGCACCGACGCCGCCAAGCCGGTCGAGGCCTCGAACCTGCTGATCGACCTGGAGCAGCTGAAGGCGGACGCGACCTTCACCGACATCAACATCGGTCAGGACGCCTCCACCCTCTCCGGCACGGCCACCCAGGGCTGGGCCCCGCACGCCGGGGTCACCAAGGCGGGCGGCGGCGCCGGTCTGCCGACCGGTCCGACCGGTTTCGCCCAGTCCGCCAAGGTCGCCGACCTGAGCGGCGTCCAGCAGACCGCGCGGGCCACCTCGGCCGGCACGTTCAAGCTGAACGGCCTGAACCTCGCGCTGAAGAGCGGCGACGGCGCGGGCAACGAGTGCTTCTGAGTCTCGTCTGACGGCACGCCGAGCGGCGTGCCGGGGTGACGGGTCCACCTGGGGCCGGGGGGCGGCGGATCATCAGCCGCCCCCCGGCCACCCCCCTTTTTTCGTTCCAACCTCGTAGCGACGTCGAGGAGTTGCACCATGTCCAGCGCAACGGTCGAGACGCGGCCCCGCCAGCAGAACCCCATCGGGTGGCTGTGGCGGCACTTCCGTGAATTCCGCCGCACCAGGCCCTTCTGGGGCGGACTGCTGGCCATGATCGCCGGCGTCCCGATCCTCTACTTCCCGTACGCCCACCTCACGTTCGGCGGGCTGACCATCGCGATGTCCACCACGGCCGGCGCCGGGTCGCTGATCATCGGGGTGCTGATGATCATCCTCGGTCTGACCGCCTGGTTCCAGCCGGCCGTCCGGGTCTTCGCGGGCATCGCGACCATCCTGCTGACGCTGGTCTCGATCCCGGTCTCCAACCTCGCGGGCTTCGGGCTGGCGCTGCTGCCGGGCCTGATCGGCGGCGGGCTGATGGTCTCCTGGGCACCGCTGCCGGAGCCGTCCACCGCGCCGGCCGGGGGGCGGCGGGCTCGCCGCGGCAAGCAGGCGGACAACGCGGTGGCGCGGAGCGTCGCCACCGAGCCGGCCACCGCCGAGGCAGCCGAAGCCGTCGCCACCGCCGAACCGGCCGTTGCCGAACCGGCCACCGCCGAGACCGCCGCCACCGCCGGAGCGCCCACTGCCGGAGCGCCCACCGCCGAAGCGCCCACCGCCAAGCTGCCCGCCCAGGGCGGCGCGCAGAAGGAGCCCGCCCCCGAGCCGGCCGCCGAGGCCGCCGTCCCGCAGCAGGGCGCCACCGGGGAGCAGGAGGAGGCGCGGTGACCGGGCCGGCCGAGCAAGCAGAGGGCACGGCCGTCCCCGCGCAGCGCTCCGGCCGGCACGCGGCGCCGCGCACGCCGGTGCGGGTCAGACTGAGAGGCCGCGCCCTGGCGATGGCCGCGGTGCCGACCGCGCTGCTGATGGCCGCGGCCTACACGCCCAACCCGGCGGTGGCCGAGTCCGCGGCGGGCAAGCCCTGCGGCAACGCGCCGGTCACCGTCCCGGACGTGGCGCCGATCGAGACGCCCGTCCCCAAGAGCGAGCTGCCCGAGCCGCCGCCCGCACCGTCCGGCACGCCCGGTACGTCCGGTACGGCCACGACGGGGGCGCCCTCGACCGGCCCCAGCTCGGTGCCGACCACCACGCCGACCCAGGCACCGACCTCGGCCCCGAGCACCGCGCCGGTCAAGCCGCCGGCCGCCGGTACGGCCAGCACTCCGCCCGTTGCCCGCTCCGCCGCCACCGGCGGTTCGGGCGCGGTGAGCGCGGTCTACCAGGGCAGCGGCAACGGGACGGCCACCGCGAGCCGGGCCGGACTGATCGACGACATCGTCGGCGGCATCAACCACCTGCTGGACCCGGGGAGTTCGGCCACCCCGACGCCGAGCGCGACACCCAGTGCCACCCCCCAGGTCCCGGCCGCCCCGGCCCCGCGGGTCGGCACCCCGGCGCAGCCCGCCCAGTCGCAGGCCCCGGCCGTCGGCGCCCAGCAGGCCGCGCCGCCCGCCGCCCAGTCCTCGGGCAAGCAGTCCTCGGGCGGGCAGTCCTCGGGCGCCCAGCCCTCGGCCGGGCAGCCCTCGCCGGGCGCCACCGCGTCCGGCGGGAAGTCGAGCACCAAGGCGGCCCCGTCCGCGACCCCGTCGGCGGACGCCCCGGCGACCCCGGCGGCCACCGCGACCCCGTCCGCCTCGCCCACCGCCAACCCCAACTGCGACGTGGACGCCCGCAACCTGACCGCCGGCGCGGCCTCCTCCGAGCAGGTCGTGCCGCTGCAGAACTGGACGCTGCAGAGCAGCCGGCTGGGCCTGCACGGCGCGGCCTTCCACGGCGTCTACGACGTGAAGACCCCGACCGGCACCAAGCGGGTGCTGAAGTTCGTGGTCAACACCGTGGACATCGAGAACCTCGACATGTCGACCCTGGAGGGCAACGGCGTCACCTTCCACGTCCAGGGCGCCCCGGGCTCGACCTCGACCATGCGCAACGGCCAGGTCACCATGTACGTGGAGCGGCTGTCCGGCCACCTGTCCAAGCTGCTCGGCCTGCCGATCCCGATCGACCTGGGCGAGATCACCCTCACCCCGGACACCCTGCCGCGCTGGCTGTACGACCTGATCGGCTCCGTCCCGATCCCGCTGGACCTGGAGCTGACCGGCGTCACCGCCAAGCAGGCCGGCCAGTTCGGCGGCACCCTGCACATCCCGGGGATGCACATGTTCAACGACAACGCGCCCTACAGCGACAAATAGGCACGCGCCGAAGCGGTAACGCCGGTGGGTCGGCTCTCCCGTGAAGGAGGGCCGACCCACCGGCGTTCGTATGGTCCTACCGGGGCGTCACTCGCCGTGGCTGCCCAGACGGTGCACCTGCACCAGGTTGGTGGTGCCGGGGACGCCGACCGGGACACCGGCGGTGACGATCACGGTGTCGCCCTCGCTCAGCTCGCCCAGGCGCAGCAGCTCGCGGTCGACCTGCGCGACCATCGCGTCGGTGGTGGCCACCTGCTCGGTGACGTACGACTCGACGCCCCAGCTCAGCGAGAGCTGATTGCGGGTGGCCGCGTCCGGGGTGAACGCGATCACCGGGATCGGCGAGCGGTAGCGGGACAGCCGGCGCGCGGTGTCACCGGACTTGGTGAAGGCGATCAGCGCCTTGCCGTTCAGGAAGTCGCCCAGCTCGCAGGCGGCGCGGGCGACGGAGCCGCCCTGGGTGCGCGGCTTGCGGCCCGGGTTGAGCGGCTGCAGGCCCTGGGAGACGAGCTCCTCCTCGGCCTTCTCACAGATCCGGCTCATGGTGCGGACGGTCTCGACCGGGTACTTGCCGACGCTGGACTCGGCGGAGAGCATCACCGCGTCGGTGCCGTCCAGGATGGCGTTGGCGACGTCGGAGACCTCGGCGCGGGTCGGCCGCGAGGCGTGGATCATCGACTCCATCATCTGGGTGGCGACGATGACCGGCTTGGCGTTGCGGCGGGCCAGGGTGATCAGCTGCTTCTGGACCAGCGGCACCCGCTCCAGCGGGTACTCGACGGCCAGGTCGCCGCGGGCGACCATGATGGCGTCGAAGGCGAGGACGATCTCCTCCATGGCCTCGACGGCCTGCGGCTTCTCGATCTTGGCGATGACCGGCACCCGGATGCCGACCTCGTCCATGACCTCGTGGACGTCCTTGATGTCGTCGGCGTTGCGGACGAAGGACAGGGCGACCATGTCGACGCCCAGGCGCAGCGCGAAGCGCAGGTCGTCCTTGTCCTTCTCGGACAGGGCGGGCACGTTCACGGCCGCGCCGGGCAGGTTGATGCCCTTGTTGTTCGAGAGCACGCCGCCCTCGACCACCACGGTCTTCACCCGCGGGCCGTCGACGCTGACGACCTCCAGGGCGATGACGCCGTCGTTGATCAGGATCGGGTCGCCGGGCTTCACGTCGCCGGGCAGGCCCTTGTAGGTGGTGCCACAGATGTGCTGGTCACCGGGGACGTCCTCGGTGGTGATGGTGAACTCGTCGCCGTTGTCGACGGTCACCGGGCCGTTGGCGAAGGTCGCCAGACGGATCTTGGGACCCTGGAGGTCGGCCAGGACGCCGATGGCCTTGCCGGTGTCCTCCGAGACCTGGCGGACCTTTCGGTACCGCTCCTCGTGGTCCGCGTGGTTGCCGTGGCTCATGTTCAGTCGGGCGACGTTCATGCCCGCCTCGACGATGGCCTTCAGCTGTTCGTAGGAGTCCGTCGCCGGACCCAGGGTGCAGACAATTTTCGCTCGGCGCATATGGATCAGTCTATCCGTTCGTGTTATAGGTGCATTCGGCACGGATCGGGAGGAATCGCCGACGAAGGGTTTCGAGGAGTGAGACGATTTCGTGTCAGTCCTCGGACAGTCCGCCCTCCCGGTGCACCAGGGCGAAGGCCTGTCGGGCGATCTCCAGCTCCTCGTCGGTGGGCACCACCGCGACCGCCACCCGGGAGTACGCGGGCGAGATGATCCGGGCCTCGCCGGAGCGCACCGAGTTCAGCTCCGGGTCCACGGCGATGCCCAGCTCCTCCAGTCCCGCGGTGGCCGCCGCGCGCACCGGCGCGGCGTTCTCCCCGACGCCCGCGGTGAACGCGATCGCGTCCACCCGGCCGAGCACCGCGTAGTAGCCGCCGATGTACTTGCGCAGCCGGTGGACGTACGCGTCGAAGGCGAGCCCGGCGTCCGCGTCCCCCTCGTCGGCACGGCGCATGATCTCGCGCATGTCGTTCTCGCCGCACAGGCCGCGCAGGCCGCTGCGGCGGTTCAGCAGGTCGTCGATCTCGTCGATCGACAGGCCGCCGACCCGGTGCAGGTGGAACACCACGCCGGCGTCGATGTCACCCGAACGAGTGCCCATGACCAGGCCCTCCAGCGGAGTGAGGCCCATCGAGGTGTCCACGCAGCGGCCGCCGCTGACCGCCGAGGCGGAGGCGCCGTTGCCCAGGTGCAGCACGATCACGTTGACCTCGGCCGGGTCCTTGCCCAGCAGCCGGGCGGTGGCCCGGGAGACGTACTGGTGCGAGGTGCCGTGGAAGCCGTAGCGGCGCACCCGGTGCTCGTCCGCGACGGCCTTGTCGATCGCGTACCGGGCCGAGTACTCGGGCATCGAGGCGTGGAAGGCGGTGTCGAACACGGCCACCTGCGGCAGGTCGGGCCGCAGTGCGCGGGCCACCTCGATGCCGGTGATGTTGGCCGGGTTGTGCAGCGGCGCGACCGGGATCAGCCGGCGGATCTCCTTCAGCACCTCGTCGGTGATCACGGTCGGCTCGGTGAACCGCTTGCCGCCGTGCACCACCCGGTGGCCGATCACGGCCAGCTCGGGGGAGTCCAGCCCGAGGCCGTCGGCGGCCAGCTCCTCGGCGACGGCCTTCAGCGCGGCCGAGTGGTCCGGGAAGGCCTGCAGCTGCTCGCGCTTGTCTCCGCTGTGCGGGGCGTGCACCAGCCTGCCGCTGGACTCGCCGATCCGCTCGACCAGTCCGGAGGCCAGCCGGGCGCCGTCCAGCATGTCGATCAGCTGGTACTTGACCGACGAGGAGCCGGCGTTCAGTACCAGAACGCGGGTTCCTTCACTCATGCCTTCGGCTCCTTGTGGTCCTGGGACTGGATGGCGGTGATCGCGACGGTGTTGACGATGTCCTCCACCAGCGCCCCGCGCGAGAGGTCGTTGACGGGCTTGCGCAGCCCCTGGAGCACCGGGCCGACCGCGACCGCGCCGGCCGAGCGCTGGACGGCCTTGTAGGTGTTGTTGCCGGTGTTGAGGTCCGGGAAGATCAGCACGGTCGCCCGCCCGGCCACCGCCGAGCCCGGCAGCTTGGTGGCCGCGACGTGGGCGTCCACCGCCGCGTCGTACTGGATCGGGCCCTCGACCAGGATGTCCGGCCGCAGCTCGCGGACCAGCTCGGTGGCCTTGCGGACCTTGTCGACGTCCGCGCCCGAGCCGGAGGTGCCGGTCGAGTAGGAGAGCATCGCGACCCGCGGCTCCACCCCGAACTGGGCGGCGGTGGCGGCGGACTGGATCGCGATGTCGGCCAGCTGCTGGGCGTCCGGGTCCGGGTTGACCGCGCAGTCGCCGTACACCAGCACCTTGTCGGCCAGGCACATGAAGAAGACGGAGGAGACGATCGAGGCGCCCGGCGAGGTCTTGATCACCTCGAAGGCGGGCCGGATGGTCGCCGCGGTGGAGTGCACCGCGCCGGAGACCATGCCGTCCGCGATGCCCTCCTGGACCATCAGGGTGCCGAAGTAGGAGACGTCGGTGACCACGTCCAGGGCCAGCTCGACGGTCATCCCCTTGTGGGCGCGCAGCCGGGCGTACAGCTCGGCGAACTGGCGGCGCAGCGGGCTGGTGGCCGGGTCGACGATCCGGACCTGGGCGCGGTCGGCGCCCGGCCGCTCCGCCGGGAGGTCGATGCCCAGGCCCGCGGCCTTGCGGCGCACCACGTCGACCTCGCCGAGCAGGGTGAGGTCGCAGATGTTGCGGCGCAGCAGGATCTCGGCCGCGCGCAGCACCCGCTCCTCGGTGCCCTCGGGCAGCACCACGTGCCGTCGGCCGGCCCGGGCGCGCTCCAGCAGCTCGTGCTCGAACATCATCGGGGTGACCCGCTCGGACCGGCCGACCTCGATCCGGTTGGTCAACTCGACGGTGTCGACGTGCAGTTCGAACAGGCCGAGGGCGATCTCGGCCTTCCGGGGGCTGGCCGCGGTGAGCTTGCCCTCCAGGTGGGTCAGGGTGGCGGCGGTGGGCCAGCTGCCCTCGGGGACGAACGCGACCGGGGTGCCGGGGGCGAGCCGGGCGGCGAGCGCCATGACGTTCGGGCCGGGGTGCTGGCCGAGGGTCAGCAGCACGCCGGCGATCGGCGGGGCGCCGGCCGCGTGCGCGGCCAGCGAGCCGATCACCAGGTCGGCGCGGTCCCCGGGGGTGACGACCAGGGCGCCCTCGGTCAGGGCGTCCAGGAAGGTGGGCAGCATGGCGCCGCCGAAGACGAAGCCGCGTACGTCCCGGGCCAGGCCGGCCGCGTCGCCGAGCAGCACCTCGGCGCCGGTCGCCTCGACCAGCTGGGCGACGGTCGGCGCGGCCAGGGCCGGCTCCTCCGGGATGACGTAGGCGGGGATCGGCAGCTTCTCGGTGAGGGTGCGCTGGATCCGCTGCTTGGCGCCCGGGGTGACCCGGTTGGCGATCATCGCCAGGGTCTCGCAGCCGAGGTCGGTGAACGCCCGGTGGGCGTTGCGCACCTCGGCGATCACGGCCTCCGGCTCCTTGCCCTGCCCGCCGAGCACCGGCAGCACGGCGGCGCCGAACTCGTTGGCGAGGCGGGCGTTGAAGGCCAGCTCGTCCGGGATGTTGGTGTCCGCGAAGTCGGTGCCGAGCACCAGCACCGCCTGGCAGCGCCGCTCCACCGCGCGGAAGCGGTCGACCAGGGTGGAGACCAGTTCATCCTGCCCCTGGGCGGCCTGCAGCGCGGCGGCCTCCTCGTAGGTGAGCCCGTACAGCTCCGAACTCGGCAGGTCGATCCGGTACCGCCCGCGCAGCAGCTCGACCACGTGGTCCGACCCCGGTTCGCCGGGCGCGGCGGCGTGCACCAGTGGACGGAACACCCCGACCCGGTCCACCTGGCGGGTGAGCAGTTCCATGACCCCGAGCTCGACGGCCTGCCGGCCGTCCCCCCGGTCGATCCCGGTCACGTACACGCTGCGCGCCACGTGGATGTCTCCGTCCCGTCGCCTCGGAAGGTGGTCATATCGACCATACCTTCGCACTGCGAACGGCCGTCCGCGAGCAGAGGGGCATCGGAGCGGCAAGGGGCCGACGGCCCCGGTCCGGGACTTGCGTCGACGCGCACCCTTGATGTACCTACGTAATGTAGTTACATTGGCTGGTATGGAGACCATGGGACTGCGTGAACTGAACCAGAACCCGTCCAAGGCGGTCGCGCGGGTCCGGGCCGGCGCGACGATCGTCGTGACCGACCGTGGGCGGCCCGTGATGAGACTGGTGCCGGAGACGGCCCCGGAGTCGATCCTCGAACGCATGATTGCGTCCGGCGAGGTCACTCCGCCCGCCGAGCAGGGCATGCCCGAGCTAGCCCTCGACCTGCTGCCGGACGTCGGCAGCCTGTCGGACCTTTTGATCGAAGACCGGAACCGGGAGCGCGACCGTTGATCTATCTCGACTCGTGTGCGCTGCTGAAGTTCATCAAGCCCGAGCCGGAGACGGCCGCGCTGCGCACCTGGCGGGAGGCGCTTCCCGAAGGCACCGAACTGATCACCAGCGAACTGGCCCGGCTGGAGATCACCCGCGCGCTGCTCCGCGCGGGCCTCTCGCACCAGCTGGTCCCGTACCACGTCGATCAGGCGCTTCGGGGCGCCTATCGGGTCGATCTCAGCAGTGCCGTGCTCGCCAGGGCGCTCGCCTACCGCACTCCGCGGTTGGGATCCCTGGACGCGCTCCATCTGGCCAGCGCGGAGCCGTTCCGCGCCGAGCTCACCGACTTCGTCACCTACGACCGCGAGCTCGGCCGGGCCGCCGAGGAACTCGGGTTCCCGGTCACGGCTCCCCGGTGAGCAGCCTGGGCGCACCTCAACGGGGCCGTCAGCGCTCGGCGTTGACGGCCTCGGAGTCGGACAGCGAGCCCCCCGCCTGCTGACGATCAGTCTCAGGCGGGGAGCCTACGGGCTCAGGCCGGGCGGAGCCAGAGGGTGGCGAGTGGGGGGAGGACCAGTTCGGCGGAGCGGGGCTGGCCGTTCCACTCGACCGGTTCGGCCTTGATCGGGCGGGAGTTGCCGATGCCGCTGCCGCCGTAGGTCTCGGCGTCGGTGTTCAGCAGTTCCTCCCAGAGCTGCTCGCGGCCGCCCAGAGGGGGCAGGCCAACCCGGTGGCCGTGCCGGACGACGGGGGAGAAGTTGCAGACGGCGACCAGCGGGGTGCCGTCGGCCGCGTGGCGGACGAAGGAGAGCAGGTTGTCCTCGGCGGCGCCGCCGTCGAGCCAGCGGAAGCCGTCCGGGGTGGTGTCGAGCTCCCACAGGGCGGGGGTGTCGCGGTAGATCCGGTTGAGGTCGCGGACCAGGCGGCGCACGCCCAGGTGGTCCGCCTGGGCCGGCCACTGCTCGTCGAGCACCCACCACTGCGGGCCCTGCTCGTGGTGCCACTCCGCGCCCTGGGCGAACTCCTGCCCCATGAACAGCAGTTGCTTGCCCGGGTGGGACCACATGAAGCCCAGGTAGGCGCGGTGGTTGGCGCGCTGCTGCCACCAGTCGCCGGGCATCTTGGAGACCAGGGCCTGCTTGCCGTGGACCACCTCGTCGTGCGAGATCGGCAGGATGTAGTTCTCGGAGTAGGCGTACACCATCGAGAAGGTGATCTCGTTGTGGTGGTACTTGCGGTGCACCGGCTCCTTGGACATGTAGACCAGCGAGTCGTGCATCCAGCCCATGTTCCACTTCAGCCCGAAGCCGAGGCCGCCGGCGTCGGTGGGGCGGGTGACGCCGTCCCAGGCGGTGGACTCCTCGGCGATGGTGATCACGCCCGGGCAGCGCCGGTAGACGGTGGCGTTCATCTCCTGCAGGAAGGAGGCCGCGTCCAGGTTCTCCCGGCCGCCGTACTGGTTGGGCGTCCAGCCGCCGTCCTCGCGGGAGTAGTCGAGGTAGAGCATCGAGGCGACGGCGTCCACCCGCAGGCCGTCGATGTGGAACTCCTCGCACCAGTAGACGGCGTTGGCGACCAGGAAGTTGCGCACCTCGGTGCGGCCGTAGTCGAACTCCAGCGTCCCCCAGTCGGGGTGCTCGGCGCGCAGCGGGTCGGCCGGCTCGTACAGCGGCTCGCCGTCGAAGCGGGCGAGCGCGAAGTCGTCCTTGGGGAAGTGCGCGGGCACCCAGTCGACGATCACGCCGATGCCGTGCCGGTGCAGGGTGTCCACCAGGTACCGGAAGTCGTCCGGGGAGCCGAGCCGGGCGGTCGGGGCGTAGTAGCCGGAGACCTGGTAGCCCCAGGAGCCGCCGAAGGGGTGCTCCATGACCGGCATGAACTCCACGTGGGTGAAGTTCAACTCCTTGAGGTAGCGCGGCAGTTCCTCGGCGATGGCGCGGTAGCCGGTGAGGTCGGGCCGCCAGGAGGCCAGGTGCAGCTCGTACACCGACATCGGCGCGCGGTGGTGCGCGGTGCGGGCCCGGCGGGCCATCCACTCGCCGTCCTGCCACCGGTAGGCGGAGGAGGTGACCACCGAGGCGGTGCCGGGCGGGCACTGGGCGGCCCGGGCCAGCGGGTCGGCCTTGTCGAGCACCCAGCCCTGCCGGGTGTGGATCTCGTACTTGTAGGTGGCGCCCTCGGCGAGGCCGGGGACGAACAGTTCCCAGATGCCGGAGGAGCCGAGCGAGCGCATCGGGTGGCCGGTGCCGTCCCAGTGGTTGAAGTCGCCGATCAGCCGGACCCCGACGGCGTTCGGCGCCCAGACCGCGAAGGCGGTGCCGGCGACGCCGTCGACGGTGCGCACGTGCGAGCCGAGCGCCTGCCACAGCTGCTCGTGCCGGCCCTCGGAGATCAGGTGCAGGTCGAGCTCGCCGAGAGTGGGCGGGGTGCGGTAGCCGTCGTGCTGGCGGATCGGCTCGCCGCCGGGGTAGCCCACCAGCAGGGTGTAGTCGGGGAGTTCGTCGCCCACCAGCAGGCCGGTGAACAATCCGCCCTGCTGGTGGGTGAGTTCGGCCGGGCCCTGGTCGGTCTCCACCACCACCCGCTCGGCGAACGGGCGCAGCACCCGGATCGCCGTCCCGCCGTGCACCGGGTGCGCGCCGAGCAGCGCGTGCGGGTCGTGGTGCTGCCCGCTCACCAGCCGGTCCACCTCGGCCGGCGGCAGCGGCGCCTCGGGCAGGCGCAGGGCGCCGAGGGGGGTGTCCGCCGGAACGCCCGAAGGGGCGTCGGGCCGGGGCTCGTCGGCCTTCCGGGGTTCGTCGGTCCCCCCGGGCTCGTCGGTCCCCCCGGGCCCGTCGGCCTTCCAGGGCTCGTCGGCCTCCCGGGCCTCGGCCCGATGGGGGGTCCCGGCCAGGAAGGTGGCCGGAACGGGGCGGGTGGGGCGGCCGGTCGGGTCGAGCGGCGTCACGGCGTGGTCCTCCAGCGGCGGGGATGGGCGAACTCGTGGCGGGACAGGGCGGGACAGCGGGGCGGGCGGTCAGACGGACAGGGCGAGCCGGTTGATCGCGGCCAGCGGGATGGGCAGCCAGCTGGGCCGGTGCCGGGCCTCGTACACCACCTCGTACACCGCCTTGTCGATCTCCAGCGCCCGCATCAGCTCCGGCGAGGCCGCCGGGTCGGCGCCGCCCCCGGCGGTGTAGCCGGCGCAGAAGGCGGTGCGGTTGCGTTGGGCCCAGGCGGCGGCGAGGTGGGCGAGCTCCGGGTCGACCGGGCCGCCGGCCAGCAGGTGGGCGGCCGCGTAGTCGAAGGAGCGCAGCATCGCGGCGACGTCGCGCAGGGCCGGCTGCGGCTCGCGGCGCTCGTTGACGGACTTGGCGGGCTCGCCCTCGAAGTCCAGCAGCACCCAGCCGTGCGGGGTGCGCATGGCCTGCCCGAGGTGGAGGTCGCCGTGGATGCGCTGGACCGGCAGGCCGTCCGGGTGGGCGTCGGCGAGCTGCTGGAAGGCGGTGCGCAGGGCGGCCCGGAAGCGCAGCAGTCCGGGGACGGCGGCGACCGCGCTGTCCAGCCGGTCGGCCATCGCGGTGGCGAGCCGGCCGGTCTGGGTGCGGTCGAGCCGGGCGACCGGCATCGAGCGGGCGAGCACCCGGTGCACTTCGGCGGTGGCCCGGCCGAGCCGGTGCGCCTCGATGGCGAAGTTGCCGGGGGAGCGGTCCCCCTTGAGCCGGCCGACCTGGTCGAGGGCGAGCTCCCAGCCGTCCTCGGCGTCCGGCAGGTAGCGCTGGAGCAGTCCGAGGGTGGCGGGTTCGGCGCGTTCCATCCGGCTCTCGAACCAGGCGGCGACCCGGGGGATGCGGGTGGAGCCGGCCCGGGAGAGGGCGAGGGAGAGTTCGAGGTCGGGATTGGTGCCGGGGTGGATGCGCCGGAAGAGCTTGAGGATGTACGAGGTGCCGTAGATGACCGAGCTGTTGGACTGTTCGGCGGTTGAGGCGCGGCCGGGCAGGTTGGCGGGCAGCCCGGAGCCGGGGGTGCGGCGGAAGGACAGCGAGCCGAACCGGTCGCCGGTGGCGAGGTGTTCCAGCAGCCGCCCGGTGAGCTCGGGGTCGTGGACGGCGTCGTAGAGGGCGGCGCCGTCGTACGGCCCCTGGCTGAGCCGGCCGAGTACGGCGCCGGGTTCGATGCCCGCGGGGCCCTGGGAGCGGATGCCGAGCAGGAGTTGGTAGGTGTCGCCGTGTGGCAGCCCGGCCGTGGTGGCGTGCTCGACCCGCAGCAGCAGGTGCAGCAGGGCCGGGTCGCCGACCTGCAGCGGGGTTCCGACCACCGGGACGAGTCCGGTGATGGGCCGTCCCTTCCCGGCGTACCAGCGCTGGGTGGGGAGCCACTCGGCGATCAGCGGCAGGGCCGCCTGGACGAGCTCGCTGACCCCCAGGGCGGTTCTCCGGGGCCCGGTGCCCCGCGCGCCCGGATGCGCGGCGGAGCCGGCCGGGGCGTCGTGCTGCACATGGGCTTGAGAACGGGAGGTTTCGGACATGACTCCCTTTCCCCGGAAGCACGCGGACTGCCCGACGGGTCGTGGCCGGGGTCCGTCAGTCTTCCGGATTTCGGCGGCGCGGCGGTCGCGGCACGCGAGCACGGCTCGGGTGTCACGCCTTCGTGTGGACAGCCGTTGGGCTGTTCTCCGTACGCGGTGGTGCAGAGAACTCCGGGGGCGCGGGGTTCAACTCGCGCCCCCGGAGGGTCTGGTGGTGCTGTGCGGGCCGCGATGGCAGGTGCGGCGGATCGTTACTTCGATCGCCTGGTCCCGCTCAGGCGCGGGGGCTGCCGGAGCTGGAACCAGTAGAAGCCGTGCCCGGCCAGCGTGAGCAGGTAGGGCCACTCGCCGATCGACGGGAAGCGCACCCCGCCGATCAGCTCGACCGGGTACCGCCCGCCGTACTGCCGCAGGTCCAGCTCGGTCGGCTGCGCGAACCGCGAGAAGTTGTTCACGCACATGACCAGGTCCCCCTCGTGCTCGCGCACGAAGGCCAGCACGGCGGGGTTGCTGGACGGCAGTTCGGTGTAGGTGCCCAGGCCGAACGCCGGGTTGAGCTTGCGGATCTCGATCATGCGACGCGTCCAGTGCAGCAGCGAACTCGAACTGCTCTGCTGCGCCTCGACGTTGGTCACCTGGAAGCCGTACACCGGGTCCATGATGGGCGGCAGACTGAGCCTGCCCGGGTCGGCGGAGGAGAAACCCGCGTTGCGGTCCGGGGTCCACTGCATCGGCGTGCGCACGCCGTCCCGGTCGCCCAGCCAGATGTTGTCGCCCATGCCGATCTCGTCCCCGTAGTAGAGCACCGGCGAGCCGGGCAGGGAGAGCAGCAGGGCGGTGAACAGCTCGATCTGGTTGCGGTCGTTCTCCAGCAGCGGGGCGAGCCGGCGGCGGATGCCCACGTTGGCGCGCATCCGCGGGTCCTTGGCGTACTCCGCGTACATGTAGTCGCGCTCCTCGTCGGTGACCATCTCCAGGGTCAGCTCGTCGTGGTTGCGCAGGAAGATGCCCCACTGGCAGCCGCCCGGGATCTGCGGGGTCTTGGCGAGGATCTCCGACACCGGGTACCGGGACTCCCGGCGCACGGCCATGAAGATCCGCGGCATCACCGGGAAGTGGAACGCCATGTGGCACTCGTCGCCGCCCGCGGTGAAGTCGCCGAAGTAGTCGACCACGTCCTCCGGCCACTGGTTGGCCTCGGCGAGCAGCACGGTGTCCGGGTAGTCGGCGTCGATCTCCTTGCGGACCCGCTTGAGGAACTCGTGGGTCTCCGGCAGGTTCTCGCAGTTGGTGCCCTCCCGGGCGAACAGGTAGGGCACCGCGTCCAGCCGGAAGCCGTCGATGCCGAGGTCGAGCCAGAACCGGAGCCCGGCGATCATCTCGTCCTGGACCCGGGGGTTGTCGTAGTTGAGGTCCGGCTGGTGCGAGAAGAACCGGTGCCAGTAGTACTGCTTGCGGACCGGGTCGTACGTCCAGTTGGAGGTCTCGGTGTCGACGAAGATGATCCGGGCGTCCGGGTACTGCTTGTCGTCGTCGGCCCACATGTAGAAGTCGCCGTACGGCCCGTCCGGGTCCGCCCGGGAGGCCTGGAACCACGGGTGCTGGTCGCTGGTGTGGTTCATGACGAAGTCGATGATCACGCGCATGCCGCGGGCGTGCGCGGCGTCCGTGAACTCCATGAAGTCGGCGATGTCACCGAACTCCGGCAGCACCGACTTGTAGTCGGCGACGTCGTACCCGCCGTCGCGCAGCGGCGAGGCGAAGAACGGCGGGAGCCAGAGGCAGTCGACCCCGAGCCACTGGAGGTAGTCGAGTTTGGCCGTGAGCCCCTTGAGGTCCCCGACCCCGTCGCCGTTGCTGTCCTGGAAGGACCGCACCAGCACCTCGTAGAAGACCGCACGTTTGAACCACTGGGGGTCCAGGTTCTTCTTCGAGGTCTCCGGGAAGGTGTCGGGGACGGGCTCGTTCACTGTCACGCTGGGTTCCTCCGAACCGTGAGGAGGTGAGCCGGCTCGGCTGAGGGATCGAGCCGGACGTAGTTGTGCCGGCCCCAGGTGTAGACGGCGCCGGTGAGCTCGTCGTGCACCACGTGGGGCCCGTCGCAGTCGAGCGTCACGGTGGCCTCCTGGACGTGGTGCGGGTCGAGGTTGACCACGGTGATGACCTGGTCGGTGAGGCCCCCGGGGGTGGTCGCGGTCTTGGAGTAGGCGAGCACCTGCTCGTTGTCGGTGGGGTGGAAGCGCAGGTCGCGCAGCTGCTGCAGGGCGGGGTGGCGCCGGCGCAGCCGGTTCAGCACGGTGAGCAGCGGGGCGAGGGTGTCGGTGCGGTTCCAGTCGCGCGGGCGCAGCTCGTACTTCTCCGAGTGCAGGTACTCCTCGGAGCCCGGGTGGGCCGGCTCGTTCTCGCACAGCTCGTAGCCGGCGTAGACGCCGTAGCTGGGGGAGAGGGTGGCGGCGAGCACCGCGCGGATCGCGAAGGCGGCCCGGCCGCCGTGCTGGAGGTAGGCGTGCAGGATGTCCGGGGTGTTGGCGAAGAAGTTGGGGCGCATGTAGGCGGCCGCGTCGCCGGTGAGTTCGGTGAGGTACTCGGTGAGTTCGTTCTTGGTGTTGCGCCAGGTGAAGTACGTGTACGACTGGTGGAAACCGATCTTCGCCAGGGTGTGCATCATCGCCGGGCGGGTGAAGGCCTCCGCCAGGAACACGACATCGGGGTCGGTGCGGGCGATGTCGGAGAGCACCTTCTCCCAGAACACCACCGGCTTGGTGTGGGGGTTGTCGACCCGGAAGATCCTGACGCCGTGGGACATCCAGAACCGGAGGATCCGGACGGTTTCCTTGACGATTCCGTCCATGTCCTGATCGAAGTTGACCGGATAGATGTCCTGGTACTTCTTCGGCGGGTTCTCGGCGTACGCGATGGTCCCGTCGGCGCGGTGGCTGAACCACTCCGGGTGCTTGTTCACCCACGGGTGGTCCGGGGAGCACTGGAGGGCGAAGTCCAGCGCCACCTCCAGGTGCAGCGCACTGGCCTCGGCGACGAAGTGGTCGAAGTCCTCGATGGTGCCGAGGTCCGGGTGGACCGCGTCGTGGCCGCCCTCGGGCGAGCCGATCGCCCAGGGCGAGCCGACGTCGTGCGGACCGGCCGTCAGGGTGTTGTCCGGGCCCTTGCGGAACGCTCGTCCGATCGGGTGGACCGGTGGCAGGTAGACCACGTCGAAGTCCATCGCGGCGATCGCCGGCAGCCGCTCGGCGGCGGTGCGCAGGGTGCCCGAACGCGGCGGCTCGACCCCGTTCGGGTCCACCACCGCACCTTCCGAGCGCGGGAAGAACTCGTACCAGGAGCCGAACAGCGCGCGCTCGCGGTCCACCTGGAGCGGCAGCGGGCGGGAGGCGCTGAGCAGCTCGCGCAGCGGGTGGCGGGCCAGCAGCTCCAGCACCTCGGGGGCGAGCGCGGCGGCCAGCCGGGACAGCGGCGGCAGCCCCGGGTCGCGCAGCGCGTCCACGGCGGCCAGCACGTGCGCGCGGCCCTCCTTCTTCGGCACCCCGGCGGCGGCCTGCTCCAGCAGCCGGGCGCCCTCCTCCAGGACCAGCGCGGTGTCGATCCCGGCCGGCAGCTTCACCGCGGCCGTCCTGCGCCAGGTGGCGACCGGGTCGCTCCACGCCTCCACCAGGTACGACCAGCGGCCGGGCGCGGTCGGGGTGATGTGCGCGCCCCAGCGGTCGGTGCCCTCGGCGAGCTCGCGCATCGGCGTCCACGGGCCGCTGCGGCCGCGAGGGTCGCGCAGCACCACGTTGGCGTTGACGGCGTCGTGGCCCTCGCGGAAGACGGTCGCGGTGACCAGGAAGGTCTCGCCGACGACGGCCTTGGCCGGGCGGCGGCCGGCGTCGATCTGGGGGCTGACGTCCAGGACGGGGATGCGGCCGATCACGGTGTCGCTCTCTGTCGTCTTGCGGGCGGAGGGCTTGGTGGCGGTCTTGGCGGTGGGTTTGGCGGTGGGCTTGGCGGTGGTGGCCTTGGCGGCGCCGGTGGTGCTCTTGCCCGCGGCGCGCTTGCGGGCGGGCGGCTCGGCGTCGGCCGCGGCCGCCCCAGGGTCGGCGGCCCGGCCGGTGGCGGCCGTCGCGGTGGTGCGGCGCGTGGTGGTGGTGCGCCGGCGCGGTGCCGCCGTCCGGCCCTCCTCGGCCCCGGGTTGTCGGGCCGCTGCGGCGGGCTGAGCTGTGGCGGGCGGTGCTGCGGGGGCCTGTGCGGTGGAGGCCTGGGCTTCGGAGGATTCGGTACGGACCGCTCCGGACAGCCGGGGCGACGGCATCGCCGGGTCTGTCCGAGTGTCAGAATCCATCCGTCCGGCGGATTCCGCGACCGCTGCGTCGACGGTGTCGGCCACCGGTGTGGACTGGTCCCGCGTGTCGCCGTGCATGCCAAACTCCTGCCCGAGATCAGCGGCAGCTCCCGCGGGCCGGGGGGTCGGGCCAGGGGAGTACCGGGAGGACTGCTGGGTGGGGTGGACGTGCGACCGGAAGCCTGCCCGCGCCGCCGTCCCCGGCAACCTGCCCGGCGCCCGCCGAACCGGTGGCGGGACGCCCCGGAACCCGTGCGCGTTCCGGCGCACGCCTCCGGGGGCACGCCCCTGGGCGGCCCGGTCGACCCGTGAACGAGCCGACCGTGCACGAGGACACGCGTCGGTGCGCGGTGAGCGCCGAACGAGTTAAGGGAGATGGGGAACGGTCAACGCGAAAAGGATTCGGACGTGCTGCTTCAGGGGGGACGCCACCCGTCGTCGTTGTCCCCGCAGCATCAACGACCTTCGGTCATCCTCGCACCGGAGACACGGTTTTCGCAGCGGTACGACAGTAGTTTCGGGTTTTGTCCGGGGTGGGCGAGCAGCCGGAAATGGATCTGTTCCGTGGAGTTCACGCATTGGTAGCGCGGCGCCCCGGAATGTGCGCCTCGCGCGCCCCCCGTGCAGACCAATGCGCCGAATGCGATCTCACCAATAGGCCGAACGGATGCCCAATAGCCCGCTTGACCCGTTGTCAGGTCGATCGGCGAGGCTACGCTTCACGCCTGTGAAGGCAATCCGCAGATTCACCGTCCGCACCGTCCTGCCCGAACAACTCCAGCCGTTGCACGAGCTGGCCCTCAACCTGCGCTGGTCCTGGCACCCCGAGACCAGGGACCTCTTCCGGTCCGTGGACCCGGAGGTCTGGGCCGCGACCGGGGAGGACCCGGTGCGGCTGCTCGGGGAGGTCCCGGCCGCCCGGCTCGCCGCGCTCGCCTCCGACCGGCGGTTCCTGCGCAGACTCGGCGACCTCGCCGACGACCTGCGCGAGTACCTCACCGGCCCGCGCTGGTACCAGGCCCAGCAGGAGGACGGCGCCACCCCGCCGCCCGCCGCCATCGCCTACTTCTCGCCCGAGTACGGCATCGCCGCCGCTCTGCCCCAGTACTCCGGCGGCCTCGGCATCCTGGCCGGCGACCACCTCAAGGCCGCCAGCGACCTCGGCGTCCCGATCATCGGCGTGGGGCTGTTCTACCGGCACGGCTACTTCCGGCAGTCCCTCGACCGGGTCGGCTGGCAGCAGGAGCGCTACCCCCTGCTGGACCCGGACGAACTGGCCGTCAGCCTGCTGCGGGAGGCCGACGGCACCCCGAGCCGGGTCGACCTCGCCCTGCCCGGCGGCCGCACCCTGGCCGCGCACATCTGGAAGGCCCAGGTCGGGCGGGTCCCCCTGCTGCTGCTCGACTCCGACATCGAGGCCAACTCGCCCGCGGAACGCGATGTCACCGACCGGCTCTACGGAGGTGGCAGCGAGCACCGGCTGCTCCAGGAGATGCTGCTCGGCATCGGCGGCGTCCGGGCCGTGCGCGCCTACGGCCGGCTCACCGGGCACCCCGCCCCCGAGGTCTTCCACACCAACGAGGGCCACGCCGGCTTCCTCGGCGTCGAGCGGATCCGCGAACTGGTCGCCGACCAGGCGGCCGGGCTGGACTTCGCCGCCGCCCTGGAGTCCGTCCGGGCCGGCACCCTGTTCACCACCCACACCCCCGTCCCGGCCGGCATCGACCGCTTCGACCGCGACCTGGTCGCCCGCCACTTCGGCGGCGACGCCGCACTGCCCGGCGTCCCGGTCGAGTCGGTGCTCGCGCTCGGCGCCGAGACCTGGCGCGGCGGGGACCCGAAGCTCTTCAACATGGCCGCGATGGGCCTGCGGCTGGCCCAGCGCGCCAACGGGGTCTCCACCCTGCACGGCGAGGTCAGCCGCTCGATGTTCAACGGGCTCTGGCCCGGCTTCGACCCCGCCGAGGTGCCGATCACCTCCGTCACCAACGGGGTGCACGCCGCCACCTGGATCGACCCGGCCGTGGTGCGCCTGGGCGCCGCCGAGATCGGCGCCGAACGCACCGAGGAGGCGATGACCACCGGCGAGACCAAGCGCTGGACCGGCCTGGAGCGGATCGGCAACGCCGAGATCTGGGACCTGCGCCGCAGCCTGCGCGCCCAGCTGGTGGACGAGGCCCGCCGCCGGCTGCGCGCCTCCTGGCACCAGCGCGGGGCCGGCGAGGCCGAGCTCGGCTGGGTCTCCTCGGTGCTCGACCCGGACGTGCTCACCATCGGCTTCGCCCGCCGGGTGCCCTCGTACAAGCGGCTCACCCTGATGCTGCGCGACCCGGACCGGCTGCGCGCCCTGCTGCTGCACCCCACCCGGCCGGTGCAGATCGTGGTCGCCGGAAAGGCCCACCCGGCCGACGACGGCGGCAAGCGGCTGATCCAGCAGATGGTCGCCTTCGCCGACGACCCGGCGGTGCGCCACCGGATCGTCTTCCTGCCGGACTACGACATGGCGATGGCCCAGCACCTCTACCCGGGCTGCGACGTCTGGCTGAACAACCCGCTGCGCCCGCTGGAGGCCTGCGGCACCTCCGGGATGAAGGCCGCGCTCAACGGCTGCCTCAACCTGTCCGTCCTCGACGGCTGGTGGGACGAGTGGTACGACGGCCAGAACGGCTGGGCGATCCCCACCGCCGACGAGGGCGACGGCGTGCTCGACCCGGAGAGCAGCGAGGCCGAGCGGCGCGACGACATCGAGGCCGCCGCGCTGTACGACCTGATCGAGGAGCAGGTCGCCGGCCGGTTCTACGACCGGGGCAACGACGGGCTGCCGCACCGCTGGATCGCCATGGTCCGGCACACCCTGGTCACCCTCGGGCCCAAGGTGCTGGCCGGGCGGATGGTCCGCGAGTACGTCGAGCGGCTGTACACCCCGGCGGCGCTGGCCCAGCGGGAGCTGGCGGTCCGCCGACACGCAGCCGCCCGTGAGCTGGCGGAGTGGAAGGCCAAGGTCCGGGAGGGCTGGCCGGGTGTGCGGGTCGAGCACGTCGAGGCGGACTGCCCGGCCGAGGCCCAGGAGCTGGGCAGCTCGCTGGCGCTGCGGGTGCAGGTCGCACTGGGCGCGCTGGAGCCGGGCGACGTCGAGGTGCAGGTGGTCTCCGGCCGGGTGGACGAGACGGACGGCATCTCGGACGCCGCGGCGCTCGCCCTCAAGCCGGTCGGCGGTCCGGACCTGGACGGCCGCATCCGCTACGAGGGCTCGCTGGAGCTCTGCCGCACCGGGCCGTTCGGCTACACCGTCCGGGTCCTGCCCGCCCACCCCCGGCTGGCCTCGCCGGCCGAACTGGGGCTGGTCGCGCTCCCGGCCGAGTCGGCGGGGATGGACGCGGGGCTGCTGCGCTGAGCCCGTGGAGCGGGTGACTGCCGTACGGATTGCCACGGACGGCAGTCATCCGCTTGCCCCGCACGGTGGGCGGGGGGAACGTGATCCTCATGATGCGAGCGGACAAGGGGATGCCCGCCCGGGTGCGTGACGGCGCACCCGGACGGGCACAACTGTGGGGCTTCCTGGACGGGCACCACTGAGGGGTTGTTCTACACCAGGCTGTCCCGCCAGGCGCGATGCAGGGTGGCGAAACGCCCGGAACCGTCGATCAGCCGCCGCGGTGAGCCGTCCTCGACGATCCGGCCCTGATCCATCACCAGGACCCGGTCGGCGATCTCCACGGTGGAGAGCCGGTGCGCGATGATCACCGCCGTGCGGCCGGCCAGCACCGTGCGCATCGCCCGCTGCACGGCCTGCTCGCCGGGCACGTCCAGCGAGCTGGTCGCCTCGTCCAGGATCAGCACGGCCGGGTCGGCCAGCAGGGCACGGGCGAAGGCGACCAACTGGCGCTGCCCGGCGGAGATCCGGCCGCCGCGCTTGCGCACGTCGGTGTCGAAGCCGTCCGGGAGCGCGGCGATGAACTCGTACGCGCCGATGTCGCGGGCGGCCTGCTCGACCTCGGCACGGGTGGCGCCGGGGCGGCCGATCGCGATGTTCTCGGCGACGGTGCCGGAGAACAGGAAGGACTCCTGGGTCACCATCACCACCCCGCGCCGCAGTTCCGGGGTGGCGAGGTCGCGCAGGTCCACGCCGTCCAGCCGGATCCGGCCGTCGGTCGGGTCGTAGAAGCGGGCCAGCAGCTTGGCGAGCGTCGACTTGCCCGCGCCCGTCGCCCCGACCACCGCGACCGTCTGACCGGCCGGGATCAGCAGGTCGAAGGGCGGCAGCACCTCCTTGCCGGTGCGGTAGGCGAAGCGGGTGCGTTCGAAGGACACCTCGCGGCCCTTGTGGACGGCCTCGGGCAGTTCGGCCGGCTCGGCCGGCTCGGCGACGGTCGGCTCGTGGGCGAGCAGGCCGGCGATCTTCTCCAGCGCCGCGGCGGCGGCCTGGTAGCTGTTCAGGAACATCGCCAGCTGGTCGAGCGGGTCGAACAGCCGGCGCAGGTAGAGCACGAAGGCGGTCAGGACGCCCAGCTCCAGGGAGTCGTCGGTGACCAGGTAGGCGCCCAGCAGCACGATGCCGGTGGTCCAGACGTTGGCGGTGGCGCGGGAGAGGCCGACGTACCGGGCGAGTTCCAGGAAGCCCTCCGCGTTGGCCGTGGAGGACTGCCGGTTGACCACGGCGAAGGCGGCGTCGTTGGCCTTCTCGCGGCGGAAGGCCTGCACCGGGCGGATGCCGTTCATGGTCTCGGTGAAGCGCACGATCATCGAGGCGGCGGCCGTCCGCGAGCGGCGGTAGACCCGGCGGGAGCGGGTGCGGAAGGAGTGGGCGATCAGCGCCAGCGGCAGGAAGCACACCAGCGAGGCCAGGCCCAGCCGCCAGTCCAGCACCACCAGCAGCACCGAGATGTAGCAGACCGACAGGAAGACGGTCAGCAGCTCCTGCAGGCCCTCGGAGAGCAGCTCGCGCAGCGCGTCGATGTCGCTGGTGGCCCGGGAGATGATCCGGCCCGAGGTGTAGCGCTCGTGGAAGTCCAGGCTGAGCCGCTGGGCGTGCCGGAAGATCCGGCCGCGCAGCTCCAGCAGGGCGTCCTGGTTCACCCGGGCGCTGATCTTGATGAACGCCCACTGCAGCACCGGGCTGAGCAGCGCGCAGAACAGGTACCCGGCGACCACCGCGATCAGCGGGCCGGAGTCGTGCGCGCGCAGCGCCGGGATGCCGCGGTCCATCGCCACCGCGACCAGCAGCGGGCCGGACTGCAGGGCGGCCTGCTGGACCAGGATCACCACCATCGCGACGGCGATCCGGGCCCGGTGCGGGCCGAGCAGCGAGCGCAGCAGCGCCCGGGGTGCGCCGGGCGGGACGGGGATGTCCTCCTCGTCGGCGGGCGGCGGGGGCAGCTCCTCCTCGACGGAATCGGCCTCGGCGGGCTCGACGGTGGTGGTCATCGGACGGGCCCCTCCTCGGAGACGAAGACGCCCTCGGGTACGAGGGCGGCCTCGCCCGACATCAGTTCGCGGTAGTGCGGGCAGTCCCGCAGCAGCTCCTGGTGGGTGCCGACGGCCTCGATCCGGCCGTCCGCGAGCACTGCGACCCGGTCGGCGAGCAGCACGGTGCTGGGGCGGTGGGCGACCACCAGGGCGGTGGTGGAGCCGAGCACCTGGCGCAGGGCCCGCTCGACCAGCGCCTCGGTGTGCACGTCGAGGGCGGAGAGCGGGTCGTCCAGCACCAGGAAGGGCGGGTCGCCGATCACGGCCCGGGCCAGGGCGAGGCGCTGGCGCTGGCCGCCGGACAGGCTCAGGCCCTGCTCGCCGACCTCGGTCTCCACCCCGGCCGGGAGCTTCTCGACGAAACCGGCCTGGGCGGTGGCGAGGGCGGCGGCCAGCTGCCGGTCGTCCGCGCCGGGGGCGCCCATCAGGACGTTCTCCCGGACGGTGGCGGAGAACAGGGTGGGCTCCTCGAAGGCGACCGCGACGAGCTCGCGCAGCCTCTCCCGGGGCAGCTCGGCGATGTCCCGGCCGTCCAGGGTGATCCGGCCGCCGGTGGCCTCGTACAGCCGGGGGAGCAGCGCGGTGAGCGTGGTCTTGCCGCTGCCGGTGGCGCCGACCAGGGCCATCGTCTCGCCGCTGCGCACGTGCAGGTCGATGCCGGCCAGCACGTCGGGGGTGCCGTCGGGGGCGTCGGGGTAGCGGAAGCGGACGCCGCTGAAGCGGATGCCGTCCGGGGCGCCGAGCGCGTCGGCGGTGCCCGGGTCCTCGGGCTCGGGCTCGTCCATGACCTCGAAGAAGCGGTCGGTGGCGGTGGCGGCCTCGTTGGCGTAGGCGAGCAGCCAGCCGAGCGCCTCGACCGGCCAGCGCAGGGCGAGCGCGGTGGAGAGGAAGGCGACCAGGGTGCCGGCGCTCAGCTCGTCGTGGGCGACCAGGTAGGCGCCGGCGGCCAGGGCGCAGCCGAGGGCGATCTCCGGCAGGCCGACGATGACCGCCCACAGGTTGGCGAGCTGGTGGGCCTTGCGCAGTTCGGTGCGGCGCAGCCGGTGGGACTGTTCGCGGAAGTGCTCGGCCATGGTGCGGTGCCGGCCGAAGGCCTTGAGGATGCGGATGCCGAGGACGGACTCCTCGACCACGGTGGCGAGGTCGCCGTTCTGGTCCTGGGCGAGCCGGGCGGTGACCGAGTAGTCGGTCTCGAAGCGCCGGGTGAGCACCAGCAGCGGTGCGCAGGGCAGCAGGACGATCAGGGCGAGCCGCCACTCCTGGGTGAACATCAGCGCGATGCCGGCCAGGAACGTCACCGAGTTGACGATCAGGAACACCAGCGGGAAGGCCAGGAAGAGCCGCATGGCGTTCATGTCGGTGGTGGCCCGGGAGAGCATCTGGCCGGAGCCCCAGCGGTCGTGGAAGGAGACCGGCAGCCGCTGGAGCTTGGCGTAGAGGTCGGCGCGCATGGCCGCCTCCAGCCGGCCCAGCGGGCGGGAGAGGACCACCCGGCGGGTGTAGAACAGGGCGGCCTCGACCAGCCCGAGGAGCAGCAGCAGGCCGACCGGCGGCCAGAGGGCGGCGAGGTCGTGCCGGGCGAGCGGACCGTCGACGATCCGGCCGAGGACCACCGGGACGGCGAGGGTGCTCAGCATGCCGAGCGTGGCGGCCGTCACCGAGACGGCCAGCCGGCCGCGTACCGCCCGGGCGTAGGGCCACAGGCGCAGCAGCGAGCGGACCGTGGAGCGGCGGCGCCCGGCGGGTTGGTCAGTGACTTGTCGGTTCTCGGCCATCGCGGTGAGGGTAGGCAGAGAGCCCGTCACTTCTCATCCGGTTTTTCGCCCCTGTCGGTGGCACCCGGCGAGAACCGGCCACTCGCACGGGCGGGCCAGGCCTGGAATCCGGGGCGCGCGCTGCCGTTCGTGCAGGGACGAGTGCGTCGTGCGCCTCTTGCGAGCGCCTGCCGAACGGCCGATTACATCTTCTGACGGATGCTCATTGATACGCGAGTGACAGGAGTGTGGACATGACGGTCGACACGGAGCCCACCCCGGGCCCCGGCTCCGCAACCGTGCAGGTACGGGCCCAGCTCAGCCTCAGCACCACCGCCGCGCGCAACCTCGCGACGACCACCAAGTCGAAGCCGCAGATGCAGGAGATCACCTCCCGCTGGCTGCTCAAGATGCTGCCCTGGGTGCAGGTCAGCGCCGGTACGTACCGGGTCAACCGCCGGCTGAGCTACGCCCCCGGGCGCGGCCGGGTGAGCTTCTCGAAGACCGGCTCCACGGTGACGGTGATCGGCCCCTCGCTGGCCGAGGTGCCGGCGCTGCGCGGTTTCGAGGACCAGGAGGTGCTGGCCGAGCTGGCCCGCCGGTTCGTGCAGCGGGACTTCGGTCCGGGTGACGTCCTGGTGCAGGAGGGGTCGCCGATCGAGGAGGTGTTCCTGATCGCGCACGGCAAGGTCGACCGGATCGGCACCGGCAAGTACGGCGAGGAGGCCGTGCTGGGCACCCTCGCGGACGGCGACCACGTCGGCGACGAGGTGATCACCGATCCCGGCGGCACCTGGCCGTACACCGTGAAGGCGGCCACCGCGGGCGTTGCGATGTCGCTGGACAAGTCGCGGCTCCAGGAACTGGTCGACGGCTCCGCGGCGCTGCGCGAGCAGCTGCTGGGCTTCGCCACCGACGCCGCCCAGGCGCAGAACGACCACGGCGAGGCGGAGATCGACCTCTCGGCCGGCCACGAGGGCGAGTACGAGCTGCCCCGCGCCTTCGTGGACTACGAGCCGGAGCCGCGCGAGTACGAGCTGAGCGTCGCGCAGACCGTCCTGAAGGTGCACACCCGGGTCGCCGACCTCTACAACAAGCCGATGAACCAGACCGAGGAGCAGCTGCGGCTGACCATCGAGGCGCTGCGGGAGCGGCAGGAGCACGAGCTCATCAACAACCCCGAGTTCGGTCTGCTCGGCAACGCCGACTTCGACCAGCGGATCCAGACCCACTCCGGCCCGCCCACCCCGGACGACCTGGACGAGCTGCTCGCCATGCGCCGTGACACCGACTACCTGTTCGCCCACCCGCGGGCCATCGCGGCCTTCGAGCGGGAGTGCAACAAGCGCGGCGTCTACCCGGGGACGGTCGACGTCCTCGGCAAGCAGCGGCCGGTCTGGCGCGGGGTGCCGATCTTCTCCTGCAACAAGATCCCGGTGGCGGACGACCAGACCACCTCCTTCATCGCGATGCGCGTCGGCGAGGACAACCAGGGCGTGGTCGGCCTCACCCAGGTCGGCATCCCGGACGAGATCGAGCCGGGGCTGAACGTCCGCTTCATGGGCATCGACGAGAAGGCGATCGCCTCCTACCTGGTCAGCGCCTACTACTCGGCGGCGGTGCTGGTGCCGGACGCGATCGGCGTCCTGGAGAACGTCGAGACCGGGCTCGCCCGAGGCTGATCAGGCCGACTGGGCGGGCGCGCGCAGCAGTTGCAGCGAGCGCCCGCCCAGGACCACCGCGCCCCGCGGGTACGGCTCGCCCGTGCCCGCGGCCGCCGTGTCCAGCACCGTCTCGTACGCGGCCTCCGGCTCCGCCCAGGGCTCGCCGGGCAGGGTGAACACCGTCGGCTCGTGGCCCGCGTTGAGCAGCAGCAGGAAGCTGTCGTCGTCCAACGGCCGCCCCGCGTCGTCCCGTTCGGACATCGCGGTGCCGGACAGCAGCATGCCCAGGCAGGCCGTGGGGCCGAACCAGTCCGCCTCGGTCATCTCCTTGCCGAGCGGGGTGAACCAGGCGAGGTCCGGCTGGCCGCCGGGGACGGCGGCCCGGCCGGAGAAGAACGCCCGCCGGCGCAGCACCGGGTGGGCCCGGCGCAGCCGCACCAGCCGGGCGGTCAGCTCGCAGAGGTCCCGCCAGCCGGGGTGCTCCAGCAGCGACCAGTCCAGCCAGCTGAGTTCGCCGTCCTGGCAGTAGGCGTTGTTGTTGCCGCCCTGGGTGCGGCCCAGCTCGTCCCCGGCGGTGATCATCGGGACGCCCGCGGAGAGCAGCAGGGTGGCCATCAGGTTGCGCAGTTGGCGCAGCCGCAGGGCGTTGACCGCCGCGTCGGTGGTCTCGCCCTCGACGCCGTGGTTCCACGAGCGGTTGTCGTCGGTGCCGTCCCGGTTGGCCTCGCCGTTGGCCTCGTTGTGCTTGCGGTCGTAGGAGACCAGGTCGCGCAGGGTGAAACCGTCGTGCGCGGTCACGTAGTTGACGGAGGCGTACGGGCGGCGGCCGCCGCGCTGGTAGAGGTCGGAGGAGCCGGAGAGCCGGTAGCCCAGCTCGCGCACGTCCGGGCGGGCGCCGCGCCAGAAGTCCCGTACGGTGTCGCGGTACTTGTCGTTCCACTCGGCCCACAGCGGGGGGAAGCCGCCGACCTGGTAGCCGCCCGGGCCCACGTCCCACGGCTCGGCGATCAGCTTCACCCGGCTGAGCAGCGGGTCCTGGGAGACGGCGGCGAGGAAGGGGTGGTCCATGTCGACGCCGTCCGTGCCGTCGAAACCGCCGCGGGCCAGCGCGGCCGCCAGGTCGAAGCGGAAGCCGTCCACGCCCATCTCGGTCACCCAGTAGCGCAGCGAGTCGGTGATCAGCCGGACCACCTGCGGGCGGCGGGTGTCCAGGGTGTTGCCGCAGCCGGTGTAGTCGGCGTAGCCGCGGGGGCGGTGCGGGGCCAGGCGGTAGTAGGCGGCGTTGTCGATGCCGCGCAGTGACAGTGCCGGGCCGAGCTCGGCGCCCTCGGCGGTGTGGTTGAACACCACGTCGAGGATCACCTCGATCCCGGCGGCGTGCAGGGCGCGGACCATCCGCTTGAACTCGCCGACCTGGCCGCCGCGGGAGCCCGAGGCGGAGTAGCCGGCGTGCGGGGCGAAGTAGCCGACCGTGTTGTAGCCCCAGTAGTTGACCAGGCCGCGGGCCTGCAGGTGGTCCTCGCTGGCGTACTGGTGCACCGGCAGCAGCTCGACGGCGGTCACGCCGAGGCGGGTGAGGTGGGCGATCGCGGCGGGGTGGGCCAGGCCGGCGTAGGTCCCGCGCAGGTGGGGCGGGACGTCGGGGTGGCGCATGGTGAAGCCGCGCACGTGGAGCTCGTAGAGCACCGTCTCGGCCCAGGGGGTCTTCGGGCGGTGGTCGTCGTACCAGTCGTCGTCATCGTGGACGACCACCGATCTGGGGACGTAGGGGGCGGAGTCGCGGTTGTCCCGGACGGTGTCGGCGACATCGGCCTCCGGCCAGTTGCGGACGGCCGAGCAGGCCGCGTCGTGGGAGGTGTAACAGCCGTCGACGGCGCGGGCGTACGGGTCGAGCAGCAGCTTCGCCGGGTTCCAGCGGGCGCCCGTCCACGGGTCCCAGCGGCCGTGCACCCGGAAGCCGTAGCGGGTGCCGGGGCGTACTCCGGGTAGGAAGCCGTGCCAGATCTGGAAGTCCTGCTCGGTGAGGCGGTGGCGGCTCTCCCGGCCGTCCTCGTCGAACAGGCAGAGGTCGACGGCCTCGGCGCCGGCCGCCCAGAGGGCGAAGTTGGTGCCCGGGCCGCCGAGTTGGTCGGTCCGGAAGCGGGCGCCGAGCGGCTGCCAGCTGCCTGGCCGTACCCCGGCTTCCGGCTCCTGCCCTGACGCCATGGTCGTACCCTCCCTGAACGGGGTGTCCCGGACCCCGTTCACCTTCTCTTTCCCGGATTGTGGGGGGAGGAAGCGGCTGAATGGGGGCTTACCAGCGGATGGCGGGTTGGTGTTCGGCGTGTCCCTGCCCGGTTCGTTCTCGTCGTTCCGGCGTCGAACGCTCCTGACGTCGGAGCCGAGCCCTCTTCACCGGCCCTCCCCCGGGGGTTCACCCGAACGGCCCAGTTATCCTGCTCCGGCGCGTCTGGGTCCGGCGTGAAAGTTCGGCACCCCGTGCAACTCATGGGGGCGCTCAACGCGTCAAGTGAGTGAATACCGGGAGGGGAGATTCCGTGAAGACGGGGAAGACGGTCGGCGCAGCGATACGGACCACCAGCCGTTACCGGCGCAGGGGTGCGATGGCGCTGGTCATGGGTGGGGTGCTGCTGCTCACCGCGGCGTGCAACGACGACAAGGGCGGGACGTCGGGTGACGCCGCCGCGACGGCGTCCGCGGACGCGAACGGGACGGCCACGGGGGGCGGTCAGGCGGCGCAGAAGGCCTCGGCGGCCGTGCTCGCGGTCGAGCCGAAGGACGGTGCCCAGGACGTCGCGCCGAACGCCCTTCAAGTGTCCGTCTCCAAGGGCAAGCTGACCACGGTCGAGGTGACCGACAAGAACGGCAAGCCGGTCGAGGGCGCGATCACCGCGGACGGCAGCGGCTGGAAGCCCGCGGCGGCGCTCGCCGTCGGCATGGCGTACAAGGTGAACGCGCAGGCCAAGGACGACGCCGGCCAGGTGGCCGCGTCGACGACCTCGTTCACCACGCTGACGCCGGAGAAGAAGGTCTCCACCAACGACAACATCGCCGACGGCTCCACGTACGGCGTCGGCATGATCGTCTCGGTGACCTTCAGCAAGGACGTCAAGAACAAGGACGCCGTCCTCAAGGGCATCACCTTCGAGACCAACAACGGCACCACGGTCAAGGGCCACTGGTTCGACAGCCGCCGGGTGGACTTCCGGCCGGAGGAGTACTGGAAGCCGGACACCAAGGTGACCATCAAGTACCGGCTGAAGAGCGTCGAGGTCGCGCCGGGTCTCTACGGCGACGTGGACAAGGACGAGCCGTTCACCATCGGCCGGTCGATGATCTCCACCGCGGACGCCAAGACGCACAAGATGACGGTCGAGCGGGACGGCAAGAGCACCACCCTGCCGGTCACCCTGGGCGCGGACGCGACGCCGTCCTGGGGCGGGACCATGGTGATCATGGAAAAGGAGAAGGTCACCCGGATGAACTCGCAGACCGTCGGTCTCGGCGGCGAGTACGACATCCAGGACGTGCCGCACGCGATGCGGCTGACCACCTCCGGCACCTTCGTGCACGGCAACTACTGGGCCAAGAACAACCCGTTCGGGAATCTCAACGGCAGTCACGGCTGCATCTCGATGTCGGACGCGCAGGGCGGCAGCGACTCCTCGGTCGCGGGCAAGTTCTACAACGACTCGATGGTCGGCGACGTCGTGAAGGTCGTGAACACCAAGGAGAAGACCGTCTCGCCCTCCAACGGGCTGGGCGGCTGGAACGTGTCCTGGGCCAACTGGTAGGCCCGGCAGTTCGTCGCCGGGCGGCCCGGACCTCACCCTTTGGGGTCGGGCCGCCCGGTTTTCGGGGCGGAAAGCCCCTCTAATGGCGCAACCTTTCCGGTGGTCCGGCACATCTATGGGGTCGGGCCCGTCGTGGCCGCGGGGAGCAAGGGAGGGATCGACGTGAGGTCGATACGCAGGGTGGTGGCCGTCGGTCTGGTCGGCGGGGCGATGGCGCTGACGGCCGCTTGTGGCGGTGGCAGCGGCGGTGGCAGCGGGAGCGGTGCCGCCAAGGCCGATCTGGGGGCCGGTGCGGGCGCCTCCGCGTCCGCGGCGCCAGCGAGTTCGGCGCCGAAGGTGTCGACGGCCGCGGTGAGCATCGAGCCGAAGAACGGCTCGGTGGACGTGGCGCCGGGCGCGCTCAAGATCGGGGCGACGGGAGGCAAGCTCACCACCGTCAAGGTGAGTGACAAGACCGGCAAGGAGGTCCCCGGCAGCATCGCCGCGGACGGCTCCAGCTGGACCCCGTCCGCCGGGCTCGCGGTGGGCACCGCCTACCAGGTCAGCGCGATGGCCGCGGACGCCAACGGCGCGGTCGCCACGGCGGACAGCAGCTTCACCACGCTGACCCCGGCGGCGCTGGCCAAGGCCTCCGACAACGTGGACGACAACGCCACGTACGGCGTCGGCATGATCGTCTCGGTGGAGTTCAGCAAGGACGTCGCCAACAAGGACGCGGTCGCGAAGGGCATCACCTTCGAGACCGACAACGGCACCGCGGTCAAGGGCCACTGGTTCGACGACCGGCGGCTGGACTTCCGCCCGGAGGAGTACTGGAAGCCGGGCACCAAGGTGACGGTGCACTACCGCCTCAAGAGCGTGGAGATCGCCCCCGGGGTGTACGGCACCGACCGGGACGAGCCCTTCACGATCGGGCGATCCAAGGTTTCGACGGTTGACGCCGCCGCGCACAAGATGACGGTGGCCCAGGCCGGGGCGTCGAGCGACATCGACATCACCTCCGGCTCGGACGCACACCCCACCTGGAACGGCACGATGGTGGTCATGTCCAAAGAGGGCACGGTGCGGATGCAGTCCAGCACGCTGCCCGGCATGACCGGTTCGCCGTACGACCTGCAGGTCCCGCACTCGATGCGGCTGACCACCAGCGGCACGTACGTGCACGGCAATTACTGGAGCGGCTCCGCCTTCGGCGAGGACAACGTCAGCCACGGCTGCGTGGGCCTGCGCGACGTCAAGGGCGGCGGGGACTCCACCTCGATGGGCAAGTTCTACGCGGACTCGCTGGTCGGGGACGTGGTCATCGTGAAGAACTCCACCAAGAAGGAGACGCTCGACCCGGCGAACGGGCTGAGTGGCTGGAACCTGCCGTGGAGCAAGTGGTAATCGCCAGGTAGACGCGGTTCGACGTCAACCCGGGCTTGACTTCGGTCGGCCCGGGTCGACGCTTTTCCGCCCCCAGGCTTGCTCCGGGCATATGCCGACTCGGGGGAGATCGTTTGCTCATTGTCCGTACGCGGCTGCTTGCGTTCCGCAATGATGGACCGCATGGCGGGTTGGGGCGAAACAGATCAGTCATCGGTTCCCGCGGCCGGCGTGGTCGCGGAGGCGTCGTGGATCGACGTCCAGGGTGCGCTCTCGGCGCTGGAGCGGCTCAGCTCCGAGGAGCTTCAGGACATGTACTCCGGCAGACTGTGCGACCAGTCCGCGCCGAACGAGGCGCGGCTGCCGTCCCGTCCGGAGTCGGGCCCGGTGGCCCGCCGGCTGGTGTTGAACGTCCTGGAGTCCTGGGACCTCCACCAGCTCCTGGAGGCCGGGGAGTTGCTCACCAGCGAGCTGGTGTCCAACGCGGTGCGGCACGCCGCCGGGCGCACCATCGGCCTCCACGTCAGCCGCAAGCCCGGCTGGCTGCGGGTCGAGGTCCGCGACTCCTCCCGCGCCCTGCCCTGCATGATCCTCGCCGGGCCATGCCCGGTGAACGAGCGCGGCCGCGGGCTGAAGATCGTCGACGACCTCGCCGACCGCTGGGGCGCCGACCTGCTGCCGCGCGGCAAGGGCGTCTGGTTCGAGCTGAGGATCCGCGAGCGGCACTGAGCGGATCGTTTCCGTCCGGATACGCGCAGGGCCCCCGGGATCGCCGTGGTCGGCGGTTGGGGGCCCCTGCAAGTCATCGCGCCGGCCAAGGGGGTGCGTGCCGCGCGATGGGCGTCGGCAGTGCCAGGTCGGGCCCGCCGAAGTTCGATGTCTCGACTATCGCACGGATCTCAGCATGTGGGCAAACCGGGCGTCTTGGATTGAAAGGTTTGTAACCTACTTCACCTTTGGATTTTGCATAAGTTAACGCTTCAGCCTGTGAATATTCATGATCACCCGAAGTGAAGGGGCCGCATAGTGCCCCTCTCGGCAAGCCCGCGGCGGTAGCCCGTCCCGCCGTCGAGCCAAGATCATTTGGGCTAGGGTTACTGGCGGGTGGCCAACCTCGGCTGAGCCCGTACCGTCCCTCTTCGAAGGAGAATCATGCTTCGACGCCTTTCGGTCGCAGCCCTGGCCGCCACCATCGCCAGCGGCGCACTGCTCGCCATCGCCCCCGCGCAGAGCGCGTCCGCCGAGGCCATCACCTGCGATGTCGCCTCGCTGCAGGAACAGGCCTACCAGCTGCGCAGTGAGGGCGAATACGACCAGGCGAACGCCCTCGACGCGCAGGCCCAGGCCTGCGAGGACGCCGAGAACAACATGCACCAGTGAGGCTGACGCCGATCCGGCGCTGACGCCTCCCGGCCGGCCCGTCGACGGCGGGCCGGCCGTTCTTCAGCTCGGCGAAGCCGTGCTCAGTGGCCGCACCGGATTCCTACCGGCACCCCTTGTAGCTGGGCATCGTCTCGCGGATGCGGGCGGCGTGTGCGCGGACGGTGGCCGGGGAGAGGTGCCGGTGGGGTGGCGGGGCCTTCCAGGTGCCACGGCAGGTGCCGCAGAGGCCGCCGAGGAGGGCGGGCGGGCGGCAGGGGGTGCGGCAGTCGGTGCACTCGATGATGCGGGTGGTGGGAGGCTCCGGGTGGGGCCGTTCCGGGGGCATCTTGTCGAGCAGGCGGCGGCGGGTGAAGGCCACCGGGCTGTGGACGCCGTCCGGGGGGAGACCTGCGGTGAGGGCGGCGGTGAAGAGGGCCGGGGTGGTGCCCCGGGCCAGCCACTCGGCGGCGAGCGGTTCGAGGGCCGCGCAGTCGGCGGCGGAGAGGGCGAGCCGGGCGTCGGCGAGCCCGAGGCCGGCGAGGGCCGCGTAGGCGGCCGAGGTGGGGGAAGTGCGGTTGAGCGTTCGCTCCTTGGGGGGATCGGGCGCTCCGGGCGTTGACGCCTCGCCCGTGGTGATGAATCGCGTCCACCAGGCGTTGGAGCGGGGCGTGCGGGAGAAGTAGGTGCGGAACACCCAGCGGCAGTCCTTGGAACTGATGCGCTCGCGGACGCGACGCAGGTGACCAGCGGTGGAGAGGTTGTTGAGCACCGTGCGGCAGGCCATCTGCCCGTAGTGGGGCTGAAGGATGGCGAGGGTTTTGACGTCCATGGCGGCGCCGTCGGGGAGGTGGTCGATGAGCGAGGCGATGTAGGCCTCGCGCGCCGGGAGGTGGGAGAAGTCGGCGGCGGAGCGGGGGAGTTGCTCCGGGGCGGACTGCTTGCCGTATCCGGGCGCGGCCATGGCGGTAGAGTCGTGGATAGCCACAGGGTCGAGTCCAGTTCGATCGTGCCGGTCAGACCCCCGTTCGGTGTTGGCGCACCGGCGGGGGTTGTTTCGTTGCTGCGCACGCTACACGGCGGAACCGACTGTGGCGAAGTCGTGACGATAAGTCATATCTGCTGCGTGCAGGGGTGGTTGGAAGGTGGTTTACCCACCCGTTCGACTAAGGGGTCACTCGACTCGCGCTGCTTGAGCTTCGGACGCGAAGGAGACGAAGGCGGACCAGGCTTCGGGGGAGAAGGTGAGGGTCGGGCCGACCTTGTCCTTGGAGTCCCGGACGTGGATGGCGGCAGGGCAGGAGGCGACCTCGACGCACTCTCCGCCGTCACTGGTGCTGTAGCTGGACTTGAACCACTTCATAGCTCCTCCGCCAACTTCCTGATGAATGCTCTCGACTCTTCGACGCTGAGTGCCTGCATGCGGATCATGCCATGGCGCTGAGAGAGCGTGTTCACTTGAGCTGGATCGGAGTAGAGGATCCCGGTCTTCTGCCCCTCAACATAGGCGAGTTGCTCGTGTTCCGGAGTCTCCAGGAGGATCAACGGACCATCGAGAGCTGCGTAGGCCGCACGGTCGAGTGGGAGCACCTGGATCGAGATGTTGCGCAACTCGCCGACTTCCAGCAGGTGATCGATTTGGCGCTTCATGACGCTCTTGGTGCCGACGACTGCACGAAACGCCGCTTCATTGATCACGAAGCCGAACATTACGGTCGGAGAGCCCGTCAGCCGCTCCTGCCGTTGCATGCGACCGGAGACGCGGGTTGCGACCGCCTCGTCGCCCAACGGTGGGTACGTCCTGCTGATCAGCTCCTGGGCGTATTCCTCGGTCTGCAGTAGGCCCGGGATCAATAGGGCCGAGTACGCATGGAACGCGATCGCCTCGCGCTCAGCCTCGGTGTATCCCTGCGAGTACGACGAAAACTTCTCGGGCGCCAGGTAGTCGGCGGCCCCCACGATCATTCCTTTTGCGTCGCAGAGCTCATCCGCGACCTGAAGCAACTTGAGCGACGGCTTCCGCCTCCCCGCCTCCATCGATCGCACGCTCTCGATGTCGTAGTTGGCCGCCTGGCTCAGCTGCTCCCGGGTCACGCCCGCCTTTTCACGCCACCGCTTGAGCTGATCGCCGCAGTACTTCCACGACATCGGGTTCTGCTTCGGCGTGCTCACGGCCCCGTGCCCCTCCCTGCCCTGGTCAAAGGGCGGTTCAAGCTCTCGCGTACCACCGGTGTAACTCCCGAGGCTATGCCCGCCTGCCGACCCTTGAAGGGTGAAATGGCCGAACTCAGCCCTTGTGAGTGAAGCCTTCCTTGCCTCCCCCTCAAGGACTCTGATGCTCACTCAGCCCGTCGACGTTGTCGAGTGGATGCTCCCCCGCCACCCCCGTACCCCGGGCCGTGCCCGCGCCCGCCTCCTCCGGCAGGCCTTCGAGTGGCAGGTGCCCGACGAGTCCACCGAGATCGCCCTGCTTCTCCTCAGCGAGCTCGTCACCAACGCCTGCCACCACGCCCGGGGCCCGCGCGACCGCCGGATCGGCGTCCGCCTCCTCCTCCCCACCCGATCTGTTCTCCGCGTCGAGGTCTCCGACGCCAGCCCCGATCTCCCCGTCCCCAGCCACGCCGCCCCGGAGGACGAGTCCGGCCGGGGCCTCGAACTCGTCGCCGCCCTCGCCACCTCCTGGGGCGCCCACCCGCGCGGCGAGGGCTACATCGGCAAAACCGTCTGGTTCACCCTCGACCTCCCCTCGCCGGCCTGCCCGCCCGCCCGCACCGGATGAAGCCTTCGCGGAAGATGTGGCCTCGGCTCGCACCCTGCTCGACGATCGGCCGACCGGGTGGCCGGCCGCCTGAAAGCGTCCAGTCGCTGCGCAGGAAGTCGGACCCGTCGACTTCCTGCGCAGGCCGAGTACCATCGGGCTCGTGAACTCGTACTGGCACGTCGTGCTGCCACCGCTCAGCGCCTGATCGGGCGCACGCAGTCGGTGGCTTGATCCCGTCGTCCCCGCTCAAGGGGTTCTGTGGCGTGCGCCCGTTTCGAAACCAGTTCCTCTGATGGTCTTCGACGACGGAAGTTCACGACTGTGCCGAATCGTTTGTCCGCGCCTGCGCGCGCTCGTTTGACCCCTGCCCCTGGCCGTACCCGCCCGATCGACGGGCCGGTGCCGATCCTGGCCTCCGCACTGCTGTGGGGCACCACCGGGACGGCCAGTTCGCTGGCGCCCGGGGGCGCTCCGGCAGCGGGGATCGGGGCCGCCGCGCTGGTGCTCGGCGGGGCGCTGCTGTTCCTCACCGACCGCGCCGCGTGGTCGTTGCCCCGGACGTGCGGGGTAGGTGAGCGGTGGCTGCTGGTGGTCGGGGCCGTGGCCGTGGTGGGGTACCCGGTCACCTTCTACCCGGCGGTGACCCGCACCGGGGTCGCGGTGGCCACGGTGATCGCGCTGGGCAGTGCGCCGGTGTTCACCGGCGTGTTGGGGTGGCTCGCCCGGCAGGGGCGGCCGAGTGGGCGGTGGGCCGGGGCCACGGCGCTGGCCGTCTGCGGCTGCGGGGTGCTGGCGCTCGGGCCCGAACTCGTCGGCGGGCGCTCGGTGGTGGACCTGCTCGGGGTGCTGCTGGCGGCGCTCTCCGGGCTCTCGTACGCGGTGTACTCGCTGATCGCCGGGCGTCTGATCGCGGCCGGGCACCAGTCCGGCGGGGTGATGGGCGCGATGTTCGGCGGGGCGGCGGTGCTGGTGCTGCCGGTGCTGGCGCTGGGCCCGGTGGGCTGGCTGCTCTCGGTGCGCGGCGCGGGCGTCGTGCTGCACCTCGGCGTGATCACCACCTTCCTCGCGTACCGGCTCTTCGGCTACGGCCTGCGGCACACCACGGCGCAGACCGCCACCACCCTGACCCTCGCCGAACCCGCCGTCGCGGCGGTGCTCGGCGTCGCGGCCCTGGGCGAGCGCCTGCCGGCAGTGTCCTGGTGCGGGCTCGCGGTGCTCGCGGGCGGGCTGGCGGTGCTGACGCTCCCGGGCCGGCGTTAGGCGGTTGCGGGTTGCCGCTGCCGCTCAGGAAGTCGGACCGGCCGACTTCCTGTGCGGCGGGGCGGCCTGCTCAGGCCAGGAGGCCACCGGTGTACGGGTCTTCGGCGAGGAGGCGCCAGGAGTGGCGAGGGGTCGCCCATGCTTCCGGGTCCACCCTCTCGACCAGCTCGTCGACCACGGCGCGCAGGAGTGCCTGCGGGTCGAACACCTGCCAGTCCTCGCCCTCGCCCTCGTCGTCCCCGTACTCCCAGCGCTCCCAGTCGGCGCGCAGCCGCTCGTACGTCCACAGGGCGTAGAGCAGGGCGGAGAGGTCCCGGTGCAGGTAGAGCGCCGGGTCGCCGGCGTCGTACAGGTCGGGGAGCTCCAGGCGGCCGGTCGCGCCGTCGAGCCCGATCACCAGGTCGTGCGGCCAGTAGGCGAGGGCGAGGCGGTCGGAGTGGGGCCGGGCCATGGTGGTGAGCGGTTCGTCGGGGTCGACGCCGAGCATCTCGCTGTCGAGGGGCAGGCCCGCCTCGACGAGGAGCCGGCGGGTCGGCTCGTGGGTGAGCTCGGCGGGCAGGTCCTCGGCTCGGTAGCGGCGGACGACGCCCCCGTCGTCGCCGACCAGCCGGGCGAGGTCGGCGACGAGGTCCGGTTCGAAGACGTAGGCGGGGCCGCCCGGTTCGCCGGGGCGGGCACCCCAGGCCAGGGACGCGACCAGCAGGGCGGTGCACCAGTGCGCGGGCCGGGCGGTACGGGCGAACAGCGGCCCGTCGACCGCCCGCATCCGCTGCTCGGCGGCCGCCACGACGGCGTCCGCCACCACCGCGCCCCGGCGGCCCCCGTGGGCATCCGGGTCCGCGGCGCCGGTCGCGACCGCCTCGACCTCGCGGATCAGGGCGACGAGCGCGGGCAGCGAGCTGGCGAGCAGGTCGCCCCCGGCCTCCGGGTCGGCCCCCTCACCGAGCCACAGCTCGCCGGTCGCACCATCGAGGACGACCGAATCGCCGTACGCCGCCTCGCCGAGGACGAGCCACCGCCCGCCGCCGGTCGGCGAGGAGACGGGAGCGCCGAACTCCAGGAACGCGCCGCTCTCGGGCAGGCCCACCGTCAACAGGTGCTCCCGGCTGGGCCCGTGCGTCAGCGCCTCCGGCAGGTCCGTCACGTCCGGCATGCTCGCTCCCCGTCCCTCGTCCCGCTGTTCAGCCCTGCGATCGGGCCGTCGAGAGCCTATGAGAGGCCCCCGACAGCACGCCCCGCGGGGTGCTCGAAGCTCCATGACCCGTCTCAGCGGAGCTTGACGAATCTCACCGAAGTTTGACCGGTGCTGAATCTAGTCCGCGGTACAGCCCCAGTAGGCGATCTCTGCTGGTTCGCCGTCTTGGTACAGCACCGTGCACCTGCCGATTCCTCGGCCGACAGGGTTCAGGAGTTGCGGTAGCGCGGCCTCCCACTGTTCGCGCGTGGGCCGGCCGTTGGGCGCCCAGCTTCGGACTTCGCTCCCGGTCAGTGGGCGCATCATGGCGACGTCGTCGTCGACGTCGTCGACGGCGTAGGCGTCGATCAGCGAGTAGAAGCCCTCCGTGGTCACCCGTTTCCTGGCTGCGCCGCACGCTAGCGGTCGCCGCTGATGGGCCGACCGTTCGACGGCCCCTGTGTGATCAGGACTGGCCGGTCAAACTTCGGTGAGACCCGTCAAACTCCGGTGAAACGGGACACTCCATTCACCGCCGTGGGTTCGCGCAGGAAGTCGGACCGGCCGACTTCCTGCGCAGCGGCGGCTGGTTGACTGGGGTGCCGTGGACGAACCGGAGATCTCGCAGGTGTCGCCTGTTGGAGGGCGCCGGGTTCTGGTCGGTGGAGCGGGTCGTGGCCGCGCTGGTGGCGGTCGGGGCACCGGAGGACACGGCCCCTGCGACGGCGGTGCGACTGCTGGAGGGGCGGCGGCGCCGGGGCGGCTGTCTCTCCGTAGGAGACTCGCCGCTCAGTGGGTAAGGTGCGGTTGATCGAGTGATCCGCGGGGGCCAAGTGGATTGCCGCGCAGGGGCCCTGGCGTTCCCGTCCGTCGACGAAGGAGCCGTGAAGCCATGCCCGATTCCGCCACTCCCACCCCGCTGGAGCTGCTCGCCCGTTACCGGCGGGCAATGCTCGACCTGGATGCCGATGCGCTGGCAGACCTGTACGCCGAGGACGGAGTGCACGAGTTCCCGTTCCTGTTTCCGGGGATGCCCGAGCGCTACCGGGGGCGGGAGGAGGTCCGGGCCGGTTACCGGGCCGCCTGGGGGGCGAGTGAGGCCCGGCCGCAGGAGATCCGGGAGGTCGCGGTCCACCCGGGGGCTGATCCCGAGGTGCTCACGGTCGAACAGCTGGTGATCGGCACGGTCGCCTCCACGGGCAAGGAGTTCACTCTCCCTGGCCTGCTGGTGCTGCGGGCCCGCGCCGGGCAACTGGCGCATGTCCGCGACTACATGGACGGCCTCGGGGTGGCCCGGGCGATGGGCCGGCTGGCCGCCGTTGCCGCCCGTCTGGAGGCATAGGGGCCGCTCAGATGCCGAAGTGGACGGCGATGCCGTCGAGGACGCAGTCGAGCCCGGTCGTGAAGTGCCAGTCGGGGTCGTCCTTGCGGGTGGCCTGCTCCATGTACCGCTGGTAGGCGGGGTAGCGGCCGGTGCCCATCAGGTAGGTCATCCGGGGGGCCAGGCCGGCGCGGGTCTCGTCGCCGTCGGACCAGCCACGGGCGCGGCGCAGGTCCTGGAGGGCGACCTCGGTGGCGGACGAGCCGTGGACGTAGATGGCGACGGTGCGGAAGATCGCCATGGTGGTGTCGGCGTCCAGGCCGCGTTCGGCGAGGGCGGCGAACGCCCGCTCGGGGACGGCGAGTTGGTTGGGGCCGAGGGAGAACGGGGTGGCCGCCCGGGTGATCCAGGGGTGGGCCAGGCTCATCGCGCGCAGATGGACGGCGAGTGAGTGCATGGCCTCGCGCCAGCCGGCGGCGGGGGTGTCCAGGGGGAGCTGCCCGTACACGAAGTCGACCATCAGGTCGATGAGTTCGTCCTTGCCGGAGACGTACCGGTAGGCGGCCATCGGGGCCACGCCGAGGGCGGTGGCGAGGCGGCGCATGGTGACGGCGTCCAGGCCCTCGGCGTCGGCGAGGGCGACCGCGGCCTCGGCGATCCGGTGCGGGGTCAGGGTGGTGCGCGGCGCGGGGGACGGGCGGTCGAGCCGCTCCCAGAGTGAGGGCTGCGGCTTGTCGCGGTCGTCGGCTCCGGCGTTGTTGTCCCCGACGTTGTCCCCGGTGTTGTTGTCCCCGGTGGGGGCCTGCTGGGCGGGCATGGGGGCGGGCTCCTTCCGGCTGCGGATCTCCACCGTACCACTCGTGTGTACGGCGTATCTCGGAAGTGGACGCCGTACACAGTCGTGTGTACGTTGTATCCAGCCGATACGGCGTACACATCGTCCCGGAGGGGGAACATCCATGTCCACGGAGCAGAATCTGCAGGTCGCGGTCGTCCTCGGCAGCACCCGCACCGGCCGCTTCGGTCCGGTCGTCGCCGACTGGCTGCTCGACCACCTCGACGCCCGCGGCGACATGACCGCCGACCTGGTCGACCTGGCCGCCACCCCGCTGCCCACCGTCTTCCCGTCCTTCGGCGGTGAACTGCCACCAGAAGAAAGCGAGTTGCTCGCCGCCGTATCGCCCCGGCTGGCGGCCGCCGACGCCTTCGTCTTCGTCACGCCCGAGTACAACCACAGCTTCCCGGCCCCGCTGAAGAACGCCATCGACTGGCACAACCAGCAGTGGCACGGCAAGCCGGTCGGCTTCGTCTCCTACGGCGGACTCTCCGGCGGCCTCCGGGCGGTCGAGCAACTGCGCGTGGTGATGGCCGAGTTGAACAGCGTGACGATCCGCAACACGGTCAGCTTCCACGGCGCCGCGCAGGCCTTCGACGCCGACGGCAAGCCGCGCGACCCGGCCGCCGACGCCGCCGCCAAGACCATGCTCGACCAACTGTCCTGGTGGGCCCACGCGTTGCGGGACGCCCGGCAGACCCGCCCGTTCGCCGCCTGAGCCCGGGAAAGGGGGAACGGCCATGACCACGGAGCCGATCGACGACCGCCCCAAGCCGCCGCTGCTCGGCGTGCTCGGGCTGATGCTCGGCATCTTCCTCTCGGCCCTCGACGGCCAGATCATCGGCACCGCGCTGCCGACCATCGTCGGCGACCTCGGCGGACTGGAACACCTCGCCTGGGCGGTCACCGCCTATCTGCTCACCTCCGCCGCCGCCACCCCGCTGTGGGGCCGGCTCGGCGACCTGTACGGGCGCAAGGGCGCGTACCAGTGGGCCGTCGCGGTGTTCCTGGTCGGCTCGATGCTGTCCGGACTCTCCCAGACCATGGGCCAGTTGATCGCCTTCCGGGCGCTCCAGGGGGTCGGCGCGGGCGGGCTGATGGTCGGCGCGCTCTCGGTGATCGGGGTGCTCGTGCCCGCCTCCGACCGGGGCCGGGTGCAGTCGGTGGTCGGCGTGCTGATGCCGATCGCGTTCGTCGGCGGGCCGCTGCTCGGCGGCTTCCTCACCGACCGGCTCAGCTGGCGCTGGGCCTTCTACGTCAACCTGCCGGTCGGCGTGTTCGCCCTGCTCGCGGTCGGCGCCGGGGTGCGGCTGCGGAAGGCCGAGCGGGTCCGCGCCCCCTTCGACTGGGCCGGGGTCGCCCTGCTGACCACCGGCATCCTCGGGCTCACCCTGGTCAGCAGCTGGGGCGGGACGCTGTACGCCTGGACCTCGCCGCTGATCCTCGGGACGGGAGCGGTCGCGATCGCCGCGCTGGCCCTCTTCGTCCGGACCGAACTGCGCGCCGCCGGGCCGCTGATCCCGCCCGCGCTGTTCCGCAACCGCAACTTCACGGTGTCCCAGGTGCTGGGCTTCCTCACCGGCGCGGTCATGCTCGCCCTGATCGGATACCTGCCGCAGTACCTCCAGCTCGTCCAGGGCTTGTCACCGACCACCGGCGGGCTGCTCCTGCTGCCGCTGATGCTCGGCATGATGGGCACCCAGCTGGTCACCGCCCGGCTGATGGGCCGGCCCGGCGGCGAGCGGCGCTACCCGCTGCTGGGCGGGGTGCTGGCACTGGCCGGGTCGGCGCTCCTGCTGCTCCTGGGGACGGACACGCCGGTGGCGCTGGCCTCCGGGCTCACCGCGGTCGCCGGGGTCGGCATCGGACTGCTGATGCAGAGCACCATGCTGACCTCGATGGCCGCCGTGCCGCGCGAGGACATGGGCGCGGCGATGGGCGTGGTGACCCTGCTGCGCAGCATCGGCGGGTCGCTCGGGATGGCCGCCCTCGGCGCGGTCTACACGGCGCGGCTGACGGCCTCGCTGGGGGCGCGGCTGAGCCCGGCCGAGGCCGCCCACCTGACCGGCGGCGGCGGGCTCACCCCGGCCTCGCTGGCGGGGCTGCCCTCGGCCGTCCGGGACGCCGTCGGCACGGCGGTCACCAGCGGGCTGCACGGCACGGTGGCCGGGGGCGTCGCCCTGGCGGCGGTGGCGACGGCGGTCGCCTGCCTGGCCCGGCCGAGCCGGAGCCCGGCCGAGGGCCCGGGCCGGAGCCCCGAGCGGCAGGGAGCCGGCACGCCGACGGGGGAAGCGGCGGTACGGAGCTGACCGGCCGCGGCCCCGGACCGCAGGCGTGCGAAAGCCCCCGGGTGGAGTTCCCTTGGAACCCAAGGGGGCTCCACCCGGGGGCCGGGCCGTCAGGCCGCCGCGATCAGCACTCGATGACGTTCACGGCGAGGCCGCCGCGCGAGGTCTCCTTGTACTTGATCTTCATGTCGGCCCCGGTCTCCTTCATCGTCTTGATCGCCTTGTCCAGCGAGACGTGGTGGCGCCCGTCGCCGCGCAGCGCCATCCGGGCCGCGGTGACGGCCTTGACCGACGCCATGCCGTTGCGCTCGATGCAGGGGATCTGGACCAGGCCGCCGACCGGGTCGCAGGTGAGGCCGAGGTTGTGCTCGATGCCGATCTCGGCGGCGTTCTCGACCTGCTCGGGGGTGCCGCCGAGGACCTCGGCGAGGCCGCCCGCGGCCATCGAGCAGGCGGAGCCGACCTCGCCCTGGCACCCGACCTCGGCGCCGGAGATGGAGGCGTTCTCCTTGAACAGCATGCCGATGGCGCCGGCCGCGAGCAGGAAGCGGACGATGCCGTCGTCGTCGGCGCCCGGGATGAAGTTCAGGTAGTAGTGCAGGGTGGCGGGGATGATCCCGGCCGCGCCGTTGGTCGGCGCGGTGACCACCCGGCGGCCGGAGGCGTTCTCCTCGTTGACCGCCATCGCGTAGAGGGTCACCCACTCCATCGCGTTGGCCGGCCCGATCCCCTCGGCGCGCAGCGCCCGCGCGGCCGCGGCGGCCCGGCGGCGGACCTTCAGCCCGCCCGGCAGGATGCCCTCACGGGTCATGCCGGCCCGCACGCACTCCTGCATCACGGACCAGATCTCCAGCAGCCCGGTCCGGATCTCCTCCTCGCTGCGCCAGGCCTTCTCGTTCTCCAGCATCAGGCCGGAGATCGACAGCCCGGTCTCCCGGGTGAGCCGCAGTAGCTCCTCGCCGGTGCGGAAGGGGTAGCGCAGCGCCGTGTCGTCGGGCTTGACCCGGTCCGCGCCGATCGCGTCCTCGTCCACGACGAAGCCGCCGCCGACCGAGTAGTAGGTCTTCTCCAGCAGCGTCGAGCCGTCCGCCGCGAACGCCCACAGGGTCATCCCGTTGGCGTGGTACGGCAGCGAGCGGCGCCGGTGCAGGATCAGCTGGGTGTCGGGGTCGAAGTCGATGGGGTGCTCACCGAGCAGGCTGAGCCGCTTCTCGGCGGTGATCCGCTCGACGTCCTTGTCCGCCTGGTCGACGTCGACGGTGCGGGGGGAGTTGTTCTCCAGGCCCAGCAGGACGGCCTTCGGGGTGCCGTGGCCGTGGCCGGTGGCGCCCAGCGAGCCGTACAGCTCGGCGCGCACGCCGGTGACCCGGTCCAGCAGGCCTTCGGAGCGCAGCCGGCGGGCGAACATCCGGGCCGCGCGCATCGGGCCGACGGTGTGGGAGCTCGACGGGCCGATGCCGATGGAGAAGAGGTCGAAGACGCTGATGGCCACGGAGGACGTCCTTGTCTGGTCTCGTGGAAGGACTTGCGGGCAGGGGATGACACGGGACGGGGCACCGCGCGCACTGTCCAGTGTGCGCGGTGCCCCGGGGTCCCCGGTACACCGGCGGGGTGAGGCCGGTCACCTCATCCCGAACGGGATCACTCCTGGCCGGCCAGGTTCGGGTAGAGCGGGTACTTCTCGGCCAGGGCGGTGACCCGGGCCTTCAGCGCGGCGGCGACGGTCTCGTCGAAGGCGGGCTTGAGCGCCTCGGCGATGATGTCGGCGACCTCGCGGAAGTCCTCGGCCTGGAAGCCGCGGGTGGCCAGGGCCGGGGTGCCGATGCGCAGGCCGGAGGTGACCATCGGCGGGCGCGGGTCGTTCGGGATGGCGTTGCGGTTGACGGTGATGCCGACCTCGTGCAGCCGGTCCTCCGCCTGCTGGCCGTCGAGCTGGCTGTTGCGCAGGTCGACCAGGACCAGGTGGACGTCGGTGCCGCCGGACAGCACGGAGGCGCCGGCCTCGGCGACGTCGGCCTGCAGCAGACGCTCGGCGAGGATCCTGGCGCCCTCCAGGGTGCGCTGCTGGCGCTCCTTGAACTCCTCCGAGGCGGCGACCTTGAAGGCGACGGCCTTGCCCGCGATCACGTGCTCCAGCGGACCGCCCTGCTGGCCGGGGAAGACCGCGGAGTTGATCTTCTTCGCCCACTCGGCCTTGGACAGGATGACGCCGCCGCGGGGGCCGCCCAGGGTCTTGTGGGTGGTGGTGGTGACCACGTCCGCGTACGGCACCGGGTTCGGGTGCAGGCCCGCGGCCACCAGGCCGGCGAAGTGTGCCATGTCCACCATGAGCAGCGCGCCGACCTCGTCGGCGACCCGGCGGAACTCGGCGAAGTCCAGCTGGCGCGGGTAGGCGGACCAGCCGGCGATGATCAGCTTCGGCTGGTGCTCCTTGGCCAGGCGCTCGACCTCGGCCATGTCGACCTGGCCGGTCTTCTCGTCGACGTGGTACGCGACCACGTTGTAGAGCTTGCCGGAGAAGTTGATCTTCATGCCGTGGGTCAGGTGACCGCCGTGGGCCAGGTTCAGGCCCAGGATGGTGTCGCCCGGCTGGATCAGCGCGAACATCGCGGCGGCGTTGGCCTGCGCGCCGGAGTGCGGCTGGACGTTGGCGTGCTCGGCGCCGAACAGGGCCTTGACCCGGTCGATCGCGATCTGCTCGACCACGTCGACGTGCTCGCAACCGCCGTAGTACCGGCGGCCGGGGTAACCCTCGGCGTACTTGTTGGTGAGCACCGAGCCCTGGGCCTCCATGACCGCCACCGGGGCGAAGTTCTCGGAGGCGATCATCTCCAGGGTGGTCTGCTGGCGGTGCAGCTCGGCGTCGACCGCGGCGGCGATCTCCGGGTCGAGGGCGTGCAGGGACTGGTTGAGAACCGTCATGGTGTGGTCTTCCCGGGAGGAGGAGAGCGGAGGGACGGCGGATCGGGACGGACCGCGGCACGGCGGCCCGTCCCGGCGGGTGGCTCAGCCCTGGGCGTGGGTGAGCGCGTCGTACTCGGCGGCGCTGAGCAGCGTGTCGGTGGCCTCGACCTTGACCTTGAACAGCCAGCCGCCCTCGAAGGGGGCGCTGTTGACGAGGGCGTTGTCGTCCAGGACGTCCTGGTTGACCTCGACGACCTCGCCGGTCACCGGGGAGAACAGGTCGCTGACCGACTTGGTCGACTCCAGCTCGCCACAGGTCTCGCCGGCGGTCACGGTGTCGCCGACCTCGGGCAGCTGCACGTAGACGATGTCACCGAGCGCGTCGGCGGCGTGCTTGGTGATGCCGATCGTGGAGACACCGTCCACGGCGGCGGTCAGCCACTCGTGCTCCTTGGTGTACTGCAGGTGCTGGGGGTTGCTCATGGCGTCATTCTCCAGGATGGGAAGCGGGGACGACGCAGCGGGCCGCCGCACGGACGGCTCCGACGTGCGTGAACGGGAAACTCGGCGGGCCCGCAGGCCTCAGCGGGCGCGCTTGTAGAACGGCAGCGCCACGACCTGGACGGGCTCGTGCTTGCCGCGCACGTCCACCGCGACGGTGGTGCCCGGGGCGGCGTGGGCCGCGTCGACGTAGGCCATCGCGATCGGCTGCCCCAGCGTCGGGGACGGCGCGCCCGAGGTGATCCGGCCGATCGGGTCGCCGTCGGCGGAGACCACCGTGTACTCGGCGCGCGGCACGCGCTTGCCCTCGGAGACCAGGCCGACCAGCACCTTCGGGGGGTTGGTCTCGGCCGCGGCGGCGGCCTGCTCCAGCGCCTTGCGGCCGACGAACGCGCCCTCGTTGGTGGTCTTGTCGAAGCGGACGACCCGGCCCAGGCCCGCGTCGAACGGGGTCAGGTCGGTGGACAGCTCGTGCCCGTACAGCGGCATGCCCGCCTCCAGGCGCAGCGTGTCGCGGCAGGACAGGCCGCACGGGACCAGGCCGTGGCCCTCGCCCGCGGCGGTCAGCGCCTGCCAGACGGGCTCGGCGTCGACCGGGTGGCAGAAGATCTCGAAGCCGTCCTCGCCGGTGTAGCCGGTGCGGGCCAGCAGCACGTCCTTGCCGGCCACCTTGGCCGGGAGGATCGCGTAGTACTTCAGGCCGGGCAGGTCGGCGTCGGTGGTCTTCGCCAGGATGCCGGTGGCCTCCGGGCCCTGGACGGCGATCAGCGCGTAGGTGTCGCGGTCGTCGGTGACGACGGCGTCGAAGCCCTTGGCGCGGGCGATCAGCTCGTCCAGCACCAGCTGGGCGTTGGAGGCGTTGGCGACGACCAGGAAGGCGTCCTCGCGCAGGCGGTAGACGATCAGGTCGTCCAGGATCCCGCCGTCCTCGGCGCAGATCATGGTGTAGCGGGCGCGCAGCACGCCGAGCGCGGAGACGAAGCCGACCAGGGCGTGGTCCAGCATCTCGCCGGCCTGCGGGCCGGTGACGGTGATCTCGCCCATGTGCGAGAGGTCGAACAGGCCGGCCTTGGTGCGGACGGCGAGGTGCTCCTCGCGCTCGCTGCCGTAGCGCAGCGGCATGTCCCAGCCGGCGAAGTCGGTCATGGTCGCGCCGAGGGCGCGGTGCAGCGCGTCGAGCGCGGTCAGGCGGAGGGACGACATGGCCAGGAACTCCTCGGTCGGGGCACTCAGGGGTGCGCGCGCCGGAACCGGACCCGCACGGGGACCGACCCTGCGCGCGGGCATGCGGCGGCGTGGGTCTCCCCATCTGTCGTCGAACCTGAGAGCTTCACCGCCCACCTGCCCGCAGCTGCTACCAGCATCAGCTGGTTCCAGCATCGGGGACAGGACGGCGGCTTGCACCGTGGGTGGGCGCGCGACAGGGCCGTGCGCCGCTTTCCAGATGTGCCTAACCCGCGCGGTAGGGGGGCCTGAGAGATTCCGGGGAGGACTTGCTCCTTCGGCGCCGGCCGTGCCCCCTGGGGGGCACTCCGGGCTCTCCCGCGCGGGTTCGAGCGGCCGGTGTGGAGTTGTGGGGGCCCGCGGCGCATGCCGTCGGACGCGCACATCATGGCACGTCCGCGCGAAGGAGGGGAGAGGGGACCCGGTCACGGCGAACACGAGCCCTAAACTTCTCCGCGTCGGCGCAGCAGTGGGCGGCCGACCCGGCACGAGGGCGGATCGGCAGCGCATGGAGTACCCGGTGGAGCAGCAGGGGTGGGACGGGCCGCAGGCGGCGCCGTCGGGCGGCGCGTGGCCGGCGAACGAGCTGGAGCAGGTGCTGACGGCCGCGCTGGGCGACCCGGGGGCGACGCCGCGGGTGATCGAGGTGCTGGCCCGCAGCCAGGTGTGGATCCCGCTGCCGGCCGGGGGCGACCCGAACGGACAGTCGCTGGACCTGCCGACCATCGAGCTGGCCGGGGCCCCGTACGTGCCGGTGTTCTCCTCGCAGGAGGTGTTCCTGCAGCAGGCGCCGGGGATGGCCTTCGCGATCGCCCCGGCCTGGGAGTTCGCCCGCGGGCTGCCGCTGGGCGTGGGCATCGCGGTCAACCCGGAGGCGGCGGTGGGCATCCCGGTGCCGCCGCAGGGCGTGGCCGAGCTGCGCCGGGGCCCGCGGGAGGACCGGTGGGAGCAGCAGCCCGAGGCGCCGACCGGCGGCCGGGTGGCGCTGCGCGAGCCGGTGCCGGGCGAGGACCCGGAGCACTTCCTGGCCGCCTGCCGGGCCGAACTGTCGGCCCTGCCGGGAGTGCTGACCGCGCGCCGGGCGCTGGCCAGCGTCGAGGGCGAGCCGACCGTGATGTTCGTGGGCGTCCAGCTGGATCCGGTGGCCCCGGCCGACCCGGGGGCGGTGAACGAGGCGCTCGGGCGGGCGCTGGGAACCGCGCCGCTGCCGGGCGGCGTCCACCTCGTGCTGCTCGACCTCGCCGACGACCCGGTGGTCGAGTGGCTGCTGACCCGGGTCATGCCCTTCTACTCGCGGGCGTGAGCGGGGACGCTTCACAGGCACGTCGCCGTGGCGGCGGCCGGTGCCGCGCCATAGGGTGCGTGCAGGCGGCTGACGGGCCGGCGGGTTCAGGAAAGAGGCGCGGCGAGGTGGGCGCATGAGTGCGGGAACGGGAGCGGGCGGGGTGCCGGGGCCCTGGGGCCAGGCACCGGCCGGGCGCCCGGGCGCGGATCCGGGCGCGTTGGAGCAGGCCCTGCGCGAGGTCGCGCCGGAGCGCTGGGACGCGTACGAGCGGCTGCTGCACGCGCTGGCCGAGGGCCAGGTCTTGATGCTGCTGTGGCACGGCAGCCCGGGCAGTCCGGACGCCCAGTACGGGAACATGGAGATCAGCGGTCACGGCTACGCGCCGGCCGTCACCTCGTCCGAGCAGCTGACGGCCTCCGGCTGGGCGCGGGCCCACGAGGTCATCTCCGGGCGGGAGATCGCCGCTTCGCTGTACCGCACCCGCTGGGGCCTGTGGCTCAATCCGCACGCGCCGGGTGGCGGGGTCGGGGTGCCGTGGGCGGACCTGCGGCGGATCGCCGCGGGCCTGGACCGGCTGCCGGCCGGTCCGTTGAAGCTGAGCGAGCCGCAGGTGAACGCCCAGCAGTTCTTCGCGCTGCTGGAGCGGCAGGCGGGCGAGGTGCGCGCGGTCCGGGCGCTGCGCCGGGCCTGGGTGCAGCCGTCGGTGGGGGAGCCGTACCTGGCGATCGGTCTTGACCTGTACGAGAGTTCGCCGCCGGCGGTGGAGGCGGTGCGGGCGCTGATGCAGCGGGCGATCGCGGTGGCCCCGGAGGGGCTCGCGGTGTCCACGGTGGCGATGGCGGACGAGTACGACCCGGTGGCGCTGTGGATGCGCGCCAACGCGCGGCCGTTCTTCGACCGGGAGGCCGGCCGCCCGGCGACGGGCCCGTACCCGTCGGTGCCGCCGCCGTACCCGGGGCAGTCGATGCCGGGCCGGCCGATTCCGGGGCAGTCGATGCCCGGTTACGCGTACGGCACCCAGCCGCCCGCGCCGGGCTGGGGGCAGCAGCCCCAGTCGCCGTGGCCCGGATACCCGGGCCGCTGATTGCCAGAATCGGTTCTTGTTAGAACCTTTGCACCGATGCCGACTTGATCCCTGATCAGGTCGGCTTCGGTGCTTTCGGGACGAATTTTCCGCTCTTGGCGCCAGCACATCTTGACATGGCAGTTACACCCGCGTGAAGAGGGATATGCCGAAGATCGGGGAGATGCATGCGGGCAGATCACAGTTGGGCATCTGTCGGTTGTCAGGGCTGGCGCAAGCCAGTTCGGATGGCAGAGAGTTCTGCGCAACGCATCGCGCGTACTGGAAACCCCACGAAGGTGAACGCGCACGCCGACCGCTCGATCCACGCGACGCCCATCCCGCGTGGAGGCAGTACCCGTGCACGACGTACTGCCGCGAACACCTGCTCCTAGCACCTCCGCACGTCCGCAGCCGTACCGCCGAACCGGCGCCCGGCACCCGTGGGCCGGCCACCGTCGGCGAGGGGACCAACTGACCATGACCGCACCCATGACAACCGCCGGGAACGAACCCGAGGCACCCGCCTCCCCGAGCCCGGCCAAGACGATCGAGGGCCGCTCCCTCGGTCGGATCGCCTGGACCCGCTTCAAGCGGGACAAGGCCGCCGTCGCCGGCGGCATCGTGGTGATCCTGCTGATCCTGCTGGCCCTGCTGGCCGGGCCGTTGGAGTCCCTGTTCGGGCTCGACCCCGACCAGCCGAACACCGACCTGCTGGACGCCGACCTCGGTGGACTCCCGCTCGGCGACTGGGGCGGGATGAGCGGGGACCACCCGCTCGGAATCGACCCGCTGCAGGGCCGTGACCTGCTCGCCCGCGTGGTCGACGGCTCCTGGGTCTCCCTGCTGGTCGCCTTCGGCGCGACCGTGCTGTCCAACACCCTCGGCACCGTGCTCGGCGTGATGGCCGGCTACTACGGCGGCTGGGTGGACACCGTGATCAGCCGGTTGATGGACGTCTTCCTGGCGTTCCCGCTGCTGCTGTTCGCCATCGCGATCTCCGCCTCGCTCCAGGGCGGCGCGTTCGGCCTGCACGGCCTCCCGCTGCACATCATGGTGCTGATCTTCGTGATCGGCTTCTTCAACTGGCCCTACATGGGCCGGATCGTGCGCGGACAGACCCTCTCGCTGCGCGAGCGGGAGTTCGTCCACGCGGCCCGCAGCCTCGGCGCCCGCGGCCCGTTCATCCTGTTCAAGGAGCTGCTGCCGAACCTGGTCGGCCCGATCCTGGTCTACTCGACCCTGCTGATCCCGACCAACATCCTCTTCGAGGCCGGCCTGAGCTTCCTCGGCGTCGGCATCCAGCCCCCGCAGTCCTCCTGGGGCGGCATGCTCGCCGACGCGAAGAACTACTACCAGGTGGACCCCCAGTACATGGTGGTCCCCGGCCTGGCGATCTTCATCACCGTGCTCGCGTTCAACCTGCTCGGCGACGGGCTGCGTGACGCCCTCGATCCCAAGAGCAACTGACTCCGCGTCAGTACCCTCCCTCCTCCACACCTCAAGGGGTTGATCTCACCCATGCGTAGGTCCCGTACCGTCGCGCTGACCGCCGCGGCCGCCGCCGCGGTCCTGGTCGTCACCGGCTGCTCGTCCAGCTCGAAGAGCAGCGACAGCTCGTCCTCCTCCGGCTCAAGCAACGCGAGCGGCGGCGGTGCCGACGCGGCCACCAAGCAGATCGTCAACGCCTCGGACAAGAAGGGCGGGACGGTCACCTACGAGATGAAGGGCACCCCGGACTCCCTCGACCCGGGCAACACCTACTACGCGTACATCTACAACTTCTCGCGCCTGTACGGTCGTCCGCTGACCACCTTCAACCCGGCCGCCGGCGCGGACGGCAACAAGCTGGTCCCGGACCTCGCCGAGTCGATGGGCCAGCCCAGCGCGGACGGCCTGACCTGGACGTACAAGCTGCGTGCCGGCCTGAAGTACGACGACGGCACCCCGATCACCTCCAAGGACGTCAAGTACGCCGTGGAGCGCTCGAACTACGCGCCCGAGGTGAACTCCAACGGCCCGACGTACTTCCACGACCTGCTGGTCGACAACCCGACGCCGTACCAGGGCCCGTACAAGGACAAGACCGGCGACCTGAAGTCGATCGAGACCCCGGACGACACCACGATCGTCTTCCACCTGCAGCACCCCTTCGCCGACTTCGACTACCTGGTCAGCGCCCCGCAGACCGTGCCGGTCCCGCAGGCCAAGGACACCGGTGCCGACTACGTGAAGCACATCGTGGCCTCGGGCGCCTATAAGTTCGAGACCTACGAGGACGGCAAGCAGGCCGTCCTGGTGCCGAACACCAACTGGGACAAGAGCACCGACCCGATCCGCAAGCAGCTGGCGGACAAGATCGTGCTCAAGATGAACATCGACCAGGCCACCATCGACAAGGACCTGCTGGCCGGCAACGCCCAGGTCGACCTGGTGGGCGGCGGCGTCGACCCGCAGACCCAGGCGCAGATCCTGCGCGACCCGAAGCTCAAGGCCAAGACCGACAACGCCTACGGCGGCCGCCTGGTCTACATGGCGATCAACACCAAGGTCGCGCCGTTCGACAACATCGACTGCCGCAAGGCCGTCCAGTACGCGATCGACAAGGTCGCGGTGCAGACCGCGCTCGGCGGCCCGATCCGCGGGCAGGTGGCCAACACCGTGCTCCCGCCGGACATCCCGGGCCACCAGGACTTCAACCTGTACGAGACCAAGGACAACAAGGGTGACCAGGCCAAGGCCAAGGACTCCCTGAAGGCCTGCGGCAAGGACGGCGGCTTCAGCACCGTCCTGACCGCCCGCACCGAGCGCGCGACCGAGGTCGCCGCAGCCACCCAGATCCAGGCGCAGCTGAAGAGCATCGGCATCAACGTCGAGATCCAGCAGTTCCCGCAGGGCAAGTACCTGACCGACTCGGCCGGTGCCCCGCAGTACACCCAGGACCACAACATCGGTCTGATGATGATGCAGTGGGGCGCCGACTGGCCGACCGGCTACGGCTTCCTGCAGCAGATCGTCGACGGCCGCGCGATCAAGCCGTCCGGCAACAGCAACCTGGCCCAGCTGAACGACCCGGCCGTCAACAAGATGATCGACGACGCCGCGATCAACCCGGACAAGAGCGCCCGCGAGAAGATCTACGGCGACATCGACAAGAAGGTCATGGAGTCCGCGGTGTACGTCCCGCTGACCGACTTCAAGGTCTTCCTGTACCGCCCGGACAGCGCCACCAACGTCGCGTCCAACCCGGCCTGGTCGGGGGAGTACGACTACCTGAACATCGGCACCACCAAGTAAAGAGCCTGGCTCCGCATCCCTGAAGGCAGGTGAAGGCAGCGGCGCCCGCCGCCGTCCGGAAGATCCCGGACGGCGGCGGGCCGCCGGAGCCGCCCAACTGTGTTTGCCTACATCGTTCGCAGGATCCTCGCGGCCGCGGTGCTGCTGCTGGTCGTCAGCGCGGTCACCTTCGCGATCTTCTTCCTGCTCCCGCGCATCGCCGGCGAGACCACCGACCAGCTGGCCGCGCAGTACATCGGGAAGAACCCGTCGCCCGAGGCGATCGCGGCGGTCAAGCAGAACCTCGGCTTCGACCAGCCGCTGTACACCCAGTACGGGAACTTCCTGAAGGCGCTGGTCAGCGGCGCCGAGTACAAGTTCGGCCCGGAACCGGCCACCTGCCACGTGCCCTGCTTCGGCTACTCCTTCAAGAACCACCTGGAGGTCTGGCCGGAGATGACCAGCCGGATCCCGGTCACCATCTCGCTCGCCATCGGCGCGGCGGTGCTCTGGCTGATCTCCGGCATCACCACCGGCGTGATCTCCGCCCTCAAGCCGCGGTCGATCTTCGACCGGCTCTCCATGGGCGTCGCCCTGGCCGGTGTCTCGCTGCCGGTCTTCTTCACCGGCGCCCTGCTGCTGACGGTGTTCAGCTACGAGTGGCCGATCCTGGACAACCTGCACTACGTCAACTTCACCGACGACCCGCTGATGTGGGCCCGCAACCTGATCCTCCCGTGGATCTCGCTGGCCTTCCTCTACTCCGCGCTCTACGCCCGGCTCACCCGCGCCGGAATGCTGGAGACGATGAGCGAGGACTACATCCGCACCGCCCGGGCCAAGGGCCTGGTCGAGCGCAAGGTGGTCGTCAAGCACGGACTGCGCTCCGCGCTCACCCCGATCGTCACCATCTTCGGCATGGACCTCGGTCTGCTGCTCGGCGGTGCGCTGATCACCGAGCAGGTCTTCTCGCTCAACGGCGTCGGCCAGTTCGCCGTCCAGGCGATCACCGACAACGACCTGCCCAAGGTCCTCGGCGTCACGCTGCTCGCCGCCTTCTTCATCGTCGCCTGCAACCTCGTGGTCGACCTCCTGTACGCCCTCGTCGACCCCCGCGTGAGGCTCTCGTGACCGACCTCCAGAAGACCCCGGCGGACGCCGCTCCCGCTCCTCTGGGAGACCCCTTCCTGTCCGTCCGCGACCTGCGGATCCACTTCGACACCGACGACGGCCTGGTCCGCTCGGTGGACGGGGTCAGCTTCGACCTGCACAAGGGCCGCACCCTGGGCATCGTCGGCGAGTCCGGCTCCGGCAAGTCCGTCACCTCGCTCGGCATCATGGGCCTGCACCGCTCCAAGCGGGCCCGGATCAGCGGCGAGATCCTGCTCGACGGCGAGGACCTGATCGCGGCCGGACCGGACCGGGTGCGCCAACTGCGCGGCCGCGAACTGGCGATGATCTTCCAGGACCCGCTGACCGCGATGCACCCGTACTACACGGTCGGCGCGCAGATCATCGAGGCGTACCGGGTGCACCACCCGAAGGCCTCCAAGAAGGAGGCCAAGGCCCGGGCGATCGAGATGCTCGACCGGGTCGGCATCCCGCAGCCCGACCGCCGGCTGGACGACTACCCGCACCAGTTCTCCGGCGGCATGCGCCAGCGCGCGATGATCGCCATGGCCCTGGTCAACGACCCCTCGCTGCTGATCGCCGACGAGCCCACCACCGCCCTGGACGTCACCGTCCAGGCGCAGATCCTGGACCTCATCCGCGACCTCCAGGGGGAGTTCGGCTCCGCCGTCATCATCATCACCCACGACCTCGGGGTGGTCGCCGAGCTCGCCGACGACATCCTGGTCATGTACGGCGGCAAGTGCATCGAGCGCGGCCCCGCCGAGAGCCTCTTCGACGCGCCCGAACACCCCTACACCTGGGGACTGTTGGGCTCGATGCCGCGACTGGACCGGGAGCTGCAGGAACGGCTCGTCCCGGTGAAGGGCACCCCGCCCAGCCTGATCAACGTGCCGTCCGGCTGCGCCTTCCACCCGCGCTGCCCGTACGCCGCCCTGACCGGCGGGCGCTCCACGAGCGAAGTCCCGCTGCTGGCCGAGGCCACGCCCGGGCACCTCGCGGCCTGCCACCTGCCGGCCGACGAGCGGCACCGCATCTTCGCCGAAGAGATCGCGCCCCGGCTGTGAGCCCGGCCCCGTACCACCTTTCTGGAGAGAACCGATGACGGACACTCAGGGGGCCACGCCTCTCTCGATCGGCGATGGGGCTTCCCCGGTACCCGCGCCCGAGCGCGAGCCGCTGCTGAAGGTGACCGGCCTGACGCGGCACTTCCCGATCCGCGGCGGACTGCTGCGGCGCCAGACCGGCGCGGTGCGGGCCGTCGACGGCATCGACTTCACCGTCAACGCCGGTGAGACGCTGGGCGTGGTCGGCGAGTCCGGCTGCGGCAAGTCCACCATGGGGCGGCTGATCACCCGGCTCGACGAACCCACCGGCGGGAAGATCGAGTTCGAGGGCACCGACATCAGCCACCTGGGCGTCGGCGCGATGCGACCGCTGCGCCGCGACATCCAGATGATCTTCCAGGACCCGTACTCCTCGCTGAACCCGCGGCACACCGTCGGCACCATCGTCAGCGCGCCGTTCAAGCTCCAGGGCGTCCAGCCGGAGGGTGGGGTCAAGAAGGCCGTCCAGGACCTGCTGGAGCTGTGCGGGCTCAGCCCCGAGCACTACAACCGCTACCCGCACGAGTTCTCCGGCGGCCAGCGCCAGCGCATCGGCATCGCCCGGGCACTCGCGCTGAAGCCGAAGATGATCGTCGCGGACGAGCCGGTCTCGGCGCTCGACGTGTCGATCCAGGCGCAGGTGGTCAACCTGCTGGACGACCTCCAGCAGGAGCTCGGCCTGACCTACCTGATCATCGCGCACGACCTCTCGGTGGTCCGGCACGTCTCGGACCGGGTGGCGGTGATGTACCTCGGCAAGATCGTCGAGATCGCCGACCGCGACTCGCTCTACCGCAGCCCGATGCACCCGTACACCAACGCCCTGATGTCGGCCGTCCCGGTGCCGGACCCGCGCCGGCGCCAGAGCGGCGGCCGCGAGCGGATCCTGCTCAAGGGCGACGTGCCCTCGCCGATCAACCCGCCGAGCGGCTGCCGGTTCCGCACGCGGTGCTGGAAGGCGCAGGACGTGTGCGCGAGCCAGGAGCCGCCGCTGACGGCGCTGAAGACCGGGCACCAGGTGGCGTGCCACTTCCCGGAGAACGACTAGGCGGAACACTCACGCAAAGGCCGCCCGCCCCCGTTCCCGGGGGCGGGCGGCCTCGTGTCGTGCGCGCCGTGGGCGTCAGCCGCGGCCGGCGACGGGCTCCGCCTCCCGGGCGGTCTCGACCGGCTGCGGCTCACGCGCGGCCGGGGCGGCCGGACGGGCGGGCGGCAGGTCGGACGGGAAGCGGCGGTTCAGCGCCTTGATCACCTTGCGGCCCAGGTTCTGGAACGGGATCTCGATCAGCCGGTAGCTGAGGTAGCTGATCAGCAGCAGGGCGGCCATCAGGCCGAAGAACTGCAGGCTGCGGTCCTGCCAGGAGGTGAAGGGCGGGCGGCCCTCCAGCTTCCAGTTCATGAAGTGGATGAGCGGGTTGTGCAGCAGGTACACCGAGTAGCTGATCGTGCCCGTCCAGGTCAGCCAGCGCGGGAAGCGGCGGCGCCGCAGCAGCATGCCGATCGCGAAGACGACCCAGGCGGCCAGGTAGGCGCCGGAGAAGGCCTGCCAGGACTCGCTCCAGGTCCGCCACAGCGCCTGGTCGCGGTTGTACATGTAGCCGCACAGGACGCCCGCGGTGAGGACGAAGCCGCAGCACAGCAGGGCCGGCAGGCGGTCGATCTGGCCGTGTTCCATCCGGTACAGGACCGTCCCGGCGAACATCGTGGCGAAGATCATCAGGGTCTCGAAGGCCGTGGACCGGCTGTTCAGCAGCACCAGCACCAGACCCAGCCCGCCGAGCATCGTCCCGCCCCAGCGGGTCAGGTCGGCCCGGCCGCTGAAGATGCCGACCATCGCGGTGACCACGATGGCCCCGGCGGCCAGCACCAGGTGCCGGTTGGACGCCAGGCCGCCGTTCGTGAGCGTGCCGAGCGGCAGCCAGGCGCCGAGGAGCAGCGCGGCGCCCGAGAAGGTGATCGCGAGCGGGGCGCTCTGCCGGTGCCGGCCGTTGACGAACAGGGCCGTCACGAAGAAGTAGAAGAGCATCTCGTAGGAGAGCGTCCACATCACCCCGATGACATTGGTGATGCCCATCAGGTCCTGGACCATCAGGCCGTTGCCCGCCAGCGCGAGCAGCGGGTGGTCGAAGGCCCAGCCCTGGACGACCTGGTGGTTGCGCGGCAGGACCAGCAGGCTCAGGATCACGGTGACGATCACCACCGGGTAGATCCGGAAGTACCGGCCCGCCCAGAACGAGCGCACGTCGCCGCGCCGCTCCAGCGAGGCCGGGATGATGTACCCGCTCACCAGGAAGAACAGCATCACGCCGAAGATGCCCGGGTCCCCGAAGTTGCGCGGTTCGTGGTCGATGTGGAGCCACTGGAACGGCACTGCCAGGTGGTAGATCGCGACGGAGAGCGCGGCTATGCCGCGCAGGGCGTCGAGCCAGCCGAGCCTCGACGAGGCAGCGGAGGCTGCGCCGCCCGCGGCGGTACGGGATTTCTGGCGTTGGGATGCGCGTCCGATGAGCTTCACACGCGGGAGGTTAGCGGAGTGCGGGCGGGCGCGCGGCCGTGCCGGGGCGCCGGGCGTTCCGCGAGACGGTTTCATCCGAACTGTGACCGTTGTCCGGGAAGGTGCGGCGCATCGGGTACACATGGACGGTGAGTTCGCAGATCTTCCCCTCCGACGTGCAGCAATCGCTCGACCTGGCCGGCATCTTCGTCTTCGCCCTCTCCGGGGGGCTGCTAGCCGTCCGCAAGAACATGGACATCTTCGGGATCTGTGTGCTGGCGGAGGCCACCGCCCTGGGCGGCGGGGTGATCCGCGACCTGGTCATCGGGGCGACGCCGGTGGCCGCCTTCACCAACCTCGGCTACTTCGTGACCCCGCTCGCGGCCGCGCTGGTGGTGTTCTTCCTGCACCCCGAGGTCGAGCGGATCAACCGCGCGGTGCAGACCCTGGACGCCCTCGGCCTCGGGCTGTTCTGCGTCACCGGCACCGCCAAGGCGCACGACTACGGGCTGGGCGCGGTCGCCGCGATCGCGCTCGGCATGGTGACCGCGGCCGGCGGCGGCGTGATCCGCGACGTGCTGGCCGGGGAGATCCCCTCGCTGCTGCGCTGGGACCGCGAGATCTACGCCGTCCCGGCCCTGGTCGGCGCCGCCCTGGTGGCCGTGCTGATCGGCGCCGACCGGCTCACCGGCGCCACCGGCACCGCTGCCGCGCTCACCGCCTTCGGGCTGCGGATGCTCGCCCTGAAGTACGGCTGGCGCGCCCCGCGGGCCTGGCACCGCAACGGTTCTCGCACCAGCGAGGAGTAGGCGAGCCGCCGTACGCGAGCGAGATCGCCTCGGCCGTGCAGAGCAGCTCCGGCAGCATCCGGGCCAGTTCGGCCGGCGGCACCTGGCCGGCCGGGGCGCTCAGCGCGCAGGCCGCGACCGTCCGCCCGCCGCTGCCCGCGACCGGCGCGGCCACGCAGGTCACCGGCTCCCGGTGCTCGGCCGACTCGGCCGCCCAGCCCCGGCGGCGCACCGCCGCCAGCTCGGCCGGCAGCTCCTCCTCGCGGGCGCCGTCCGCCGGCAGCCCGGCGAGCAGCACCCGCCCGACCGCCGTCCCGGTCACCGGGGCGCGGCGCCCGATCCGCGGCGACAGGGCGGCCGGCGGCGGGCCCACCTCGTCCAGGTAGAGCACCTCGCCGTCGTGCAGCACGGCCAACTGGACGGTGTAGCCGCAGCGGGCGTTGAGCGCGGCCAGGTAGGGCGCGGCCACCTGCCGGACGTCGAAGTCCTCCAGCGCGCGGTGGGCCAGCGAGAGCACCCGGCCGCCGACCCGGTAGCGCAGGTCGGGCTGGCGCCGGACGAAACCGTGCTCCTCCAGGGTGCGCAGCAGCCGCAGCGCGGTGGACTTGTGCACCCCGAGGCTGCTCGCGGCCTGCTCCAGCGAGAGCGGTCCGTCGCCGAGCGAGCCGAGCAGCGTCAGCGCGCGGTCGACCGACTGCGACATGGACCCCCCCCTGGAACTCGTTCGAGAAGTGTTCGTCAGGCTAACCGCTGGGCGGCACAGTGGTACAAACCAGTGCCGGATGCCGCCGTCCGGCCGCCGCGGCTCGGCGGGTCAGTGGCCGGATCGGTGCGCACCTGGTGGGGCCTCGGGGCACGGCCTCTACAATCGGATGGTTATGCCATACCTGGACCATGCGGCGACCACGCCGATGCTGCCCGAGGCGATCGCCGCGATGACGGCGCACCTGGGGGTGGTCGGCAACGCCTCGGCCCTGCACGCGGCCGGCCGCCGGGCCCGCCGGGTGGTCGAGGAGTCCCGCGAGTCGCTGGCCGAGTCGCTGGGCGCCCGCCCGAGCGAGATCGTGTTCACCGGTGGCGGCACCGAGTCTGACAACCTGGCGGTCAAGGGCCTGTACTGGTCCCGCCGGGACGCCGACCCGGCCCGCACCCGGGTGCTGTGCAGCCCGGTCGAGCACCACGCGGTGCTGGACGCGGTGCACTGGCTCTCCGAGCACGAGGGCGCCACGGTCGAGTACCTGCCGGTGGACGAGTACGGCCGGGTGCACCCCGCGGAGCTGCGGTCGGCGATCGAGCGTGACCCCGCATCGGTGGCCCTGGTCACCGTGATGTGGGCCAACAACGAGGTCGGCACCGTCCAGCCGGTGCGCGAACTCGCCGCCGTGGCCGCTGAGTACGGCATCCCGATGCACGCCGACGCGGTGCAGGCGCTCGGTCAGGTCCCGGTCTCCTTCGCCGAGTCGGGGCTCACCGCGCTCACCGTCACCGGGCACAAGATCGGCGGCCCGTTCGGCATCGGCGCGCTGCTGCTCTCCCGCGGTGCCACGCCCGTACCGCTGCTGCACGGCGGCGGCCAGGAGCGCGACGTGCGCTCCGGCACCCTGGACGCCCCCGCCGCCGCCGGCTTCGCGGCCGCCGCGGCCTGGGCCGTCGAGCACCGGGCCGAGCACGCGGTGACGCTGGGCGCGCTGCGCGACGAACTGGTGGCCGGGGTGCTGGCCGCCGTCCCGGACGCGGTGCTCAACGGCGACCCGGCGGCGGAGGGCAGGCTGCCCGCCAACGCCCACTTCTCCTTCCCCGGCTGCGAGGGCGACGCCCTGCTGATGCTGCTGGACGCCCAGGGCATCGAGTGCTCCACCGGCTCGGCCTGCTCGGCCGGGGTGCCGCAGCCCAGCCACGTGCTGCTCGCGATGGGCGTCGACCCGCTGCTGGCGCGCGCCTCGCTGCGGTTCTCGCTCGGGCACACCTCGGTGCGCGAGGACGTCACGGCGCTGGCGGCCGCCATCGGCCCGGCGGTGCAGCGGGCCCGCAACGCCGGGCTGGCGACGGTACGCCGGTAGTCCCGTGCGGGGCCGGGCATGTCCGGCGGCCCCGTACGCTTGTACTCACCATGACTGACTTCCCGGGTGCCCCGACCACTCCGTCCACCGGCCGCCTGCGCGTGCTCGCGGCGATGTCCGGCGGAGTCGACTCCGCCGTCGCCGCCGCCCGCGCCGTCGAAGCCGGGCACGAGGTGACCGGCGTCCACCTGGCGCTCTCCGCGAACCCGCAGTCCTTCCGCACCGGCGCGCGCGGCTGCTGCACCATCGAGGACTCCCGGGACGCCTGGCGGGCCGCCGACGTGATCGGCATCCCCTTCTACGTCTGGGACCTAGCCGAGCGCTTCCGCGAGGACGTGATCGACGACTTCGTCGCCGAGTACGCGGCCGGGCGGACCCCGAACCCCTGCCTGCGCTGCAACGAGAAGATCAAGTTCGCCGCGCTGCTGGACAAGGCGATCGCACTCGGCTTCGACGCCGTCTGCACCGGCCACTACGCCCGGATCGTCGACCTGCCCTCCGGCGAGCGCGAGCTGCACCGCGCGGTGGACGGCGCCAAGGACCAGTCCTACGTCCTCGGCGTGCTCGACGCCGACCAGCTCGCCCACTCCCTCTTCCCGCTCGGTGACACCACCAAGGAGGAGATCCGGGCCGAGGCCGAGCGCCGCGGCCTGGCCGTCGCCAAGAAGCCCGACAGCCACGACATCTGCTTCATCGCCGACGGCGACACCCAGGGCTTCCTGGCCCGGCACCTCGGCACCGCCACCGGCGACATCCTCGACGTCGACGGCACCAAGCTCGGCGAGCACGACGGCGCCTACGGCTTCACCATCGGCCAGCGCAAGGGCCTGCGGATCGGCCGCCCGGCCGCCGACGGCAAGCCGCGCTACGTCCTCGACATCTCCCCGGTGAACAACACCGTCACCGTCGGCCCCGTCGAGGGCCTCGACGTCACCGCCCTGACCGCCATCCGCCCCCGCTGGTGCGGCACCGAGCCCCTCACGGAGGGCCGCTACACCGCCCAGCTCCGCGCCCACGGCGAGGAGGTGCCGGTGTCCGCCTCGATGGTCGACGACACCCTCCACGTCCGCCTCGACGCCCCGGCCCGCGGCATCGCCCCCGGCCAGGCCGTCGTCCTCTACGACGGCACCCGCGTCATCGGCTCCGCCACCATCGCCACCACCGAACGCCCGGCCGTCCACGTCTGAGCGGGCCCTGATCCGGTCCGCGGCAGGGGTGTCATCCGGATGGATGATGGTGCTGAATCGCGGGGATGACCACGGGCGGAGAAGGCATTCATCGGGCTGATTCGAGGGCGCGGGCGGCGAATCTAACGTCGGGGGCATGAACCGATCCCGCCGTATCGCGGCCGTCGCCGCCCTTGTCCTCGCTCTGCCGCTTCCGATCGCCGGGGCCGCGATGGCCTCGCCGTCGCCGTCCGCAACCGCGCCTGCGGCCACGGCCGTTGCGCCTGCCGTCTTCCACGGGGAGCTGCCCCGGCCGACCGGGCAGTACGCGGCCGGGGAGGAGGTGCTGCACCTGACCGATCAGGCCCGCACCGATCCCTGGGTGCCCTCGGCCGGGCCCCGGCAGCTGGCGGTGTCGATGTTCTACCCGGCCCGGCCGGGCACCGGTGAGCCCGCTCCGTACATGAGCCCCGGCGAGGCGCAGGGCTTCGTGGCGACGCGGGTCCCGGCCGGTACCGGGCTCCAGCCGCAGGACGTCGTGGACACCAGGACGTACGCCTACACCGGTGCGAAGGCCGCGGGCGGGAAGTTCCCGCTGGTGGTGCTCTCCCCTGGCTTCGAGAACCCCCGCGCCACGCTGACCGGCCTGGCGACCGACCTGGCCAGCCACGGCTACGTGGTGGCCCTGGTCGGCCACACCTACGAGGACTCCGGTGAGACCCTCGCCGACGGCAGCACCCCGGGGTGCGCGCTGTGCGACACCGGCGCACCGGACTCGCTGCCCGACAGCCGGGCGAAGGACGTGTCGTTCGTGCTGGACCGGCTGACCGGGCAGCACCCGGCCTGGCGCCTGGCGCACCTGATCGACCGTGACCGGATCGGCATGGCCGGGCACTCGATCGGCGGCGCCTCGACGCTGAACGCGATGGCCGAGGACCGGCGGATCCTGGCCGGGGTGAACATGGACGGCGGGTTCTGGCCGCCGGTCCCGACCGACGACCTCGCCGGGCGCTCGTTCCTGCTGCTCGGAAAGGAGAGCGACCACGCCGTCGGCGGCGGCGAGACCTCCTGGGGGAAGGCCTGGGCGGGCTGGAAGGGGTACAAGCCCTGGCTGGCCGTCGCGGGCACCAACCACTCCAGCTTCACGGACGTCCCGGTCCTGGCCGCCGAGCTCGGCCTCCCGCTCCCGCCGGGGACGACCACCTCGCCGGATCGCGGCATGCAGCTGACCCGGGAGTACGTCGGGGCCTTCTTCGACCGGACCCTGAAGGGCACCGACCAGCCCCTGCTGGACGGCCCGTCGGCGGCGAACCCGGAGGTGCTCTTCCAGCACCCGTGAGCCGGAAGGCGCCGGGGCGGCAAGATGGCAGGGTGACGAACGCGGCAGGTGGAAGGAACGGCGTGATGGACGACGGCGCCCGGGGTGCGGCCCCGGCCCAGCGGAAGGACGCCCGGCGCAACAAGGAGGCCCTGCTCGACGCGGCCGCCGCGGTGTTCGTCGCCTCGGGCGTGGAAGCGCCGGTACGCGACATCGCGGCCCGGGCCGGCGTCGGGCTGGGCACCATCTACCGGCACTTCCCGACCCGGGCGGACCTGGTCATCGCCGTCTACCGGCACCAGATCGACGCCTGTGCCGAGGCCGGCCCGGCCCTGCTGGCGGCCGGGCCGACCCCGCACGCCGCACTGGCCCGGTGGATCGACCTCTTCGTCGACTTCCTGGTCACCAAGCACGGACTGGCCGGTGCGCTGCGGGCCGACGACCCCGCCTTCGACGGCCTGCACGCCCACTTCCTCGACCGGCTGCTGCCGGTCTGCGCCGAACTGCTGGAAGCCGCGGCCGCCGCCGGGGAGATCCGCCCCGGCCTCGACGCCTACGAGCTGATGCGCGGCGTCGGCAACCTCTGCATCGGCGCGGACAGCGACCCCCGCTACGACGCCCGCCGGCTGGCCGGGCTCCTCGTCGCGGGGCTCCGCCGGCCGCGCTGACCGGCGGCGGGGCGTAATGCCGGTGAGCGGGGGCGGGTGGGCGTGATAGACCAGACGGCACTATGAATATCTGCGTCTTCTGCTCCGCGTACTCGCTCGACGACCGTTACACCGCCCCCGCCGCCGAGTTCGCCCGGCTCCTCGGGGAGGGCGGGCACACCCTGGTGTGGGGAGGCTCGAACGCCGGACTGATGGGGCTGCTCGCCGACGAGGTGAAGGCCGCGGGCGGGCGGCTCGTCGGGGTGCTGGTCGAGATGCTGAAGCACAAGGGGTACGTCGGTGCCGACGAGCTGGTGATGACCCGCGACCTCGCCGAGCGGAAGGCGGAGCTGGCGGCCCGCGCGGACGCCATCGTCGTCCTGGTCGGCGGGCTCGGGACCCTGGACGAGGTCACCGAGGTGCTGGAGCTCAAGAAGCACGGGATGTTCGAGAAGCCGGTCGTCGTCCTGGACACCGAGGGTTTCTACTCGGGGCTGCGCACCCAGCTGGAGCGGATGGACGCCGAGGGCTTCCTGCCGCGGTCGCTCACCGAACTGATCAGCTTCGCCGACACGCCCGCCGAGGTGTTTGCGCAGCTCAAGGCCTGAGAGGATCGGAGCCATGGCTGCACATCTGATCACCGGCGCCGGTTCCGGCATCGGCGCCGTCCTGACCGAGAAGCTCGCCGAGCGCGGGGACGAGCTCTGGCTGCTCGCCCGTGACGCCCGCCGGGCCGCCGAGCTGCGCGACCGCTTCCCGGGCGCCCGCACCGTGGTCGGTGACCTCGGCGACCCGGGCAAGCTGTCCTGGGCGTTCGGGCACCAGGCGCTGCCCGTCACCCTCGACTCGCTGCTGCACGTCGCGGGCACGGTCGAGCTCGGGCCGGTGGGCGAACTGCCGGTGAAAGCCTGGCAGGAGACGCTGAACGTCAACCTGCTCGCCCCCGCCGAGCTGACCCGACTGCTGCTGCCCTCGCTGCGGCAGGCCAAGGGCCACGTGGTGTTCGTCAACTCCGGCGCCGGCCTCACCGCCCACGCCGACTGGTCGGCGTACGCGGCCAGCAAGCACGGCCTGAAGGCGCTCGCCGACGCGCTGCGCCAGGAGGAGCACGCCAACGGCGTCCGGGTCACCTCGGTCTACCCCGGCCGCACCGCCACCGCGATGCAGGCCAAGGTGCACCAGCAGGAGGGCAAGGAGTACGACGCCGACCGCTGGATCGAGCCGGAGTCCGTCGCGAAGGCCGTCCTCGCCGCCCTGGACGCCTCCCGGGACGCCGAGATCACCGACCTCACCGTCCGCCCGGGGCGCTGAACGGGGCTTTGAGTCGCTGAACAGGGCGCCGAACGGGGCTCTGAAAGCCGCCGAACGGGGCTCTGAAAAGCGCAGGCGGCGCCGCGCACTAGGCTCGGACGGGTGAGCACCGGACACCCCTTCCCCGACCTGCGCGGCGCCGCCACCGGCGTCGGCTCGCTGCCCGGCACCGACGCCCGGGAGGCCGCCAAGACCTCCACCGGCGCGCTGGAGCAGCTGCCGTTCCTGCCCGAGCTGCCCGCGCGCGGCCCGGGCGCCGACATGATCGGCCGCAGCGCAGGCCTGCTGGTCGAGCTGTTCGCGCAGACCGAGCCCAGCGGCTGGCGGTTCGCCGACCGCCCCGGCCGGGACACCCGCCGCGCCCACTCCTGGCTCGGCGAGGATCTGGACGCCCTGGAGGAGTTCACCCAGGGCCACCAGGGCGCGCTGAAGGTCCAGGCCGTCGGCCCGTGGACGCTGGCGGCGAACATCGAGCTCAAGCACGGCGAGAAGGCGCTCGCCGACCCCGGCGCCTGCCGGGACATCGCCGGCTCGCTCACCGAGGGCCTGCGCCGCCACCTCGCGGAGGTCCGCAAGCGGGTGCCGGGCGCGGAGGTGATCCTCCAGCTGGACGAGCCCTCGCTGCCCGCCGTCCTCGCGGGCGCGGTGAAGACCGCCAGCGGCTTCCAGCGGCTGCGCGCCGTGGACCGGCAGGTCGCCGAGGAGGTGCTGCGGGAGCTGATCCGCGGCCTGGACGCGCCCGTCGTCGTGCACTCCTGCGCCCCGGACGTCCCGGTCCCGCTGCTGCGCCGGGCCGGGGTCGCCGGGATCTCGCTGGACTTCTCCCTCCTCACCGAGCGCCAGGACGACGACCTCGGCGAGGCGGTGGAGGACGGCACGGTGTTCCTCGCTGGTGTCGTCCCCGCCACTGACCAGGCGGTGTCCGACCCGGCCGGTAGTGTCCAGGGGGTCAGGACCTTGTGGCGCAGGCTCGGGTTCGCTCCGGAGCTGCTGGGCCGCCGCGTGCTGGTGACGCCGACCTGCGGGCTCGCCGGGGCCTCCCCGGCGTACGCGCGCAGGGCGCTGTCGCTCGCGGCGCGGGCGGCGCAGAGCCTGGTGGACAACCCGGAATGAGAACGTAGGAGGGCTTGCGGTGACGGCTGTCGAGGGCTGGGAGGACGTTCCGGCGGAGGTGCGCCGACGGCACGCCGAGCTGGCGCAGGAGATCACCGACCACCGCGTCCGGTACTACGAGCAGGACGCGCCGGTCGTCAGCGACGCCGAGTTCGACGCCCTGATGCGCGAGCTGGAGGCGATCGAGGCCGAGCACCCGGCCCTGGTGACGCCGGACTCGCCCACCCAGCGGGTCGGCGGCGCCCCGACCACGCTGTTCGCCGCGGTCGAGCACCGCGAGCGCCTGCTCAGCCTCGACAACGCGATGGACGACGAGGAGTTGGGCGCCTGGGCGGACCGGGTCGCCACCGAGCTGCACGGCATCGACTACCACTACCTGTGCGAGCTCAAGGTGGACGGCCTGGCCGTCAACCTCACCTACGAGAAGGGCCAGTTGGTGCAGGCGGCGACCCGCGGCGACGGCCGGGTCGGCGAGGACATCACCGCCAACATCCGCACCATCAAGGAGATCCCGCACCGGCTCAAGGGCGACCGCGTCCCCGAGCTGGTGGAGATCCGCGGTGAGGTCTACTTCCCGACCGAGGAGTTCCTCGCGCTCAACGCCTCCTTCTCGGAGGAGAACGAGCGCCGCCGGCAGGAGAACGAGGAGCGCGCCAAGGAGGGCAAGCGGCCCCGGGCGATGATCCGGCTGTTCATGAACCCCCGCAACGCCGCCGCCGGTTCGCTGCGCCAGAAGGACCCGCACGTCACCGCCTCCCGCCCGCTGCACATGGTGGTGCACGGCATCGGGGCCCGGGCCGGCTTCGACATCGACAACCAGTCGCAGGCCTACCAGCTGCTGCACGACTGGGGCCTGCCCACCGCCCGGCACAACAAGGTGGTCGGCACGCTGGCCGAAGTGCGGTCCTTCATCAAGCACTTCGGCGAGCAGCGGCACTCGGTCGAGCACGAGATCGACGGCGTCGTGGTCAAGGTCGACGAGATCGCCCTGCAGGGCCGGCTCGGCGCCACCTCCAAGTCCCCGCGCTGGGCGATCGCCTGGAAGTACCCGCCGGAGGAGGTCACCGGCAAGCTCGCCGAGATCAAGGTCGGCATCGGCCGCACCGGCCGGGCCACCCCGTACGCGGTGCTGGCCGAGCCGGTGAAGGTGGCCGGCTCGATGGTGCAGTACGCGACGCTGCACAACCAGGAGATCGTCAAGGCCAAGGACGTGCTGCTGGGCGACACCGTGGTGCTGCGCAAGGCCGGTGACGTCATCCCGGAGATCCTCGGCCCGGTCTACGACCTGCGGGACGGCACCGAGCAGGCCTTCGTGATGCCCTCGCACTGCCCGGAGTGCGACACCGAGCTGCGCCCGATGTCCGAGGGGGACATCGATCTGCGCTGCCCCAACGCGCAGCACTGCCCGGCCCAGATCCGGGAGCGGATCGCCTTCCTCGGCGGGCGCTCCTGCCTGGACGTCGAGGGGCTCGGTTACGTCGCGGCCACCGCGCTGACCCAGCCGCTGGAGCCGGCCGAGGCGCCGGTGCGCAACGAGGGCGACGTCTTCGGGCTGACCGAGGAGCAGCTGCTGCCGATCAAGGTGCTGGTGCGCGACCAGAAGACCGGCATGCCCAAGCTGGACGACCGGACCGGCAAGGAGAAGGAGGTGTTCTTCTTCGCGACCACCAAGGGCGAGCCGAAGAAGTCGCTCCGGACGCTGCTGGACAACCTGGAGGGGGCGAAGGAGCGTCCGCTCTGGCGCTTCCTCAACGGCCTGTCGATCCGGCACGTCGGCCCGGTCGCGGCCCAGGAGCTGGCCCGGGAGTTCCGTGACCTGGACCGGGTCTTCTCGGCCACCGAGGAGGAGCTGGCCGCGGTCGAGGGCGTCGGTCCGACCATCGCCCGCTCGATCAAGGAGTGGTTCGAGGAGGAGTGGCACCGGGACATCCTGGAGAAGTGGCGCGCCGCGGGCGTCCGCTTCACCGAGGAGTTCGCGGACGAGGAGGCGGCCGAGCGCCCGCTGGAGGGCCTGACGGTGGTCGTGACGGGGACGCTGTCCGGCCACACCCGGGACGGTGCCAAGGAGGCGCTGACCTCGCGCGGAGCGAAGGTGACCGGTTCGGTTTCGAAGAAGACCGATTTTGTGGTCGCTGGTGACAACCCAGGGTCCAAGTACGACAAGGCAGTTCAGCTCAAACTGCCGGTCCTGGACGACGCGGGCTTCGCCGTGCTGCTGGCCGACGGGCCGTCGGCCGCCCGCGCCCACCTGGGACTTCCGGAGCCCGAGGAGGCCGCCGGGCCCGCCGACACCCCCGCCGAGGGCTGATCCGGAGCGGACCCGAGCGGCCGGTGACCGGATCCGTGTTGTTATCGTCCTGATGCAACGTCACCGGATGCCGTTCAGTGAAAGCGGGCATTGTGTCACTGTGCGGCACCCAGGCGCGGTGGCGCGTTTCCGGTTGTCCGAAAGTCTGCCCACCGGGTGGACCCCGGCATACCCTGGAGCGCAACAGAGTGTCAGCAGGGGTGGGGGCACCGGCTGAGCCGGTGCTCCTCGGGGTCGCTCCATGCCCGGCAGCTGTCGGTACCGGCACGGTGCCTCACCGAAAGGCGGCCTGACGGGGCGGGCCCGACGGAGGACAGGGCTTATGGATCGTACGACCGGCGGCGCGCCCACACGCCCGCCGCAGGGGGTGGCAGGTGCGGTCCTGCTGCTCGGCGTGCTGCTGGCCGGAGCCGCGCCGCTCATCCCGCTGGCCGTCCTGGTCTACCGGTACGAACCCGAACTGCTGCCGCTGTTCGCGGTGCCGCTGGCCGTGCTGGTGGCGGCCTGGCGGATCGCCCGGGACCGCGCCCGCGACCAGCTGACCGACCCGCTGACGGACCTGCCCAACCGTCAGGCCTTACTGATGGCCGCCCAGGAGGCCATCGTCGAACGCGAGGAGGGCTACAGCGTCGGTCTCATCCTGCTTGACCTCGACCGCTTCCGATCACTCAACGACACACTCGGTCATACGGCGGGTGACCGGCTGCTGGTTCACATCGCCCGCCGACTCCACCGGGCGCTGCGCTCCGGCGGTCCGGCCGGCAGCGCCACCCGGGAGTCCATCGACGACGTCTTCGCCGGCCTGCCCCGGCACTACCGGCGCGGCCGTCCGATGGTGGCCCGGATGGGCGGCGACGAGTTCGCCGTCCTGATGCCCGGCATCAACTGCCCCGACAGCCTGGAGCGGGTGGCCAAGGCGCTGATCGCCGAACTCGCCGCGCCGATCCGCCTGGACGGGCTGCTGCTCGTGCTGGAGGCCAGCGCCGGCGTCTGCGTCTACCCGCAGGGTGCCCAGGACGCCGAGTCGCTGCTGCGCCGCGCCGACGTGGCGATGGGCCACGCCCAGCGCGAGTGCAGCGGGGTGGCCCAGTACGACGAGACCCAGGACGCCGACACCCCGTACCGGATCGGCCTGCTCGGGGACCTGCGCCGGGCCCTGGAGACCGGCGAGGTGCAGCTGCACTACCAGCCGAAGGTGGCCTTCGACGGCCGGGTGGTCGGCCTGGAGGCGCTGCTGCGCTGGGAGCGGCCCGGGCAGGGGAAGGTCTCGCCGGACGAGTTCGTCGGGCTCGCCGAGTCCAGCGGCCTGATGCCCCGGCTCACCGACTACGTGCTGGAGGCGGCCGTCGGCCAGCTGGCCTACTGGCGCGACCAGGGCCTGCAGGTGCAGGTCGCGGTCAACGTCTCGCCGCGCGACGTGCTCAACCCCGGCTTCGCCCAGCGCGTCGCCGGGCACCTGGTCCGCCACCAGGTGCCGGCCCACGCACTCCAGCTGGAGATCACCGAGCGGCTGCTGCTGGACGACTCCCGGCGCGCCGCCGACACCCTGGCCGAGCTGCGCGGCTACGGCGTCGGGATGTCCCTGGACGACTTCGGCACCGGCCACTCCTCGCTGGTGCGGCTGCGCAGCCTGCCGGTCGGCGAGCTGAAGATCGACCGCTCCTTCGTCTCCCGGATGGTCGTCGACGACCACGACGCGGCGGTGGTCCGCTGCTCGGTGGAGCTGGCCCACTCGCTCGGCCTGACCGTGGTCGCCGAGGGCGTCGAGGACGACGAGACCTGGGAGCGGCTGCACTGCATGGGTGTGGACGCAGTCCAGGGCTGGCTGGTGTCGGCCGCACTGCCCGCCGAGCAGGCCACCGCCTGGCTGCGGGTGCACCGCACCACCGGTGCCCCGACGGTGGAGCGCCTCGGCGCCCCGCCGCAGCTCCCGTCGTTCGTCAAGCCGGTCGGCCAGCCCGCCGCGATCAAGCCGGCGGTCCAGCCCGCCGCGCGGCCCCCGGTGCTGCCGCCGTCCCTCCCGCCGGTGCTGCCGCCGGCCGTCCAGGCCGTGCAGCGCAGCCAGGCGCTCCCGGCCGCGCAACTGGGCATCACGGCGCCCGGCACCCAGGGTTGGGCCCGTACCAGGCCCCAGTGACGCGGCTGCGCGGTTACTCGTTGGCCGGTGGCCGGGCCGGGCCCCATAGGATGGGGTCCAAAGACCACGAGGACGGAGCGCCGAACCCGGCTGCTCCTGCCCGGGCCCGGCACCGCCCCAGGCGTCGCCGGGTCTCACCAGAACTCACCCTGAGGATCGCTGCATGCCTGGCATCACGCGCGAGGAGGTCGCCCACCTCGCCCGGCTGTCGCGTCTTGAGCTGAAGCCCGAAGAGCTGGACCACTTCGCCGAGCAGCTCGACGTGATCATCGGCGCGGTCGCCCGCGTTTCCGAGGTCGCCGGACAGGACGTCCCGCCGACCTCCCACCCGCTGCCGCTGACCAACGTCATGCGCGCGGACGAGGTGCGGCCGTCGCTCACCCCGGAGCAGGCGCTGTCCGGCGCCCCCGCCGCCGAGGAGCAGCGTTTCCGCGTGCCGCAGATCCTCGGGGAGGACTGACCGAGATGACCGAGATGACCGAGCTGATCCGCTACACCGCCGCCGAGACCGCCGGCGCCATCGCCAAGGGCGAGGTGTCCGCCGTCGAGGTCGCCCAGGCGCACCTGGACCGCATCGAGGCCGTCGACAAGAAGGTCAACGCCTTCCTGCACGTCGACACCGAGGGCGCGCTGGCCGCCGCCAAGGCCGTCGACGAGAAGCGCGCCAAGGGCGAGGAGCTGGGCCCGCTGGCCGGCGTCCCGCTCGCGCTCAAGGACGTCTTCACCACCAAGGGCATCCCGACCACCTGCGGGTCGAAGATGCTGGAGGGCTGGATCCCGCCCTACGACGCCACCCTGACCACCCGTCTCAAGGACGCCGGTGTGGTCATCCTCGGCAAGACCAACATGGACGAGTTCGCGATGGGCTCCTCCACCGAGAACTCCGCCTACGGCCCGACCGGCAACCCGTGGGACCTCACCCGCATCCCCGGCGGCTCCGGCGGCGGTTCGGCCGCCGCGCTGGCCGCCTTCGAGGCCCCGCTGGCGATCGGCACCGACACCGGCGGCTCGATCCGCCAGCCCGGCGCCGTCACCGGCACCGTCGGCGTCAAGCCGACCTACGGCTCGGTGTCCCGCTACGGCCTGGTCGCCTTCTCCAGCAGCCTGGACCAGGGTGGCCCGTGCGCCCGTACGGTGCTGGACGCGGCGCTGCTGCACGAGGCCATCGCCGGACACGACCCGCTGGACTCCACCTCGATCGACGCGCCCGTCCCGGCCGTGGTCGAGGCCGCGAAGATGCGCGACATCCGCGGCATGCGGATCGGCGTCGTCAAGGAGTTCGCCGGCGAGGGCTACCAGACCGGCGTGATGCAGCGCTTCAACGAGTCGGTGGAGCTGCTGCGCGAGCTGGGCGCCGAGGTCGTCGAGGTGTCCTGCCCGTCCTTCACCCTGGCGCTGCCGGCGTACTACCTGATCGCCCCGTCGGAGTGCTCCTCCAACCTGGCCCGTTTCGACGCCATGCGCTACGGCCTGCGGGTCGGCGACGACGGCTCGCGCTCGGCCGAGGAGGTCACCGCGCTGACCCGCGAGGCCGGCTTCGGCGACGAGGTCAAGCGCCGCATCATCCTGGGCACCTACGCCCTCTCCTCGGGCTACTACGACGCCTACTACGGCTCGGCCCAGAAGGTGCGCACGCTGATCTCGCGCGACTTCGACGCAGCCTTCGCCGGTGTGGACGTCCTGGTCTCGCCGACCACGCCGACCACCGCCTTCCCGATCGGCGAGCGCGCCGACGACCCGATGGCGATGTACCTGGCCGACCTGTGCACGATTCCGTCCAACCTGGCGGGCAACGCGGCCATGTCGCTGCCGGTCGGCCTGGCCCCGGAGGACAATCTCCCGGTCGGCCTGCAGATCATCGCTCCCGCGATGGCGGACGACCGCCTGTACCGAGTGGGCGGCGCCGTCGAGGCCGCACTCAACGACAAGTGGGGGCACACCCTGCTGGAGGAGGTACCGGCACTGTGAGCACGATCGAGAAGGCCAAGGGCTTCAAGCACTCGAAGCCCGGTCTCTGGCTGTCCATCGGCACCAGCGCGTTCGGTGCGATCTCCGTGGTCAAGGACGTCCGCAAGGCCCGCGAGGAGAACGACACCCTCAAGCTGGTCAACGCCCTGGTCGGCGCGGCCGCGCTGATCACCGGCACCGCCCTGCTGGTGCGCGAGCTGCGCCAGCTGGGCTCCGACGACGTGCTGCTGGGCTGAGCCGAGCTGAGCGCCCGGCCCGGCCCCGCGCACGGCGGCGGCCGGGCCCGTACCTCCCGAGTCTTTAAGTTGAGAAGGGACGCTGTGAGCGTCATGAACCTGGTCTCCTACGAGGACGCTCTCGCGTCGTACGACCCGGTGATGGGCCTTGAGGTCCACGTCGAGCTCGGTACCAAGACCAAGATGTTCTGCGGTTGCTCGACCGAGCTGGGCGCCGAGCCGAACAGCCAGACCTGCCCGACCTGCCTGGGCCTGCCGGGCTCGCTCCCGGTGGTCAACGCGGTGGGCGTGGAGTCGGCGGTCAAGATCGGCCTGGCGCTGAACTGCGAGATCGCCGAGTGGTGCCGGTTCGCGCGGAAGAACTACTTCTACCCGGACATGCCCAAGAACTTCCAGACCTCGCAGTACGACGAGCCGATCGCCTTCAACGGCTACCTCGACGTGCAGCTGGAGGACGGCTCGACCTTCCGCGTGGAGATCGAGCGCGCCCACATGGAGGAGGACACCGGCAAGTCCAGCCACGTCGGCGGCGCCACCGGTCGCATCCACGGGGCCACCCACTCGCTGCTCGACTACAACCGGGCCGGCATCCCGCTGATCGAGATCGTCACCAAGCCGATCACCGGCGCGGGCGAGCGCGCCCCCGAGGTCGCCAAGGCGTACGTCGCCGAGCTGCGCGAGCTGATCAAGTCGCTGGGCGTCTCCGAGGCCCGGATGGACAAGGGCCAGATGCGCTGCGACGTCAACCTGTCGCTGCGCCCGAACGGCACCGAGACCTTCGGCACCCGCTCGGAGACCAAGAACGTCAACTCGCTGCGCAGCGTGGAGCGGGCCGCCCGGTTCGAGATCCAGCGCCACGCCACCGTGCTGACCGACGGCGGCACCATCGTCCAGGAGACGCGCCACTTCCACGAGGAGGACGGCAGCACCACCTCGGGCCGGATCAAGGACAACGCCGAGGACTACCGCTACTTCCCCGAGCCGGACCTCGTGCCGGTGGCCCCCTCGCGCGAGTGGGTCGAGGAGCTGCGCGCCGCGCTGCCGGAGCTGCCGCGGGTGCGTCGCGCCCGGCTGCAGGCCGAGTGGGGCCTGTCCGACAAGGACATGCAGTCCGTGCTCAACGCCGGTGCGGTCGAGCCGATCCAGCAGACCATCGCGGCCGGTGCCCCGGCGGACCAGGCCCGCAAGTGGTGGATGGGCGAGCTGGCCCGCCGCGCCAACGAGACCGGCACCGAGCTGAGCGAGCAGCCGATCACCCCGGCGCAGGTCGCCCGGGTCACCGCGCTGGTCGCCGAGGGCAAGCTGAACGACAAGCTGGCCCGTCAGGTCATCGAGGCCGTGCTGGCCGGCGAGGGCGAGCCGGACGAGGTCGTCGAGAAGCGCGGCCTGGCCGTGGTCTCGGACGACTCCGCCCTGGGCGCGGCCGTCGACCAGGCCATCGCCGAGAACGAGGCCGTCGCCGCCAAGATCCGCGACGGCAAGATCGCGGCCGTGGGCGCGCTGGTCGGCGCGGTCATGAAGGCCACCCGCGGCCAGGCGGACGCGGCGCGCGTGAAGGATCTGATCCTGGAGCGGCTTGCCGCGGAAGGACAGTAGGCACAGTTTGGAGAAGCTGGGCGTCTCTGCCTGAGCCTCCTACGCCGTCAAGCCCGCCTTCCTAAGGCGCCTAAGGCATCTAAGGCCCTCTAAGTAAGGCCTAAGGCCCTGTCTCACCTATGTATCTAGGTGAGGCAGGGCCTTAAACCTTTTTTGGCGCCCTATCTAAGGCATCCGGCCTTCGGAAGATGGGGCACGCTCCCGATGTGGCACCCCCCACTGGGGGAGGAAGCTCTTACATGTCAGGGAAACGAAGGTGAAACCCAAAGGGGAATCCGAAGTGATCGAGTACCAGCTCATCCAGCAGCAGGCTCACGAGCTCGAGCTCCGCGCCGAGCACGAGCGTCTGGTCCGCGAGGCCAAGGAGGCCCGTCGCCTCGGCCGCCGTCCGGTGGCCGCCCGCTTCCAGCGGCGCCCCGTGCGTCAGCCGGAATGCTGACGGTCCGGCACCGCGACGGTGCCGAAGGAGTTCCGGAGGGGGAGGCGCCGCGGGAGAGCGCCTCCCCCTCCGGGCGTTCGCCTGGGGAGATAACCCCTCTCACCGGCGGCTCCGGCTATGGCATGCTCGCCTCCATGCAGCAGATATCGGTCAGTCCCGTCTTCGTCGGCCGCGGCAGCGAGATCACCGAACTGACCGATGCGCTGCGCCGCGCGGGCACCGGCAGCCCGCAGGCGGTGCTGATCGGCGGCGAGGCCGGCATCGGCAAGACCCGGCTGCTGGAGGAGTTCCTGCAGCGGGCCTGCGACGGGGGAGCGGTCACCACCCTCGGCAGCTGTCTGGAGGTCGGCGCCGAGGGTCTGCCGTACGCGCCGCTGGCCGCCGCGCTGCGCCGGCTGCACCGCTCGCTGGGCGCCGAGTTCGAGGCCGCGGCCGCCGGCAGCGAGGGCCATCTCGCCCGGCTGCTCTCCGAGTTCGGCGAGGCGGACGGCGAACCCAACGACGAGTACGGCCGGGCCCGGCTGTTCGAGCACACCGCGAGACTGTTCGAACGGTTCGGCGCGGACCGTACCCTCGTCCTCGCCGTCGAGGACCTGCACTGGTCCGACCGCTCCACCCGGGAACTGCTCGCCTTCCTGGTGCGCACCCTGCACCGCTCCCGGGTGCTGCTGGTCGCCACCTACCGCACCGACGACCTGCACCGCCGCCACCCGCTGCGCCCCTTCCTGGCCGAGCTCGAACGGCTGCGCACCGTCCAGCGGCTGGAGCTGGAGCGGTTCGGCCGCCGCGAGGTCGCGGCCCAGCTGGCCGGCATCCTCGGCACCGCCGCCCCCGACCGCCAGCTGGTGGACCGCATCCTGCGCCGCTCGGAGGGCAATCCGTTCTTCGTCGAGGAGCTGGCCACCGCCTTCGAGGACGGCTGCGGCGCCGGTCTGACCGACTCGCTGAGGGACATCCTGCTGGTCCGGGTCGAGGGGCTGGACGAGGAGGCCCAGCGGGTGGTGCGGATCGCCGCCGAGGGCGGCTCGCACGTCGAACACGCCCTGCTGGCCGCCGTCCTGGCCGACGACGAGGAGGCGCTGATCGAGGCGCTGCGGGCGGCCGTCGGCGCCAACATCCTGCGCCCGGACAGCGAGGGCGAGGGTTACCGCTTCCGGCACGCGCTGGTCCGCGAGGCGGTCTCGGACGACCTGCTGCCCGGCGAACGGCACCGGATCAACCGCAAGTTCGCGCTCGCCGTGGAGGCCCGGCCGCAGCTCGTCCCCGGCGACGCGCTTCCCGCCCGGCTGGCCAACTACTGGTACCACGCGCACGACCCGGCCCGCGCCCTGTCGACCGCCCTGGACGCCGCCCGCGCGGCCCGGCGCCGCAACGCCTTCGCCGAGCAACTCGGCATGCTGGAACGAGCCCTGGAGCTGTGGGACCAGGTCTCCGAGGACGTGCTGACGCACACCCTGCGCCCGTACGACTGGGCCGAGACCTACCCGCCCGGCTCCTGCGACCACAGCTCCGCCGGCGCGGACTGCGACCGGATCCAGCTGGTCGACGTGCTGGCCGAGGCGGTGGTCGCGGCCCGGCGCTGCGGCGACCGCGAGCGCGGCCTGAGCCTGGCCAAGCGCGGCCTCCGGCTGGTCGACGAGGCGGAGCACCCGGTGCGCTCGGCCTGGTTCCGGATCAACCGGGCCCGGATGCTGGGCAATCTGCGCCGCTCGGGGGACGACGAGGAGATCGCGCGCGCCCACCGGCTGGTGGAGGACCTGCCGCCGTCCGCCGTGCAGGCCGAGGTGTTCGCCCTGGCCGCCGGCGTGGGGGTGGTCAGATCGCCCACCCTCGAACACCTGGCGCTGGCCGAGCGGGCGATCCGGATCGCCGAGCAGGTCGGCGCGCACTCGGTCGAGGTGCACGCCCGGATGACCCTCGGCAGCCTGCGCTACGACCTCCTGGGCGACGCCGAGGGCGGGCTGGCCGAGCTGACCGCGGCGGTCGAGCGGGCCCGGCAGCTGGGCGTGCCGGACCTCCTGCTGCGCGGTATCAACAACCTGGCCAGCATGCAGCGCGGACTGGGCCGGGCCGAGGAGGCCGTCCGGCTGGCCCGGGAGGGCCTGGAGTACGCGGACGGCAACGGGCTGCAGCGCAACATCGGCAACATCCTGACCGGCAACCTGGTCGAGGCGCTGGCCGACCTCGGGCAGGTGCGGGAGGCCGAGGAACTGCTCGCCGCCAGCGAGCTGATCGGCCTGCCCGGCTCCCACGCCGAGTTCCTGGACCGGATGCGCGGCGACCTCGCCGTGCTGCGGGGGGACTTCGCCACCGCGGCGACCCTGCTGGCGCAGGCCCGGGCGGCGAACCGGGTCGGCCAGGCGCAGCACAGCGTGCCGATCAGCCGGCTGGGCGTGCGGCTCGCCGCGTACGGCGGGCGGCCGCTGGAGGCCCGGGCCGAACTGCTCGCCGCGCTCGCCGAGGAGGGGCGGCTCGGCTACGAGTCCGACGTCTACCCGCTGCTGGTGGAGGCCGCTGGGGTGGAGGCGGACAGCCTGGGGCTGCCGGAGGCCGAGGCGGGCCGGGCCGAGGCGCTGGCCGCGATCGCCGCGGCGGGCGCCGACCTGCGGCCCCAGTCTCCGCTGCACCACGGCTGGGCCCGGCTACTGGAGGCCGAACTGGCGCGCGCCGCGGCCGCGGACACACCGGAGCAGTGGGCGCGGGCGGTCGCCGAGCTGCGGCCGACCGGCCTGCCGTACCCGTTGGCCCTCGCGCTGCTGCGGGGCGCCGAGGCGGAGGTCCGGGCCGGCCGGCGCGAGGCCGCTACCGAACTGCTGCGCGAGGCGGCCGAACTGGCGGACGCCCGGGGAGACCGGCCGCTCGGGGCGCAGATCGCCGCCCTGGCCGAGCGGGCCGGGCTCACGCTGGCTCCGGCCGTGCGCCCCACCGTGGCGGCCGCCCCGGTGCAGGCGGTCGGGGACTCCTTCGGGCTCACCCCCCGTGAGCGGGACGTGCTCCGGTTGCTCGCGCGGGGGTGGACCAACCGGCAGATCGCCGAGGAGCTGTACATCTCTCCGAAGACCGCAAGCGTGCACGTGTCCAACATCCTCGGCAAGCTCGAGGTCGGCGGCCGCGGCGAGGCGGCCGCGCTGGCCCACCGGCTGCGGCTGTTCCCCGACGACCTGGCCCCCTCGGGCCGGTGAACCCGCAGGTCGCCGACCGTACCCGTACGGTCGGCGACCAGAGCCTGTCCGGTGGGCGGGCGCCGTCGCGTGCTCCCGTGCGCGCCGCGTGAGCCCCTGCCCGCGCGCCGCCGCCAACCGGGCCGATCGGTCGGAATCGGCTGCATTTCCCCGCTCTGTCGCCATTACTCTAAGTTGAGTGTGCGTGTCATTGAGTGACGGATTTGGTGTAGGGTCCCGAGCGGGAGCATCGGTGCGGTGTGGCGGCCGGAAGGCCGCCCGCCCCCTGGGCCACCGTCCTGACGGGGTGCCAGGCCACCGCGTACGGCCGAGAGGTGCGCGGCCGGTGGCCCGTGGTCGGGGCGCCAGGCCCCGGGCCAGAGGGGGAGAGGCCCAGTGAGCTCCACCGATACGGTGCTGCCCGGATCCGGACGACCGGGCGTACCGCCCGCCGACACGTCCGCCGCCGACCTGCCGGTGCCCGTCGGGCGCGGCCCGCTGCGCGGGCTCCGGGAGAGTCGCGCGCTGCCCGGCCTCGCCCTCGGCGGGCTCTGCCTGGCCTATGCGCTGGGCGCCGCCACCGGCTGGGGATCGCATCAACTCGCCATCTTCATGGGCGACTTCGGGCTGGCTGCGGCCGCCCTCGCGGCCGCGCTGTCCTGCCTGGTGTACGGCTGCGCGGTCGGCGGCCACACCCGCCCGGCCTGGCTGCTGTTCGGCCTCTCCTCGTTCATGGTCGCCTTCGGCAACGGCACCTGGGGCTGGTACGAACTGGTCGTGCGCACCCCGCCGCCGCGGGACTCGCTGGCCGACTACGCCTTCCTGCTGTTCGCCCCGCTCGCCATCACCGGTGTCCTGGTGCTCGCCCAGCACCCCCGCTCGGCGGCCGGCTGGCTGTGCCTGCTGCTCGACGGCTGGCTGATCGCCGGCTCGCTGTTCACCCTCAGCTGGAGCCTGGCGCTCGGCCGGATCGCGGCCGGCGAGAGCGGCTCCCCGCTGCGGCTGGCCCTAAACCTGGCCTACCCGGTGCTGGACATCCTGCTGGTCAGCCTGGTGGTGGGGCTGCGCTTCGGCGGCCGGGACGGCAACCGGGCGGCGGTGCACACCGCGATGCTCGCGCTCGCCGTCACCGTGATCTGCGACGCCCTGTTCACCACCCCGGAGCTGCACAGCAGCTACCACTCCGGCGAACTGCTGGACGCGGGCTGGTTCTCCGGCAGCCTGCTGCTCGCGTGGGCGCCGTGGTCCTCGCGCCGGCGCCGTCCGCTGCGCGAGCACCCCTCGGCCGGCGGCCTGCCGCGCCGCCGGGTGGCCACCACCTTCAGTGCGCTCACCCCGTACGCGGCCGCCGCGGTGTGCACCGCCGGAATCCTCTACAACGCCCTCGGGGGGCGCGAGTTGGACCGCGTGGTGGCCGCGGCCGCGTGCACCGTCGGGCTGGCACTGATCCTCAGGCAAGGCGTAATGCTGCTCGACAACCTGTCGCTGGCCCAGGAACTCGCCCACAAGGAGGCGCACTTCCGCTCCCTGGTGCAGGGCTCCAGCGACGTCATCATGATCGCCGGGGCCAACGGCGTGCTCTCGTACGTCTCCCCGGCGGCGCTCGGCGTCTACGGGCGGGACCCGGAGGAGCTGGTCGGCGGCAACCTGCTGGACCTGGTCCACCCCGAGGACGTGGGCCGGGTGCTCTCCGAGGTCCGCCGCTACCTCGCGCGGGTCCGGCTGGCCGCCCACCGCACCCCGGGCACCGTCGAGCCCTCGGCCCGGGTGGAGTGCCGGATCAGCTCCGGCATCGGCGAGTGGCTGCACGTCGAGTCGACGGTCAGCCGGCACCGCGACGGGCTGCTGCTCAACAGCCGGGACGTCACCGAACGCGTCATGCTCCAGGCCCAGTTGCAGCACAACGCGTTCCACGACCCGCTCACCGACCTGCCCAACCGCGCCCTGTTCGCCCAGCGGCTGCGCGCCGCCCTCGGCAACCGCGGCCAGCAGGGCGGGACGGGCGCCGGCATCGCGGTGCTCTTCCTCGACCTGGACGGCTTCAAGGCGGTCAACGACACCGCCGGCCACCAGGTCGGCGACGAACTCCTGGTGCAGGCCGCCCGCCGGCTGCAGGGCGCCGTCCGCTGCGGGGACACCGTGGCCCGGTTCGGCGGCGACGAGTTCGCCGCGCTGGTCTGCGGCCCGCTCGGCAAGCTGCAGGTCCAGGAGCTGGCCGAACGACTGCGGGTCGCGCTCTCCGAGCCGTACTGGATCGGCGGCGTCGAATTGGGCGTCGCCGCCAGCATCGGCATCGCCTTCGGCACCCCCGAACGCGGCCCGGCCGCCGACCCCAGGGCCGCCGCCGACGAGCTGATGCGCAACGCCGACCTCGCGATGTACCGGGCCAAGTCCGAGGGCAAGGGCCGGGTGGTGCTCTACGCCCCCGCGATGCGAGCCGACCTGGAGCGCCGCACCGAGCTGGAGGACCGGCTGCGGGTGGCCGTCCGCGAGGGCGGCTTCACCCTGCTCCACCAGCCCGTGGTGGACCTCGCCAGCGGCGCGGTGACCGGCGTCGAGGCCCAGGCCCGCTGGCGCTCGGCGGGCGGCCTGCTGCTCACCCCCGCCGAGTTCCTGCGCTCGGCCGAACACGGCGACGCGGGCACCAGGTTCTCCCGCTGGCTGGTGCAGGAGGCGGTCGCGGCCGCCGCCGACCGGCGCGCCGTGTCCGGGCGGATCCGCGGCGGTGTGCCGGTGCCCGTCCCGGTGGCCGTCCGGCTCTCCGCCGAGCGGCTCTGCTCACCCGGCCTGTACGAGACGGTGGCCGCTGTGCTGCGCGACAGTGGGCTGCCCGCCGGCGAGCTGGTGATCGAGGTGGCCCGGATGGGCCCGGACCAGGTCGCCGACGAACTCGGCCGCCGGCTGACCGCCCTGCGCAGACTCGGCGTCTCCACCTGGCTGGCCGGCTACGGCGCCGGCAGCGGCTCGCTGGGGGCGCTCGCCCGGCTGCCGCTGGACGGGCTCAAGCTGGACCGCACGCTGGTCCAGGACCTCGGCCAGTCCGCGCTCGGCCGCACCCTGGCCGGGCACGCCCTGCGGCTCGGCCGGGACCTCGGGATGGCCACCGCCGCCGAGGGGGTGGACCTGCCCCGGCAGGTCACCGCGCTGCAGGAGCTGGGCTGCCGGCTGGCCCAGGGCTCGGCCTTCGCCCCGCCGCTGGACGAGACCCGGCTGCGCCGGGCGCTGGCCCGCCGCGGCTACCCGCTGCCCAAGCCGCTCGGCTCGCTGTCCGCCCGCCGCGCCCACCTGGCAGCGGACGCCCGTACGAGTGGCCGCCCGGACGCCGCGGGGGGTCGTGTCGCACATCACCACGGGGCCTCCGACCTGCCCGAACACCCGGCCGCCGCCGGTCCGGGAGCCGGTCCGCATGGCGAGACGGTCATCCCACCTGCTTGACACGCCACCCCGGACGGGAGGAAGGTCGTTGCCATGCGCACCCGAATTCTCGTACTTGGCGGGCGCGTCGGCTGAGTGGGCTCGCACGCCCCGCTCGTGACAGACCGACGCGCCACCCCTCGCATGCCCTTGGGCACGAGGGGTTTTTTGTTGCACTGACGCTGTTCCCACCGCAAGACCCCTGGCCCCGACCGCCCCGGAGCGTCCGATTCGTCGGATCGAGCGGGACGATTGAGGCAGAGCCGGCGATCGGCCCGGACCGGGACCCCACCCTCGCACCACCGGGGCCCGCAGTACCGGGCCGGCAAAACCCGAGAAGAGACAGGCAGATGACCGAGCACGCCGCATCCCCCCGCCGCGGGGACAACCCGGCCGCCCACGCTCCCGCTCCCCAGCACGTCGCCGAGACCATGACCGGAGCCCAGTCGCTCATCCGCTCGCTCGAGGCCGTGGGCGCGGACACCGTCTTCGGCATCCCGGGCGGGGCCATCCTTCCCGCGTACGACCCGCTGATGGACTCGGTCAAGGTGCGCCACATCCTGGTTCGCCACGAGCAGGGCGCCGGCCACGCCGCCACCGGCTACGCCCAGGCCACCGGCAAGGTCGGGGTCTGCATGGCCACCTCCGGCCCCGGCGCGACCAACCTGGTCACCCCGATCGCCGACGCCTACATGGACTCCGTGCCGATCGTCGCGATCACCGGTCAGGTCTCCTCCAAGGCGATCGGCACCGACGCCTTCCAGGAGGCTGACATCTGCGGCATCACGATGCCGATCACCAAGCACAACTACCTGGTCACCGACCCGGCCGAGATCCCCCGGGTGATCGCCGAGGCCTTCCACATCGCCGCCACCGGCCGCCCCGGCCCGGTCCTGGTCGACATCGCCAAGGACGCCCTGCAGGCCACCACCACCTTCCGGTGGCCGGTCGAGACCGCGCTGCCGGGCTACCGGCCGGTCACCAAGCCGCACGCCAAGCAGATCCGCGAGGCCGCGAAGATGCTGGTCAGCAGCAAGCGCCCGGTGCTGTACGTCGGCGGCGGCGTGATCAAGGCGCAGGCCACCGCCGAGCTGCGGATCCTCGCCGAGCTGACCGGCGCGCCGGTCGTCACCACCCTGATGGCGCTCGGCGCCTTCCCGGACAGCCACCCGCAGCACCTGGGCATGCCCGGCATGCACGGCTCCGTCCCGGCCGTCACCGCGCTGCAGAAGTCGGACCTGCTGTTCACCCTCGGCGCCCGCTTCGACGACCGGGTCACCGGCAAGCTGGACGGCTTCGCCCCGTACGCCAAGGTCGTGCACGCGGACATCGACCCGGCCGAGATCGGCAAGAACCGCCCGGCGGACGTGCCGATCGTCGGCGACGCCCGCGAGGTGCTGGCCGACCTGATCGTCGCCGTCCAGGCCGAGTTCGACGCCGGCCACAAGGGCGACTACGCGGAATGGTGGGAGAAGCTCGACGAGTGGAAGAAGACCTATCCGCTGGGCTTCGAGCCGGCCCCGAACGGCCAGCTCTCCCCGCAGCAGGTCATCGAGCGGATCGGACAGCTGGTCGGCCCGGAGGCCATCTACGCCGCGGGCGTCGGCCAGCACCAGATGTGGAGCTCGCAGTACATCCGCTTCGAGAAGCCCGGCACCTGGCTCAACTCCGGCGGCGCCGGCACCATGGGCTACGCCGTCCCGGCGGCGATGGGCGCCAAGGCGGGCCGCCCGGAGTCGGCGGTCTGGGCCATCGACGGCGACGGCTGCTTCCAGATGACCAACCAGGAGCTGGTCACCTGCGCCCTGAACGACATCCCGATCAAGGTCGCGGTCATCAACAACGGCTCGCTGGGCATGGTCCGGCAGTGGCAGACGCTGTTCTACAACCAGCGCTACTCCAACACCGTGCTGCACTCCGGCCCCGGGCACGACGGCATCGCGCCGCCGGCCCAGGGCACCCGGATCCCCGACTTCGTCCTGCTGTCCGAGGCGATGGGCTGCGTCGGCCTGCGCTGCGAGCGCCCCGAGGACCTGGACGCGGTCATCAAGCAGGCGATGGAGATCAACGACCGCCCGGTGGTCATCGACTTCATCGTCCACCAGGACGCGATGGTGTGGCCGATGGTCGCGGCCGGCACCAGCAACGACGAGATCCAGTTCGCCAAGGGCGTCCGCCCCGACTTCGGCGACGATCTCGACTGACTGCCCCCTGCCCAGAACGACTGAGGAACCACATGTCCAAGCACACCCTCTCCGTCCTGGTCGAGAACAAGCCCGGCGTGCTCGCCCGCATCGCCGCGCTGTTCTCCCGTCGGGGCTTCAACATCGACTCCCTCGCCGTCGGCCCGACCGAGCACCCGGACGTGTCCCGGATGACGATCGTGGTCAACGTCGAGGACCTCCCGCTGGAACAGGTCACCAAGCAGCTCAACAAGCTCGTGAACGTGATAAAGATCGTCGAACTCGACCAGTCCGCTGCGATCCAGCGGGAACTGGTCCTGGTGAAGGTCCGCGCCGACAACGAGACCCGGTCGCAGATCGTCGAGATCGTCCAGCTGTTCCGTGCCAAGACCGTCGACGTGTCGCCCGAAGCGGTGACCATCGAGGCCACCGGCAGTTCGGACAAGCTGGAGGCCATGCTCCGGATGCTGGAGCCGTACGGCATCAAGGAGTTGGTCCAGTCCGGCCTGGTCGCCATCGGCCGCGGCGCGCGTTCCATCACGGACCGCTCGCTGCGCGCCCTCGACCGTAGCGCGTAACCGTCTCACCTTCTGAAGCAACGATCCGTACCCCGCCGGGTGCGCCTACGGTAGGAACCCCCGGCACCCATCACGCAAGGAGATGTGCCCCCGTGGCCGAGCTGTTCTACGAAGACGACGCCGACCTGTCCATCATCCAGGGCCGCAAGGTCGCGGTCATCGGCTACGGCAGCCAGGGTCACGCCCACGCGCTGTCCCTGCGCGACTCCGGCGCCGACGTCCGGGTCGGCCTGAAGCCGGAGTCCAAGTCCCGTGCCAAGGCCGAGGAGGCCGGCCTGCGCGTGGTCACCCCGGCCGAGGCCGCGGCCGAGGCCGACGTCATCATGATCCTGGTGCCGGACCCGATCCAGGCCGACGTCTACGAGGCCGACATCGCCCCGCACCTGAAGGCGGGCGACGCCCTGTTCTTCGGCCACGGCCTGAACATCCGCTACGGCTTCATCAAGCCCCCGGCGGACGTCGACGTCTGCATGGTCGCCCCGAAGGGCCCGGGCCACCTGGTCCGCCGCCAGTACGAGGAGGGCCGCGGCGTCCCGGCGATCGTCGCGGTCGAGCAGAACGCCTCGGGCAAGGCGTTCGACCTGGCCCTGTCGTACGCCAAGGGCCTGGGCGCCACCAAGGCCGGCGTCATCAAGACCACCTTCACCGAGGAGACCGAGACCGACCTGTTCGGTGAGCAGGCCGTCCTCTGCGGTGGCACCGCCGCCCTGGTGAAGGCCGGTTTCGAGACCCTGGTCGAGGCCGGCTACCAGCCGGAGATCGCCTACTTCGAGTGCCTGCACGAGCTGAAGCTGATCGTCGACCTGATGTACGAGGGCGGCCTGGAGAAGATGCGCTGGTCGGTCTCCGAGACCGCCGAGTGGGGCGACTACGTCACCGGCCCGCGCATCATCACCGCCGACACCAAGGCCGAGATGAAGAAGGTCCTCGAAGAGATCCAGGACGGCACCTTCGCCAAGACCTGGATCGCCGAGTACAAGGCGGGCCTGCCCAAGTACAACGAGTACAAGAAGGCCGACGAGGACCACCTGCTGGAGACCACCGGCAAGAAGCTGCGCTCGCTGATGAGCTGGGTCAACGACAAGGCCTGAGCCTTTTCGCCCCACCATTTCGCCAAGGCCCGATTTCGCAGGGCCCTTGTACAAGTAGGCTGCTCCCGTCCGGGTGATTTCGCCGGACGGGAGCAGCCCCGTACCCTGCCCGCCGATACACTCCCGAGTGCGCGTCAGGCCCACAGCGTCGTGCGTCTACCTACGCGGCCATGCCACCTTCCCCCGCCCGCCACGCCACCTACGTGCCCGGGGGAACCGGACAGTTAAGGACCCCACTGTCGTGAGCAAATCCGTAGTTCTGATCGCCGAAGAGCTGTCGCCCGCCACCGTCGACGCCCTCGGCCCCGACTTCGAGATCCGCCACTGCAACGGCGCCGACCGCAACGAGCTGCTCACCGCGATCGCCGACGTGGACGCGATCCTGATCCGCTCGGCCACCAAGGTCGACGCCGAGGCGCTGGCCGCCGCCCGCAAGCTCAAGGTGGTCGCCCGGGCCGGCGTCGGCCTGGACAACGTGGACGTCGCCGCCGCGACCAAGGCCGGCGTGATGGTCGTCAACGCGCCGACCTCCAACATCGTCACCGCCGCCGAGCTCGCCTGCGGTCTGCTGATCTCCGTCGCCCGCAACATCGCCCCCGCCAACGCGGCGCTCAAGCAGGGCGAGTGGAAGCGCAACAAGTACACCGGCGTCGAGCTGAGCGAGAAGACCCTCGGCGTGGTCGGTCTCGGCCGGATCGGCGTCCTGGTCGCCCAGCGGATGTCCGCGTTCGGGATGAAGATCGTCGCGTACGACCCCTACATCCAGGCCGCCCGCGCCGCGCAGATGGGCGTCAAGCTGGTCTCGCTGGAGGAGCTGCTGGAGACCTCGGACTTCATCACCGTCCACCTCCCCAAGACCCCCGAGACGATCGGCCTGATCGGCGACGAGGCGCTGCACAAGGTCAAGCCGAGCGTGCGTATCGTCAACGCCGCCCGCGGCGGCATCGTGGACGAGGAGGCGCTCGCCGGCGCCCTGCGCGACGGCCGGGTGGCCGGTGCGGGTCTGGACGTGTACGCCAAGGAGCCGTGCACCGACTCCCCGCTGTTCGCCTTCGACAACGTGGTCGCCACCCCGCACCTGGGCGCCTCCACCGACGAGGCGCAGGAGAAGGCCGGCATCGCGGTCGCCAAGTCGGTGCGCCTGGCGCTGGCCGGCGAGCTGGTGCCGGACGCCGTCAACGTCCAGGGCGGCGTGATCGCCGAGGACGTGCGCCCGGGCCTGCCGCTGGCCGAGAAGCTCGGCCGGATCTTCACCGCGCTGGCCGGCGAGGTGGCCGTCCGCCTGGACGTCGAGGTCCGCGGCGAGATCACCCAGCACGACGTGAAGGTACTCGAACTGTCCGCGCTGAAGGGCGTGTTCGAGGACGTGGTGGCGGAGACGGTGTCCTACGTCAACGCCCCGCTGTTCGCCCAGGAGCGCGGCGTCGAGGTCCGCCTGACCACCTCCAGCGAGAGCCCCGAGCACCGCAACGTGATCACCGTGCGCGGCACGCTGGCGAACGGCGAGGAGATCGCCATCTCCGGCACGCTGGCCGGCCCGAAGCAGACCCAGAAGATCGTCGGCGTGGACACCTTCGACGTCGACGTGGCGCTCACCGACCACATGGCCTTCTTCAAGTACGAGGACCGCCCCGGTGTGGTCGGCGTGCTCGGCCGCCACCTCGGCGACGCGGGCATCAACATCGCGGGCATGCAGGTCGCCCGGGACGGCGGCAGCGCCCTCGCCTCCATCACGGTGGACAGCGAGATCCCGCAGGACGTCCTGACGGTGATCGCCGCCGAGATCGGCGCCCACTTCGCGCGCTCGGTCGACCTGGGCTGAGTTTCCCGCCCTGAGCAGGGCCCGGACCGCGTTTCGAACGGCGGTCCGGGCCCTGCTGCGTTCTCCCGGGTGTCGCCCGTCTCAGATACTAGGAAATCCAAGTATTCGTGCAGACACGGCCGGGGCGGGGTCGTACCGTGGAAGGGCCATACGGCGTGCCGCCCCTGTAGCCAGGGCACGCGGCCCGTGTGCGCGTGCGCCCCCACGGGCAGGCGATCCCTGCTCCGCGCGTACCCACCTCCCCTCATCGCGCTGTTGTACGGCGCCGCTTCCAAGGAGCCCGGTATGCCCACCACCGCCGACCGCCACGCCACCCCCGCCCCCGCCGCCACCCCCGTCCGCGCCCCGCGCCGCCGCCGGGCCGCCGAGCGGAACCCCTTCGCCGCCGCCGCGCTGCAGCGCTCGCTGGACCGCCGGGACAACGGTGGCGCCACCGGTCACCACTGAGCGCGGCCACAGCTGAGCGGCGCCTGGGCGGTGCCGCCGGTGGCTGGCGTTCATCGGGCTACTGGGCCGACCGGGTTGACGCCCTGTCACCCCGTAGAGTGCAACCGAGGTCCGTTCGAGGGAAGTTGCTCGCACCGGATGGCGCGATCATCCTAATTTGGGGCCCCCGGAAGGGTGATCGACGTCCGTGTGGGCGGGCGCCAGCGACCTCCTCGGTGTGCGGATCATTCCCCCCTGCCGGGGGAGAGGGTCCCTCGTGCGCCTGCCACCCGTCCGCCGACCGCTCGCCCGGATCGGCCTCACCCTGACCCTGCTGGCCGGGGGCGCGGCGCTCGCCGCCACCCCGGCCGCGGGCGGCCCGTCCAGCGCCGGACCGCCCGGTCAGGGCCGTACGGCCTCCGTCCTGCTCGAACTCACCACCGAGGCGGCCGGTCCCGCCTGGCGGCGCGCCGCCGACAGCGCCCGGCGGGCCCAGCGCTCGCCGGAGGCCGTCCGCCGGGACGCCGCCCAGGCCGGCGCCACCCAACGGGCCCGGGCCGGGGACGCGCTCGACCGGCTCGCCGAGGCCGTCCACCGGTCGGCCCCCGCCGCCCGCGAGCTCTACCGCACCCACACCCTGCTCACCGGCCTGGCGGTCGACGCCCCCGCCGAGCGGCTGCCCGCGCTGCGGGCGCTGCCCGGCGTCCGGGCCGTCCACCCGATCGTGAACAAGCAGCGCGACAACGCGTACTCCGTCCCGCTGACCGGCGCCCCGCAGGTCTGGTCCGGGGACGCGGCGGTGGCCGGGAACACCGGCCAGGGCATGCGGATCGGCATCATCGACAGCGGCATCGACTACACCCACGCCGACTTCGGCGGCCCCGGCACCGAGGAGGCCTTCCGCTCGGTCGAGCGCGGCAAGCCCGCGCCCGCCGCGCTGTTCCCCAACGCCAAGGTGGTCGGCGGCAAGGACCTGGTCGGCGACGACTACAACCCCGACCCGACCGCACCGAACCACCAGCCCGTCCCGCACCCCAGCGACAACCCGCTCGACTGCGTGCGCAACGGGCACGGCACCCACGTCGCCGGGACGGCCGCCGGGTACGGCGTCACCGCCGACGGCCACCCGTACGCCGGCCCGTACCGGCCCGGGCTCGACCCGGCCTCGTTCCGGATCGGCCCCGGCGCCGCCCCCGGCGCGCAGCTGTACGCGATCCGGGTGTTCGGCTGCGACGGCTCCACCGACCGGCTCGCCCAGGCGCTCGACCTGGCCGCGGACCCGAACGGCGACGGCGACCTCGGCGACCGGCTCGACGTGGTCAACCTGTCGCTCGGCAGCCGCTTCGGCAGCCCCGACGACGCCGACGCGCTCGCCGTCGACCGGCTCGCCGAACTGGGCACCGTGGTGGTCGCGGCCGCCGGCAACGAGGGCGACGTGTACGGCGTCGGCGGCAGCCCCGGCACCGCCGTCCGGGCGATCACCGTCGCCGCCTCCGTGCACGGGCACGCCGACGTGGACGGCATCACCGTGCTCGCCCCCGCCGCGCTGGCCGGGGTCGTGCCCGGCCACTGGAGCGAGCGCTACCAGGGCTGGTCCACCACCGAGGTGAGCGGCGCCCTCGCCGCGCCCGTCGACCAGACGGACGGCTGCACGGACTTCAGCGCGGCAGACAAGCAGCGGCTCAAGGGGAGGATCGCGGTGCTCACCTGGCTCACCCGCGATGCCGACCGGGCCTGCAACTCCGGCCCGCGCGCCGACCACGCCGCCGACGCCGGGGCGATCGGCGCGCTCTACGCCGCCGACACCGACCACCTCGCGGAGATCTCCGGCAACGACCGGATCCCCGCCGTCCTGCTCGGCCACGCGGACGGCGAACGGCTGCGGCACGCCGCCGCCGAGGGCGGCGCACAGGTCCGGCTCGCCGCGCCTGGCAACCCGCTGCACGGCTCCGTCGCGGAGAACCAGCCGGCCCGGGCCGACACCCTCACCGACTTCACCTCCCGGGGGATCGGCCTGCCCGGCGTGATCAAGCCCGACCTCGCCGCCCCCGGGGAGACCATCTGGTCAGCCCTGGTCGGCAGCGGCAGCGGCGGCCAGCGCGAGAACGGCACCTCGATGGCCGCCCCGCACGTCGCCGGACTGGCCGCGCTGGTCCGCGCCGCCCACCCGGACTGGCCGGTCGAGCAGGTCAAGGCCGCGCTGATGAACACCAGCACGGACACCTACCTCGGCGACGACCACGGCGGGCCGGTCTACGGGCCCGAGCGCACCGGCGCCGGACGGGCCCAGGCCGACCGGGCCGTCCACACCCCCGTCGTCGCCTACGCCGCGGGGGAGGGCGCCCGGGCGGGCAGCGTCGGGGTCTCCTACGGGCCGGTCGAGATCGGCGGGCCGACGGCCCTCGACCGCGAGATCGAGCTGCGCAACCACTCCTCAGCGCCGCTGAGTTACCGCACCGGCTATGCGGCGGCCACCGAACTGCCCGGCGCCGCCTTCCAGGTGACACCGACTCAGATCGACGTGCCGGCCGGCGGCACCGCCCGGGTGCGGGTGACGCTGTCCGTACCGGGGGAGTTGGGGCGCACGCCCGACCCGACCATCGACACCCAGCAGGGCGGCCGGGCCCGCAGCTACCGGGGCGAGCTCTCCGGGCGGGTGCTGTTCAGCCCGCTCGGCGACCAGACCCTGCCGCAGCTGCGGGTCCCGGTGCTCGCCGCCCCGCGCCCGACCGGCGACCTCGGCGTCACCGCCTCCGCCCGCACCGCCCGGGACGGCACCCTCGTCACCCTCGGCGGCAGCGCCGCCCCCGGCGAGGCGCCCGGGCTGGTCAGCGCCCTCGCGCTCGGCGGCGAGGGCCCCCGCTGGCCCGACTGCCCGCCCGGCAGCGGCAAGGCCGTCGGCCCCGGCGCGGGCATCCGGCCCGAGGGCGCGACGGAGCCGGAGGACCCGCCCCAGGACCTCTGCGTCGAACACCCCGGCGACCGGGCCGCCGACCTGCGGGCTGCGGGCGCCGCTGTCGACTCCGACCTGCTGTACGTCGGCGCGCGACTGTGGGCCCCGGCGGCCACGCCGGTCGGGCTGTACGGGGTGCGGGTGTCGCTGGACACCGACGGGGACGGCGTCACCGACGTGATCCTCAAGGCCGACCGGCTGCGCGGCAGCGACGTCCTGGTCTCCCGCGCCCTCGACGCCCGCACCGGCGCCGAACTCGACGTCCAGCCGCTCAACGCCCACTGGGGCGACACCGACACCGAGCTGCTGGACAGCGACGTCGTGGTCCTGCCGGTCCGGCTGAGCGCCCTGCCCGGGGTCAAGCCCGGCCACAGCACCGTCCGTTACGGCGTCTGGGCCGGCGCCGCCTCCGGCAAGCCCGACCCGGCCGACGCCTACTCCGCCATCGGCCTGCGCGGCACCCGCCCCACCGTCCCGGTGGACGTCCTGCACCCGGCCCTCACCGTCCGGTCCGGACTCACCGGCCCGACCGCGATGGTGACCCCGGCCGGCCCCGGCACCGTCCTCGACGTGCACCGCGCCCCGGGCGACACCTCGCGGCTCCTGCTGCTGTACCACCTCAACCCGGCCGACCGGAGGGCCCAGGTCCTCACCCTGCCGTAGCCGGTACCGAGGGGCGGCCCGTCGGCACCGACCGGCGGGCCGCCCCTTCCCGTGTCCCGCCGCTCCTCGGGGGCTCCCACGGTGTCCGGATCAGGGGGCGGCGGCCAGGCGGCGCCGGCGCCGGGGGGTGCGGGTGGGCCGGCGGGAGAGGCGGCCGAAGACGGCGACCAGCGCGAGGGCGGCGGCCGTGCCGGAGGTGACGGTGAGGCCCTCGGTGAGGCCGGGCGGGCGGAAGGCGCAGGAGACGCGGGAGGCACCGCCGCCGAGGGGGACGCCGATCATGCCGAGGACCGGCGTGGGCGCGGTGCGGGCGCCGCCGTCGGTGGCGCAGGTCCAGCCCTCGGTGGCGGGGACGGACAGCAGCGCGGTGCCGGTTGAGCCCGGAGGGAGGGTGGCCGAGACGGTGTGGCCGCCGGCCTCGACGTGGCCGGCGCCGGTGGCGGTGAGGCGGGTGACCGCGGCCGCCAGGGCGTCGGCCCGCAGGCAGCCGATCGGGCGGGCGGGGACCTGGCTGATGGCGTCCGACCGCAGGGTCACCCGGACCACTCCGTCCGCCGGGACGGTCCCGAGCCGGTGGACGGCCACCGCCGTGGTGGGCTGCTCGCCGTCGCTGCGGTAGGTGGTGCCCAGGCCGCTGACCGTGCCGTTGTACCAGACCCCGTGGAAGTAGGCCGTCGAGCCCGGGGTGCAGGCGGCGGTGAACACCGTGCCGTCCCCGCCGCCCGGCACCGACCAGCCGCTGGTGCCGTGCAGGGTGGGCGCCGGGCCGCCGGCCGGGACGGGCAGCGGGGCGTCGTACACCTGGCTGCCGAGCAGCGACTCCTGCCGGGACCAGACCGAGGAGGTCTCCGGCCGGGCGCCCGGCGGCAGCACGGTGACCAGCGGCGGGGCGGGCGCCCGCCCGGGGGTGAAGCCGTGCGGCGGCGGTCCGTCGTCCAGGTGGGCGCGGATCCCGAACAGCGCCTGCCCGACCGGGTCGGTGACGCTCCCGGTCTGCCGACCGCCGGCCGTCCAGCCCGCGCCGAGGTCGTGCAGCAGCTGGGCGACGACGGTCGGCAGGTAGCCGCTGAAGTAGCCGCCGCCCTGGCCGTTCAGCAGCAGCGGGTCGTTGGGGGTGAAGGCGTGCGGGCCGGGGTCGCTGCGCCCGTCCGGCCAGTCGGCGCCGGCCCGGACGGCCGCGTGCCCGGCCCGGACGGCGGCCGGGGGGACGGAGTCCTCGGGGGCCGCGCCGAGCGCCGCGTACCCGGACCAGACGGCGTTGCCGAGCACCGCGCCGCCGAGCACCCAGGTGGCCAGGGCGTTCGCCCGGCGGTCGGTGTGCCGGTGCTCCAGCAGCCAGAGCGCGGCGAGCACGACGGCGCCGCCGACGCCCAGCAGCACCCAGGTGGAGGTGTGCACCGAGTGCCGGGTGGCCGCCAGCGCGGCGATCAGCGCGACCAGGGCGGCGCCGCCCAGCAGGGTGAGCGGGTCCGGCCGGTGGGCGAGCGAGACCCAGCCGGCCAGCACCAGCAGCCCGCTGAGCACGAAGGCGACCCGGTACGGCCCGCCGGCCGGGATCGCCAGGCCGTGCCAGACCAGCACGGTCGGGGTCCAGACGAAGCTGAGCACGATCAGCGCCAGCGCCGCGCACCAGACCGCCCGCTCGCGGATCCGCACCCTGCGGTTGAACGGAAGCCCGCACACCAGCAGCAGCCCCAGCACCCCGATCGCGATGTCCGGCAGCGGCCGCCCGCCGGTGGTGGTGGGCAGCAGCTGGGCGAGGTGCCCGCCGAGCCCGGACGGGCCGAGCGGCTGCACCGGGGACTCCGGCTGGGCGCCGCGCGCGGCCCGGACGGCGACGAACAGCACGGGCGAGGCGAGCAGCACCCCGGCGGTGGTCAGGGTGATCGCCCGCCCGGTCGCCCGGACCCGGTGCCGGAAGGCGCGCGGGGTGGCGAACAGCCGTACGGCGAGCAGGAGTCCGGCCATCAGGGTGGCCAGCGCGGCGGTGTAGAGGTTGCCCGCCCAGACGAGGGCGACGCACAGCGAGCCGGCCACCCAGCGGCGCTCGTGCAGGCACCAGTCCCCGACCAGGCCGAGCAGCGGCAGCGAGACCAGGCCCCAGAGCCACATCGGCGCGGCCCCGCCCACGTCCAGCACCCAGGCGCAGAGCCCGTACCCGACGGCGGCGAGCACCCGCAGCCACCGGGGGCCGGGGTGCACCCGGCCGAGCAGGTGGGCCATCAGGGCGGTGCCGAGGCCGATGGTGGCCAGGGCGACCAGGAAGACGGCGAGCTGCCCCTGGTCGCGGGGGAGCAGGGCGGTCGGCCAGGAGAACGGATTCATCAGGTAGGCGAAGAAGTCCGCCAGGAACGGGACGCCGTAGCCGCTGTTCCAGTTGAACAGCAGGTCCCCGGCCGCCTGCCCGTGCAGCAGGTCCCACAGGTGCGCGTGGTACGGCACGGCGACCGCGCCCGCCCCGGCCGGCCACCGCCCGCGCAGCCCCGCCGCCAGCGCGAACCCGCCCATCGCCAGCCCGGCCGCACCCCCGCAGACCAGCACCTCCCGCCGCCGCTCGGCCCTCACCCACGCGCCCCGTTCTGCCAGGAACCCCAGACCACGCCACCCTAAGCGCGCCCCCAGCGCACCATGGGCCACCCGCGCTCCCTCGAAGGAGTGGCGTCTGAGGAGGCTTTGCCGAGTAGCCTGGGAGCGCCCCCAGGATGCCCGTATGGGAGGAACCATGAGCATCGCGCCGTACCCCGACTGGATTCGGCCTCCTGCTGGTGGCTACACCGCAGAGGATCTTGACCGGCTGCCTGATCTCCCGCCGCACACCGAGCTGATCGACGGGAGCCTGATCTTCGTGAGTCCGCAGACGAAGTTCCATGTCCGAGCGAAGCGCGTGCTCGAACGAGGGCTGGAGAAGGCGGTTCCGGAGGGCTGGGAGGTGTGGCCGGAGATGACCGTCACGCTAGACCGGCGGAACCGGCCGGAGCCCGATCTCCTTGTGGTCCACGAGGACTCGGACACGGGCTATCGCCAAACGGGATTCTCCGCCGAGCATGTCCTGCTCGCGATCGAGGTCGTTTCGGAGGAGTCCCGCGAGCGTGACCGGGAGATCAAGCCTGGCAAGTACGCGGCAGCCGGCATTCGTCATTTCTGGCGCGTCGAATGTGACGAGGGCCGCCCGGTCGTTTACACGTTCGAGCTTGAGCCGGCATCCAAGCGGTATTTCCCGACCGGGATCTACCACAAGCAGTTGAAGGTCGATCAGCCGTTCCCGGTGGAGATCGATCTGACCTGACTGGTCCAGATGCTGGACGCGAGGTGTCAGCCCCTGGGACGGCGGAGTAGGGTCCGAGCATGTCTCGCACCATTCGTCTCGCAGTTGTCCCGGGTGACGGCATCGGCCAGGAAGTGGTGGCCGAAGGCCTCAAGGTCCTCGGCGCCGTGCTTCCCGCCGACGTGAAGCTGGAGACCACCGAGTACGACCTCGGGGCCCGGCGCTACCACCGGACCGGGGAGACGCTGCCGGACAGCGTGCTGGCCGAGCTCAAGGCCTTCGACGCCATCCTGCTGGGCGCCATCGGGGACCCGAGCGTCCCGTCCGGGGTGCTGGAGCGGGGGCTGCTGCTCAAGCTGCGGTTCGCCTTCGACCACCACATCAACCTCCGGCCGGGCCGGCTGTTCCCCGGGGTGTCGTCCCCGCTGGCCGGGCAGCCGGAGATCGACTTCGTGGTCGTCCGCGAGGGCACCGAGGGCCCGTACGTCGGCAACGGCGGCTCGCTGCGCACCGGCACGCCGCACGAGGTGGCCACCGAGGTCAGCCTGAACACCGCGTACGGCATCGAGCGCGTGGTGCGCGACGCCTACCGCCGGGCCCAGGCGCGGCCGCGCAAGAAGCTCACCCTGGTGCACAAGAACAACGTGCTGGTGCACGCCGGGCACCTGTGGTCGCGGATCTTCGCCGAGGTCGGCCGGGAGTTCCCGGAGGTCACCACCGACTACCTGCACGTCGACGCGGCCACCATCTTCTTCGTGACCCAGCCGGAGCGCTTCGACGTCATCGTCACCGACAACCTGTTCGGCGACATCCTGACCGACCTGGCCGCCGCCGTGACCGGCGGCATCGGCCTGGCGGCGAGCGGCAACATCAACCCGAGCGGCGAGTTCCCGTCCATGTTCGAGCCGGTGCACGGCTCGGCGCCGGACATCGCCGGCCAGGGCAAGGCCGACCCGACCGCCACCGTGCTGTCGGTCGCCATGCTGCTGGAGCACCTCGGCTACGCCGCCGAGGCCGCGAAGGTCGAGGCCGCCGTCGCGGCGGACCTCACCGAGCGCACCGGCGCCCGCTCCACCTCCGAGGTCGGCGACGCGCTCGCCGAGCGAGTAGCCGGCTAGCGGGCCGGACCCACAAGGATCCGGCCAGGTGGGCCGGACCGCATAACCACAGCTTGCAGCTCCCCAAGGAGCGGGCAGCTGTTCGGCACGGCCCTCTGGATGCGAGTATCGACAGTGGGCCGTGCCGTTGTGCGTTCGTTCGGCGTTGGATCGCCGTGACGTCCCTTCGGCGGTGGCGGCCCGAACGAACCCCACGGTGAAGGAAACAGCCATGAGCACGCCCACCCAGGCGCCCATCACGTTCGACCTCAAGCCCTCCGCCCACCCGCTGTCCGCAGCGGAGCGCGAGGCCCGGCTGACCAACCCCGGCTTCGGCCGCGTCTTCACCGACCACATGGTCACCATCCGCTGGACGGAGGGCCGTGGCTGGCACGACGCCCAGCTGGTCCCCTACGCGCCGGTGGAGATGGACCCGGCGAACATGACCCTGCACTACGGCCAGGCGATCTTCGAGGGCCTGAAGGCCTACCGCCAGGCCGACGGCTCGATCGCGACGTTCCGCCCGGAGGCCAACGCCCTGCGCTTCCAGGCCTCGGCCCGCCGCCTGGCGATGCCGGAGCTGCCGGTGGAGACCTTCGTCGAGGCCGTCGAGCTGCTGGTCCAGCAGGAGCGGGAGTGGGTTCCGAGCGAGCAGGAGCAGAGCCTCTACCTGCGCCCGTTCATGTTCGCCACCGAGGTCGGCCTGGGTGTCCGTCCGGCGAACTCCTACCTCTTCATGATCATCGCCTCCCCGGCCGGCGCCTACTTCCAGGGCGGCATCAAGCCCGTCTCGGTCTGGCTGTCCAAGGAGTACGTCCGGGCCGCGCCCGGCGGCACCGGCGCCGCCAAGTGCGCGGGCAACTACGCGGCCTCGCTGGTCGCCCAGGCCCAGGCCGCCGAGAAGGGCTGCGACCAGGTGGTCTGGCTCGACGCCGCCGAGCACCGGTGGGTCGAGGAGATGGGCGGCATGAACCTCTACTTCGTCTTCGGCGAGGGCAAGGACGCCAGGATCGTCACCCCGGAGCTGTCCGGCGCGCTGCTGCCCGGCATCACCCGCGACTCGCTGCTCCAGCTCGCCGCCGACCTGGGCTACGCGGTCGAGGAGCGGAAGATCTCCACCGACGAGTGGCAGCAGGCGAACGCCGACGGCACCCTCACCGAGGTCTTCGCGTGCGGCACCGCCGCCGTCATCACCCCGGTCGGCTCGGTGAAGTCCGCGGCCGCCGACTGGACCGTCGGCACCGGCGAGCCCGGCCCGATCACCATGGAGCTGCGCCGCGCCCTGCTGGCCATCCAGGGCGGCCAGCAGCCGGACACCCACAACTGGCTGCACAAGATCGTCTGACCATCCGGACGCCGGAAACCCCTCCGGCCTGCCCCGTTTCGCATCGCGAGACGGGCGGGCCGGATCCCGGGGGCTGTGCCAGACTGCGAGCGTGTCCTCGCTTTCGCTGATTATTAGCAGCAGGCGCGCCGGTCCGCAGTGACCGCTTCCGCAGGACCCGATGCGGAGCGACCACGAGCGTCCAGACCCGCGCGCAGACCTCTCGCACCCGCGAGGGGTCTTTTGCTTTTGGGGCGCAGCCCCGACGAGCACAGCCCGGACCGGCCGAAGGCCCCCACAAGGGGCCCGGGGACACCGGGGCCGCGCACGGGATCCTGGACAGTGGAGCCGGGACGAGAATCCGGCAGAGCAGTACGAACCTCCCGAACGGAGAACCAGGGGTCATGACCGAGGTCAGCCGTACCGACGACAGCTTCCACGTGTTCGACACCACCCTGCGCGACGGCGCGCAGCGGGAGGGCATCAACCTGACGGTGGCGGACAAGCTGGCCATCGCCCGGCACCTGGACGAGTTCGGGGTCGGCTTCATCGAGGGCGGCTGGCCCGGCGCCAACCCCCGGGACACCGAGTTCTTCGCCCGCGCCGCCGCCGAGTTGGAGCTGCGCAGCGCCCAGCTGGTCGCCTTCGGCGCCACCCGCCGGGCCGGCGGCAAGGCGGCCGAGGACCCGCAGCTGGCCGCGCTGGTCGCCTCCGGCGCGCCCGTGGTCACCCTGGTCGCCAAGTCGCACGACCGGCACGTCGAGCTGGCGCTGCGCACCACGCTGGACGAGAACCTGGAGATGATCCGGGACAGCGTCGAGTTCCTGCGCGCCCAGGGCCGTCGGGTGTTCCTGGACTGCGAGCACTTCTTCGACGGGTACCGGGCGAACCGCGAGTACGCCCTCGCGGTGGTCCGCACCGCGTACCGGGCCGGGGCGGACGTGGTGGTGCTGTGCGACACCAACGGCGGGATGCTGCCGGCCGGCGTCCGGGACACCGTCGCGGACGTGATCGCCGCGACCGGCGCCCGGATCGGCATGCACGCCCAGGACGACACCGGCTGCGCGGTGGCCAACACCCTGGCCGCGGTGGACGCCGGCGCCACCCACGTGCAGTGCACCGCGAACGGCTACGGCGAGCGGGTCGGCAACGCCAACCTGTTCCCGGTGGTCGGCGCACTGGAGCTGAAGTACGACCGCCGGGTGCTGCCCGTGGGCCGGCTGGCCGAGATGACCCGGATCTCGCACGCGATCGCCGAGCTGGTCAACCTGGCCCCGTCCACCCACCAGCCGTACGTCGGCTTCTCGGCCTTCGCCCACAAGGCGGGCCTGCACGCCTCCGCGATCAAGGTCGACCCGGACCTGTACCAGCACACCGACCCCGAACTGGTCGGCAACACCATGCGGATGCTGGTGTCCGACATGGCCGGCCGGGCCTCGGTGGAGCTCAAGGGCAAGGAGCTCGGCTACGACCTGTCCACCGACCGGGATCTCGCGGGCCGGGTGGTGGCGAAGGTGAAGGAGCAGGAGAACCTCGGCTACACCTACGAGTCCGCCGACGCCTCCTTCGAGCTGCTGCTGCGCGACGAGGTGCGCGGCAGCCGGGACCGCTTCTACCGCCTGGAGTCCTGGCGGACCATCAGCGAGCAGGGGCCGCACGGGGTTTCCGGCAACGAGGCGACCGTCAAGCTGTGGGCCAAGGGCGAGCGCCGGATCGCCATCGGCGAGGGCAACGGCCCGGTCAACGCGCTGGACCAGGCGCTGCGGACGGCTCTGGAGGGCATCTACCCGCCGCTGGCCACCTTCGAGTTGGTGGACTACAAGGTCCGCATCCTGGAGGGGCAGCACGGCACCGGCTCCAAGACCCGGGTGCTGATCGAGTCCACCGACGGCACCGCCACCTGGTCCACGGTCGGAGTGGCCGACAACGTGGTCGCCGCCTCCTGGCTGGCACTTGAGGACGCGTACACCTACGGCCTGATCCGCTCCGGGCTGGAGCCGACCGAGTAGCCGCCACGAAACCCCCTGTGGCCCGCGGGACTTGGCGAAGTTCCGTGGGCCACAGGCACGTTCGTCAGCGGAGCCGGGCGAGCAGGGCGTGCTCGACCAGGGTGATGAGGGCGCTCTTGGCGCTGTCCCGGCGGCGGGCGTCGAGGGTGATGACGGGGGTGTC
>NZ_JBITZP010000005.1:208080-246503 GCF_044546945.1 Kitasatospora sp. NPDC053057 | reverse complement strand
CTCGACATCTCGAAGCGTGAAGAACGGCCGCGTCACGTGCTGCCGAATCCCGGAGATCTCAGCAGGTCGAGTGACCGCCGAGGTTAAACGGCAAGCTAAGTCGATATCGTTCAGCGAACAGCGGAGCTGCCGTCATGGCGGCTCCGCTGTTTGGTACCGGTGGTCAGGAGTAGCCCAGGCATGCCCACGCTCCAACAACGTGTGATCGACGGTCCCTTCGGGCCGATACGGATCAGTCACGACCGCTGGCCGTCCGTCGTGGCGCGGGTGCACGGGACGGGGATGCCCACCGTCACGGTGGTGCCCGACCGCGACCACGGCGCGATGAACATCAACGGCCACCGCGTGCCGACCACTCGGAAGTCACGCACCCGCACTGCCGTTCTGGGCGACCGAAGTTACGAACTGAGGTCGACCAGCCTGCGTCGGGCGGAGCTGCGGCGCAACGGGGTGCTCATCGCCCACGCCCGCGGCACGTACCGGTCGTACGCCCCCGGCCGCGCCATCCCCGGCCTGGACGCCAAGATGACGTGGTCCCAGGGCATCGACCCCACCGATGTCGCTGTCGGCCAGGCCATGGTCCTCGCCTTCGGCGCCGGCGCCCCGGGCGCGTTCCTGCGGACTCTCCTCTTCTGGGTCGACAACTTCAGCTGAGAGGACAGTGGCGCCCCGTCCGGCCACAGCCCGCGCAGGGCACCACTGTGAGGTCAATCGGTCGGAAACTCCCCGGACTTGACCCCCGCGAGGAAGGAAGCCCAGGCGTCAGCCGGGAAGAGCAGAGCCGGCCCACCCGGATCCTTCGAGTCACGAACCGGCACAAGGCCGATCACACCATCGGCCACCTCAACACATTCACTCTGCGCACCGGAGAACGAGGACTTGCGCCAGTTGAGCCCAGGGCCAAAGACCGGCATGAGATCGGCGACCTCCACACAGTTGCTCTGCGCGCCCGAGTAGGACGACTTGCGCCAGTTGCTCCCAACTGGCACCAACACGAGATCAGCTACCTCGATGCAATCGCCACCCTGCCCGCTGTAGCTGCTCTTGCGCCACAGGACATTCCCCAGATCCGCTGCGAGCATCTGTCACATCTCCGCTGCTCAGTGGTGCAACTCCCGCACCAAAGCGACCACGTCGAAACGTGCCTACCCGGCCTGGCACTCCCCAGCCTTCACCGCACGGACAAAGGCAGTCCAAGCGTCCACGGTGAACGACAGCACCGGCCCGGCGGGGTCCTTCGAGTCACGGACAGCCATTGCCCCCAGCCTGGTCTGAGTCTCAACACAGTTCCCGCCCTGCCCGCTGTATGTGCTCTTGTGCCACTCGGTGTTTCCGGTCACGACTCACCCATCCCTTGCCCGGAGTTCAGAACTCCTGCCGTACCCGAGCGATCATGTCGAGACTGTCAGCCGGACTCAAGGCGATTGAGCGGAGGGAGTCGAAGATCAACGTGTACTCATCGATCTCGGCTGGCGTCTCTATGTAGAGCGTCCCGGTCCGGTGCTCCACGCAGACGACATCGGAGTAGTCCGGCGACGGGAAACCGAACATCACGAACGATCCCATCAGACCGGCATGAGCACCGGCACGATCCGGCAGGACCTGGAGCTCCACATAGGGATGCTCGGCCATCTCGACCAGCTTGTCGAGCTGTCCAGCCATCGTCTTCGCCCCGCCCACCCGATCACCATCACCACCCACCACGGCCCCTGAACTCCCCCGTCCCGGCCAGGCGTTCGCGCCTGGCCGGGAGGACCGCTCCGCTTCCCGTTCCGGGCCTGCCGAGTGCACTTCACACCGACGCGGGACGGTTCACCGGCGCGGAGCCCTTTCGGCCGTCACTTGGCCTCGGGCCCGAACCGACGCCTGTACGCCGACGGCGTGATGCCGGTCTCGCGGCGCATCAGCGTACGCAGGTTGGCGGCGGTGCCGATCCCGCTCCGCCGTGCGACGACCTCGAAGCGACTCTCGCCCCGTTCGATCAGCCGGCATGCCAGCGCGAGCCGTTCCCCCGTGAGCCACATCAACGGGGTCGTTCCCAGCTGTGCCCGAAATCGGCGGTGCAGCGTCGCGGAGCTGACCGCCGCCCGCCGCGCGAGGTCCGACACCGTGAGGGGCGAGCCCAGCCGTTCCTGCGCCCAGGCCAGAACGGGTGCCAGGGATTCGTCCGGCTGGTCGGGTACGGGCCGCTCCACGAACTGTCGCTGTCCGCCGTCCCGGTGCGCCGCGAAGACCAGTCGCCGACTCACGGAGTTGGCGACTTCCGCACCGTGGTCGCGGCGGACCACATGCAGTCCGAGATCGAGTGCGGCCGCGCTTCCGGCAGCGGTGAGGATGTCACCGTCGTCCACGAACAGCACATCTGATTCGAGGTGGACGGAAGGGAAGCGGGCCCGGAAGGCCTCCGCCCACTGCCAGTGCGTGGCGACGCGGCGTCCGTCGAGAACGCCGGCCTCGGCCAGGGTGAATGCCCCGGTGCAGAAGCTGATCAACCGTGCGCCGCGCGCGTGCGCGCGGCGCACGGCATCCAGCACCGAGTGGCGGCCGGGCACCTCCACGTCGGGGCGGTTGGGGACGATCAAGGTGTCGGCGGCATCGGCCGCCTCCAGATCTGTGACACCGGTGAGCGTGAAGAAGCCGTCCCGCATCCGGGTCCGGGGCTCGGGGGAACAGAGCCTGAAGTCGTAGAGATCGCGACCGATCTCCGGCCTGCGCAGACCGAAGACCTCGGCCGCGCAGCCGAGCTCGAAGGGGTTCGAGTTCTCGTCCACGATCACGACCACGCGGTGCACGCCCGGCGCGTGGGTTTGATGCGAGGATTCTTTCGCCATGTGCAATTCCTAGCACTCACACCGAGCAGGCGGACCGGCACAGGATGAGCTCATGAGCAACCAGCCCATCCCCCTCAGGGAGGCCCTGGCCTCCTTCGATGCGCTGTGGAGTCCCCGCATCGTCACACGCGTCAACGACTACGACGTCCGTATCGCCAAAGTCGAAGGCGAACACATCTGGCACGCCCATGACGACACCGACGAGTTCTTCCTGGTGCTCGACGGAGAGCTGCACATTTCCTTGCGTGAGCCCGATGGTGAGCGCACGGTCGTGCTGTCACAAGGCACGGTCTTCACCGTCCCGCGAGGCACGGAGCACAAGCCGTTCGCCCCGTCCGGCGCTTCGATCCTCATGTTCGAGCCGACCGGCACTCCGACCGTGGGCGACCGCCACGACGAGATCCCCGACCACGTGGACGCAACGACCGGGCACCCTCTACATCGGTGACATGACCGACCGGACCGCCCACCCGATCACCATCACCACCTCCCCTGAACTCCCCCGTCGGGGGCGCCTCAGGGGCGGATCGGGGTTGATCCCCGATACCGAACCGGCCTGCCACCGATCAGGATCAGTCACGTCGCTGAGGCCCACTCAGCCGAGCTGATCCCACGGGGTGCCCCACATGAAGCCGTTCGTCCGCCGTGCCGCCGCCCTCGGTCTGGCCTGCTCCGCCCTCGTCGGCATCACCGCCGCCTCGGGTGCGCAGGCCTTCGCCGCGAGCGGCACGGATTCCACCGCCGCGACGGCCTTCCCGCCACTGGACCCCGCCGCGCTCCAGGCCGCCATCGAGACCCGCCCCTCCGACAACGCCTCCGGCGCGGTCGCCCTGGTCGCCGAGCCGGGCCAGGTGTGGAAGGGCTCCACCGTGGACAGCCAGACCGGCCGGAAGATCCCGGAGAACGCCCACTTCCACGCCGGCAGCATCTCCAAGGTCTTCGAGACCACCGTCATCCTGCAGCTCGCGGCCGAGCGGCGGATCGACCTCGACCGGACCGTCCAGGACTACATGCCGGGGCTGCTCCCGGACACCTTCCAGCCGATCACCGTCCGCCAGCTCGTCAACTACACCAGTGGCCTGCCGAACGTGGACGAGGGCAAGCCCCCGGCGAGCGCCGACGAGACGATCGCCGACCGCTACGACTACCGCACCTTCGACCAGATCATCCAGCAGACCCTGCGCCCCGACGACGGCCGCCCGGCACCCGGCCCGCACTTCGCGCCCGGCACCAAGCAGGAGTACAACTCCCTCGGCTTCCGCATCGCGGGCAAGCTCATCGAGCAGACCACCGGCAACTCCTTCAAGGACGAGGTCACCAGGCGCATCCTCAACCCCCTGCATCTGAACCAGACCTCGGTGCCGGAGGACGACCCGGAGATGCCCCGCCCCTACCTGCACGGCTACATGACCGACGACAGCGGCCAGGCGGTCGACACCAGCGAGCAGGGCGGCGACCCGTCCAACATGATCTCCACCACGGCCGACCTCGACCACTTCCTGACCTCGCTGCTCCAAGGCCGCCTGCTGCCCGCCGCGCAGCAGAACGAGCTGTTCACCCTGCCCAAGGACAACGACGGCAAGCTCGTCCCGTTCGTCGGCGGCACCTCCTGCAACAAGGTCGCCTGCTTCGGCGCCGGCCTGATGTCCACCCCACTACCGAACGGCGCCGTGCTCTGGGGCAAGACCGGCCACGACGACGGCTACGCCAACGGCATGTTCGCCACCCGCGACCTGTCCGTCCACGCCGTGTACTCGACCTCCAACCTCGGCACCGACTTCGGCGCCCCGACCCCCCTCGCCAACCGCCTGCTGATGGCGGTCCTGGCCCCCTCCACCTCGCACAGCTGAGCCAGTCAGCCCTGAACTCCCCCGCCCCGCGCGTGGGCCGGTGCACGGGAAGTCGGTGGGGCCGACTTCCCGTGCACCACGTCGACATCCGTTCTCCCCTGAAGTCGCCAGTCCCGGCCTGGCTTTCACCCCATCCGGTCAGCGGCGCCGCAGCGGCGCGATGATCTGATCGACCAGCCACCGGGCCACGCCCACCGGGTAGGGGGCCCGCAGGCTGAGCACGATGTGGGTGAATCCGGCCGCGATCAGTTCGGCGATGGCGGCACGATCCCCGGCCGGGTCCTCGTACGAGACGACGTACTGCACGGAGCGGGTGATCGCGCGCGGGTCGCGGCCGATCGCGGCGCAGTGGGCATCGAGGACGCGGCTGCGCTCGATGAGGTGCTCGACGGTGTTGTGGGGCGGCCCGGGGATGTTCCAGATGTCGGCCTGTTCGGCGACCAGCCGCAGCAGCCGGGTGCCCCAGCCGCCGATGAGGATCGGCGGCCCCGGGTGCTGGACGGGCTTGGGCTCGTTCCGGTTGCCGGTGAGGGTCACGTACCGTCCGCCGAAGTCGAAGACGTCCTGGGTCCACATCCCGCGCAGCACGTCGACGGTCTCGGCGAGCCTGGCGATGCCCTCGCCGGGCGGCACCAGGTCCAGGCCGTAGCCCGCGTACTCGGCGGCGGCGGGGTTGTCACCGGCGATGCCGCCGGCCCCGGGGGGCTGGTGGGTGCCGCCGACGCCGAGGCCCATGACGAGGCGTCCGCCGGAGATGACGTCCACCGTGGAGGCCATCTTGCCGAGCAGCGCGGGGTGCCGCAGCCGGTTGCTGGTCACCAGCAGTCCGAGCCGCAGCCGGGTCGTGCGCGCGGCGAGGGCGCTGAGCAGGGTCCACCCCTCCAGCACCTCGCCGTCCTTGGGTCCGACGATGGGCATGAGGTGGTCCCACAGCCAGGCGTCGGAGATCTCGGGCAGGTCGTCGGCCTCCTGCCAGACGCGGAGGATGTCCGGGTAGGGGACCCGCATGGGGGTGGTCTTGATGCCGAATCGGACTTCATCCGAAGCGCGTTGACTCATATTCATCAGCATAGCCAATCATCAGCACTGCTGACTATCACTTCCCTGGCGATACCCTGACCGGCATGACGCGTGACGCAAGCCCCGACCCCTTGTCGACCCGCCTCGGCTACCTGCTCAAGCACGCCCACCTGCGGTACGCGGAGGCGTCGGCCTCGGCACTGGCGCCCCTCGGCATCGACGGCCGCGAACTGGCGGTACTCGCCGTCCTGGCGGCCGACGTCCCGCTCTCCCAGCAGGACGCGGCCGTCCGCCTGGGCGTCGACCGCACGACGATGGTCGCCCTGGTCGACGGCTTGGAAGCCAAGGCCCTCGCGGAGCGCCACCGCAGCCCGGAGGACCGCCGCCGCAACATCGTCCGGCTCACGGCGGACGGCCGGAACCTGCTCCGTCGGGCGGAAGGCGTCCGCGGGGAAGCCGAACGCCGCTTCCTCTCCGCCCTGCCCGAGGCCGACGCCGAGGCCCTGCTGCGCGCCCTGCGAACACTCATCACAGAGGCCTGACCAGCCGGGTCAGACCGCGAACCGGACGCCCGTCAGCCGCTCCGACAGCTCCCAGAGCCGCCGTCCGGTCTCCGCATCGACGGCCCTCGGGGCGAGCCGCACCACTTTCGGCGCGCCGCGCAGCTCCCCCATCCCGCCCGGGCCGATGAACTGCCCGCCCAGCACGTCCGGGTCGGTCGCGGCGAACAGCTGGGGCAGCGCCCCCTGGTCCGGGGCCTGGGCGAGCGGGATCAGGATCCGGCCAAAGAGCAGCTTCACCGGGCCGACCGAGCGGGTCTGGAGGTTCGTGGCGGCGTAGCCGGGGTGGGCGAGCAGGCTGCGGACCGGGCTGCCGGCCGCGGTGAGGCGCCGGTGGAGCTCGTGCCCGAAGACGGCGTTGGCGAGCTTCGACTGGTTGTAGCGGCCCATCGGCGAGTACCTGCGCTCGCCGGAGAGGTCGTCGAAGAAGAGGCGCCCCTGCCGGTGGTTGGCCGAGCTGACCGTGACCGCCCGGGGGTCCTTCCCACCGGCCAGCAGATCCAGCAGCAGTCCGGTGAGCGCGAAGTGGCCGAGGTGGTTGGCGGCGAACTGCAGCTCGTGGCCCTGGGCGCTGAGCGTGCGCGGCGGGGCCAGCACTCCGGCGTTGTTGACGAGGACGTCCGGGCGGACGCCGTCCGAGCGCAGCCGCTCGGCGAAGGCGCGGACGGAGTCGAGGTCGGCCAGGTCGAGGCGGCGCACCTCCAGGCGCGCCCGCGGCTGGTCGGCGGTGATCTCCGCGACCGCGCGCCGGCCCTTGGCCTCGTCGCGGACGGCGAGGATCACCTCGCCGCCGCGCCGGGCGATCGCGCGGGTGGTCGCCAGTCCGAGGCCGCTGTTCGCGCCGGTGACGAGGAACACCCGCCCGGTCTGGTCCGGAATCCGTTCAACGTTCCATGCCTGATGCTTCGTCATGCGTCACACGCTGCCGCTCATGTCACTAAGTGTCAAGTGCGACTCAGCATGCCAATGACGGCCCCGCGTGTAGCATCGCAGGGTGACCACCACCCCCGCCCCGAGCCTGGCCGAACGCAAGCGCCGGCTCGTCGCCGACGAGCTGACCAGGGCCGCCCTGGGCCTGTTCGCCGAGCACGGGTTCGACGCGGTCACGGTCGACGAGATCGCCGCCTCCACCGGCATGTCCAAGCGGACGTTCTTCCGCTACTTCGCCTCCAAGGAGGACGTCGTCGTCCGGTTCCTGGCCGAGATGGGCGACGGCATGCGCGCCGAACTCGCCGCCCGGCCCGCCGAGGAACGCCCCTCCACCGCACTGCGGAACACCGTCTGGGCCGCCATCGACGCCTGCGCCGGCCACGCCGACCAGACCCTGCGGGTGGTGCAGCTGATCCTGGGCACACCCGCCCTGCACGCCCGCTTCCTGGAGCGCCAGGCGCAGTGGCGCGAGGAGCTGGCCGCCGAACTCGCCGCCCGGCTCGGGTTGGACCTCGCGGCCGGCCTCTACCCCCGGCTCGCCGCCGGAACGGCCCTCACCGCCTTCGACGTGGTGCTCCAGCAGTGGAGCACCAGTGACGGCACGGCCGACCCCGCCGCCCTCACCGACCAGGCCTTCGCCGCCATCGCCCCCGCCCTGGACGCGCCCGCGCGCTAGCGGCCGACTCCCGCACCCCGCCCTGGACGCACCCCCGCGACAGCCGCCAACTCCCGTACCCCGCCCGACGTTCGAACCGACCGGGGCGGGCATGCCTGATCCGCGCTCCACCCGTCCGACTGAACTCCCGAGCCACACCGGCATCACACGCATAGGCACGACCCGATCCCCGCTACGGTCCGGCGCACAGCCGAACGAAAGGGGTTCACCCGTGACAACCGGAATCCTCGACTACGAGAGCGACGCGATCGTCCAGCTCATGAGCATGGCGGAGGAGGACTGGACCGAAAAGGAGCTCAAGGACGCCCTCCAGCGGGCGATCATGCTGGAGCTCTCGACCATCCCGCCCTACGCCACCGCGCTCTGGTCGATCACCGACCCGGACAACAGCAAGCCGGTCCGCCACACCATCCGCGAGATCGTCTTCGACGAGATGTCGCACTTCGGCCTGGTCTGCAACATGCTCACCACCATCGGCGGGACGGTCGTCCTCACCGACCCCGCCACCGTCCCGAAGTACCCGGGCGAGCTACCCGGTGGCGTCAACCCCGGCCTGACCGTCTACCTCAGCGGGCTGACCCGCGAGTCGGCCGCACTCTTCTCCGACATCGAGAAGCCCGAGAACCCGCTCGCCTTCGCCGCCGACGGCAACACGATCGGCGCCTTCTACCAGCGCATCGCCAATGTCTTCCCCACCTTCGCCCACCTGATCACCGGGCAGCGCCAGATCAGCTTCCCGCTCGGGTCGAGCCATGGCGCCGGCAACGACATCGTCCCGATGAACACCATCGACGACGTCCTGAAAGCCATCGACATCATCCAGACCCAGGGCGAGGGCACCACGGCCTCCCCGGACAACCCCTTCCCCGGCGCCCCGGGCGAACTCGCCCACTACTACGCGTTCAAGGAGATCGCCGTCGGCAAGGAGCTCGTCCAGAACCCGACGACGAAGAAGTACGAGTTCACCGGCCCCGACGTCCCCCTGCCGGACACCTCCCCGGTCGCCCGCGTCCCCCAGGGCGGCTGGGCCGACGACCCCGGCAACAGGCCCGACCAGACCACCGCCGGCCTGCTGAACGACTTCAACACGTCCTACAGCGACATGCTGCGCGCCCTCGAAGCGGCCTGGGGCGACGGCGGGGCCGCGTCGATCGGCGAGGCGATCGGCCACATGGGCGAACTGCGCGGCACAGCCCAGAAGTTGAACGGCATCAAGCTGCCCGCCGATCCCCGCTTCAGCTACGGCCCGGAGTGGCTGTTCGTCCAGAAATAGCCTCCGAGCAGCACGAAGGCCGGTGCGGTCCCCCCGCACCGGCCTTCAACGTGCAAGCGGCCGTTACTCGTTCGGCACGGTCGCGTACTTCGCGGTGCCCTCGGCCATCTGCTTCAGGGCATCCTTGCGGTCCCGCTTCGACAGCTTGTCGATGTAGAGGGTGCCGTACAGGTGGTCGGTCTCGTGCAGCAGGCAGCGGGCGAAGAAGCCGGTGCCCTCGACGCGGATCGGCGTGCCGTCCTTGTCGACGCCGGTCACGGCCGCGTAGTCCGGGCGCGGCAGCTCGGCGTAGGCGGTCGGGACGGACAGGCAGCCCTCGTTGCCGTCGTCGAGCACCCGGCGGCGGTCGGCCGGGTACTCCTCCAGCTGCGGGTTGATCACGTGGCCGATGTGGCGCACGCCCTCGTCGTCCGGGCAGTCGTAGACGAAGACCTTCAGGTCGACGCCGATCTGGTTGGCGGCCAGGCCCACGCCCTCGGCGGCGTACATCGACTGGAACATGTCGTCGATCAGGGCGGACAGTTCGCCGTCGAACGCGGTGACGTCCTTGACCTCGCGGTGCAGGACGGGGTTGCCGACCACGGTGATCGGGCGCGCGGTGCCCTTGCTGAGGTCGGGCTCCTCACCGATCACCTTCACGGGGGCCTCGGGCGCCGCCCCCTCCACGTCGTGCTCGTGCTCGTGGTCGTGCTGCTCCGCCATGTCTTCCGCTTCCATAGGTCCTACGCGTACCTCACCAGGGTACTCAGCACACTTCTTCGAGATCCCGGTAAGCCCGGGTTCCGGGGGCGGCCGCGACCCAGCGGTCCAGCAGCACGCGGACCAGGTGCGCCGGGGCCGCGATCCCGCACTCGCGCTCGACCAGCCAGGACATTCCGGCCGCGCCGCCCTGGCTGAGGTGGCTGAGGTGCCCGGGGTGGGCGGCGTCGCCGTCGTCGTGCGGATCGTGGTGGGCGACGACGCCGTCGTCCGAGGCCATCCGGCTCTCCGAGCAGGCGCGGCACAGCAGCCGCACCGAGGAGGTCCAGTCCTCGGCCGCGTACCCGGCCTCGGCGACCAGCCGCTCCAGGGCGTCCCGGTCACCGGCCGTGGAGGCCTGCAGCAGCACCACGTAGGTCGGCACCGGGGAGGGCGCCCACAGCTCGATCTCGTCGAAGACGGGGTAGGCGACGCCGTCGGTGACCCGCTCGCCGTGCGGGGCGCCGTCGTGCAGCACCACCTCGCCCCAGCGGCGGCCGGAGGAGGGCAGCGGGATGGACAGCACCTCGATCCGGGCCGGGTCGAGCCGGCGGCCCCACACCACCTCGGACTCGCCGTCCGGGGACAGCCGCACCGGGGTGGTGCCGAGGTCCAGGCTGACCGGGCCGTCCCCGCCGGGGCCGCCGGGCAGCTTCAGCCCGTACGCCTGCCAGGCGCGGCGGGCCAGCGGCCAGTCCTGCAGGGCGGTGGCGGTGATGCCGAGGTTCCACCAGTCGGGGGCGCCGTGCTCGCGGTCGAGCAGGGCGACGGCGCGCAGCCCGGCCGAGCGGGCCTGCTCCCAGTCGCGGCGGAACTTGTGCAGCAGGGCGAGGTTGAACCAGGAGTCGGACAGCCAGGGCTCCAGGTCGGCGGCCATCACCAGCAGGGCGCCGGCGTCCTCGTAGCGGCCGTCGCCGATCAGCGTGAAGGCCCGGTCGGTCGTCTGCCGCCAGGTGGCGGACGGCCGGTGCCGTGCCCGGTGGAAGATCCTCACGTTCGTCCCTGCCGTCGTCGTCCGCTCAAGTCCCGTACCGCCGGGCCCGTCCCGTCCTCGACGGAAGCCGGGTCCCGGTGTTCCGGGTCGGTGTTCCACGCTACGACCGCATCCAACCACGCCCGCCCCCGCCCGCGCTCCCCACCGCCGAGGTTGGGGCCCGCCCCTCCCCAGCCTGCCCGCCGCGGCGCGCCTCCTCAACCCCGGGCCCGGTGCCGCCCGACCGCGCTTCGACCCGGCTCCCCGCATCGGGCCCCGGCGAGCGCCGTCCCAGCCCCGTCTCAGGACCAGGCGCGCACCGCGTCAGCCCCGGGCGCTCACCGCCTCAGCCCAGGCCGCGCACCGCCTCAGCCCCGGGCGCGGACCACCTCAGCCCCGGGCCTGCCCGCCGACCCGGGCGAGCGCGTCCACCACCCTGGCGTCGTAGACCCGCCCGCGCCCCAGCCGCAGCACCTCCAGGGCCTCCAGGCGCCCCACCGCCTCGCCGAGGCCCCGGCCGCGGGCGGCGGTCAGCAGGTCGTCGTGGGCGTTGGCGACCCGGATGATCCGGGCCGCCAGCGGCACCGGCCCCTCGCCGCCGGCCGGCCCCGGGCAGGGGTCGGCCAGTCGGGCGACCTGCTCGGCGACCTGCCGGGGCACCCCGGTGCGGCTGATCACCTCGCTGCCGAGGCGGGCGATGCGCTGCTGCTCGGCGCAGGACAGCAGCGCGGTGGCGCCGTCCGGCACCGGCTCGACCAGGGACAGCTGGCCGACGTCGTGCATCAGCGCCGCGTACTCCAGCAGGGCGAGCTCGCGGGTGCCCAGCCCCAGCTCGCGGCCGAGCGCGCACGCCGTGTCCGCGACCCGGCGCGCGTGCCCGTGCGGGGTGTATCCGGCGACCTCGGTGGCCCGGGCCAGGCTGGCGATGGTCTGCCCGGTGGTGGCCCGCACCGCCGCGGCCCGCCGGAAGGAGATCTGGGCGAGCAGCAGCGGGGTGCAGAACAGTGGCAGCGCCCACAGCCCGACCTCGCCGGCCGCGAGGCTGACCAGCATCCCGGTGGCGACGATCGCCGAGCCGATGCCGAACAGCGAGCGCAGCTCGTCCTCCAGCCCGGCCGGGAACCGCAGCCCCTTGGCGGAGGCGCGCAGCAGCGCGGCCAGGGTCGCGTCGCAGAGCGCGGCCAGCGCGGCGACGGCGGTCAGGAACGCCCCGTAGGCCGGGCCCTCGGGCGAGAAGCGGTCGACCAGACCGCCGTTGTAGAGCGGCTGGAAGACGGCCGCGGCGAAGCCGCCCGCGAGCAGCCGGCGGGCGGCGCTGTCGCGCCGGGCCGGGTCGGCCCAGGGCGGGCGCCGGTGCGGGCGCCCCGGGCGGTGCGGCAGGGCGAGGCCCGGCAGCCAGCCCAGCAGCAGGCCCATCCCGGTGACGGCGACCACCTGGAGGGTGCCGTGCGCGGTCGGCACCCCGCGCAGCGGTCCGAGCAGGGCGTACGCCAGCGCGCCGGCCGCGCCGATGGGCGCCTGCTCGCGGTCACCCGGAAGGGTGATCCTGACGCACTCGCCGAGCGCGATCAGCCCGCTGAACGCGAGCGCGACCCGCGGTTCGGCGACCCCGCGCACCGCGACCGCGCCGAGCGCGAGCACCAGCAGCGCGGCGGCCGCCGCGTGCATCGCGCGGGCGGTGCTCCCGCGCGACGCACGGGCACGGACGGTCCGGCCGACGGCCACGGCTGCGCGCCCGGGGCGGGTCACGACTGCCCGGCCGCGGGAACGGTCCCGCCCTGGGCGGGCACCCGGCCGGGCGCGACCCGCACCGGCTCGGGCACCCCGAGCGGGATGTCCGGCACGGCCCGTACGCAGTCCTCGGAGTACACCACGGGCTGCCAGTCGTGCACGGCCAGCGCGTCGATCAGCGCCCGCACCATCACCGGGTCGAACTGGCTGCCGGAGCAGCGCTCCAGCTCGGTCACCGCCTCGGCGACGGGGCGGCCTCGCCGGTAGGAGCGGGTGGAGGTCATCGAGTCGAAGGCGTCGGCGACGGAGATGATCCGGGCGAACTCGGGGATCTGCTCGCCGGCCAGTCCGTTCGGGTAGCCGCGCCCGTCCATCCGCTCGTGGTGGTGCAGGATCCCGGCGTGCGCCTCGCCGAGGAAGTCGATCCCGCGCACCAGCTCGTACCCGTACACCGGGTGGATCTCCACGGCGCGGCGTTCGTCCTCGCTGAGGGGACCGTTTCTGCGCAGCAGCTCGGTGGCCACCCCGAGCTTGCCGACGTCGTGCAGGATCCCGGCGAAGCGCAGGGTGCGCAGCCGTTCGGGCTCCATTCCGAGCTGAGTGGCGATCAGCACCGAGGCCCGGCCGACCCGTTCGCTGTGCCCGCGGGTGTACGCGTCCTTGATCTCCACCGCCTGCACCAGCGACTGCACGGTGGCCTGGTGGGCGTCCCGCTCACGCTGGCCCTGGGCGAAGACCCAGGCCGAGATGGACAGCGGCAGCAGTGCCAGCAGCGCGGCGAACGCCCCGTACGGGCCCTGCCAGAGCACCGCGACCATCAGCCCGCCGGCCGCGTGCACCAGCACCGGCAGCCCGCACACCGCGCAGGCGCCGCGCAGCACCTCACCGGCCCGCCGGCCCTCGCTGAGCACCACCATGACGCCCACCACCAGCGCGTTGACCAGGCAGAACGCGGCGACGGCGGCGAAGCCGGGCAGCAGCGCGGCCGGGAAGCGGGAGCCGAGCAGCAGCTCCGGGCCGTGCAGCAGGTGGAAGGCGACGGAGGAGACGAAGGCGCACAGCGCGAGCTGGGAGCCGTTGAACAGCTGGCGCCCGCGGCAGCCGGGGCCGGTCGGGCCGCCGAGCAGCGCGGCCGGAACGGCGACCAGGGCGGCGGCGGACGGCGGGAGCATCAGCACCCCGGCGAACAGCACCGGGAAGAAGGCGTTCACGCCGGGGCGGGCGGGCACCCGTTCGGCGGGCGCGGGGCGGCGCAGCAGCCGGCGCAGCAGGAGCGAGCAGGGGGTCGGCAGGCCCTGGGCGAGCGACTCCCAGCAGCCGTGCAGGAAGCCCAGCAGCCCGGCCTTGGGCCAGTCCGCCGGGTGGCCGAGCCAGTGCGGCACCCCGGGCGTGACGGCCTGGGGCAGCAGCGGCAGCAGGCAGCACAGCGCCGCCACCGGAACGGCCGTCAGGTAGCGCGCCGCCCCCCGCGGCAGGGTCGCGCCTCCACTGTCGGTAGCGATCTCGACCTCCCCGCGTCCGGGCCCCGTGTTGCCTCAGCGCGCCGGGGCGACCGGCGGTGAGCGTCCGTCAGGAGGATAGGCCGCCGTCCGGGCGCGGGGACGCATGGTCGCGCAATGGCGCAGTTGGCGCACCGCCAACTCACCCGAACGAGTGAGGGCGCATGCGAGCAGAACGGGAGCGGCCCCGGGAGCACACGCTCCCGGGGCCGATGGACTCCCTGCCCGAACCGTTTCGCCCGCCCTCACCGGCGGACCGTACGGGCCACTGCCGGACTACTCCGCCGGGGCTCCGGCCTCGACCGGCGCACCGGGGCGCACGGCCGGCTCCTCTGACGCGCCGTCCTGCGCCTGGGACTGCGCCCGCTCCTGCGCCCGGTCCTTTGCCGGCCTGGGCGCCGGGCGGGCCGACTCGGCGTGCATCTCCGCCGAGGCCTCCACGGCGACCACCACCGGCTCGCCCGAGCGCTGCCCGGCCCGGATCGAGTCGATCCTGGCCAGCACCTTGCCGCGCAGGTCAGCCGGGGTGTCGTCGCAGCCGCAGGAACGCTTGATCAGCGCCTTGATCGCCTGCTCCAGCCCGTACTGCTTCAGGCACGGCGAGCACTCCTCGAAGTGCACGCGCAACTTGGCGCAGTCGCCCTCGGCCATCTCGTTGTCGAGGAATTCATAGAGGTGGTCGAGGACCTCGCCACACTCGGTTTCGTGCGGATCGCCGCAGCTCATGAGCCCGAGCCCTTCGCTTCCTGCCCTGCCCCGCTGCCGGCCGGGACCAGCCCGCGCTCACGGGCGTAATCCTCCAGCATGCCGCGGAGCTGCCGGCGGCCGCGGTGCAGCCGGGACATCACCGTACCGATGGGAGTACCCATGATGTCCGCGATCTCCTTGTACGCAAAGCCTTCTACGTCCGCGAGATAGACGGCGATCCGGAATTCCTCCGGGATGGCCTGGAGCGCGTCCTTCACATCGCTGTCGGGGAGGTGGTCGAGCGCCTGGGTCTCGGCCGAGCGCAGACCGGTCGACATGTGCGACTCGGCCCTGGCCAGCTGCCAGTCCTCGATCTCCTCCGCCGCGGTGCGCTGGGGCTCGCGCTGCTTCTTGCGGTACGAGTTGATGAACGTGTTGGTGAGGATGCGGTACAGCCAGGCCTTGAGGTTCGTGCCCTCACGGAACTGGTGGAAGGACGCGTACGCCTTGGCGAACGCCTCCTGGAGCAGGTCCTCCGCGTCCGCGGGGTTGCGCGTCATGCGCAGCGCCGCGGAGTACATCGGATCGAGGTACCCCAGGGCGTCGCGCTCGAAGCGCTCCCGCCGGGCCCCCTCGGACTCCTCCGCCGACACCCGGAAGGTGTCCTCACCGATCGCCTCGGCCAGCTCCTCACCGGTGAGCGCCTCGCCCGCAGGCAGGGCCTCGTCCGGGCCACGGCCCGGATCGGCCTCGTGCTCGGTCCCGACGACCGGACCCACCTCCTCGGCATGACGGGCACGGCCCACGGCGGGCCGCCCAGAAATGGAGGATATCGGGCTGACGGGCTTCTCGCCCGCGTCAAGCCACTCCGACCAGGAAGGGGCGAACGCCGCGGTGGCCTCGCGCTCCTCAGGCCGTTCGGGGCACGCGATCGAACCCATCTGCCCTGCCTCTCACCGGTGTCTCGTGCTGACGGAGACGACAACCACCCCGACCGCGCCCGCATTCCCGCCCCGGCGCACCATTCACTCGCACGAGTGAGCGAGCGGAAACGCCCTGCTCACAGCAGGGATCAGACCAACCCCAGCACCCAGTCCCCCACCGCCGAGCAGATCAGCCCCAGCACCTCGTCCTGCCCCACCGTCGCCCGCTTGGGCACCTCGAAACCGTGGTTCCCGTACGGCAGCGCCACCAGCTCGTGCCCCTCCGGCAGCTCCGGGAACTCCCCCGGCCCGCCGAACGGATCCGCCGCGCCCTGCACCACCAGCGTCGGCAGCCCCGACTCCAGCAGCTCCTCCGCCCGGCTCCGCTCCGGCTTGCCCGGCGGGTGCAGCGGGAACGCCAGCGCCACCACCCCCACCGCGCCGCTCGCCGCGCCCGTCCGGCAGGCCACCCGCGCCCCGGCGCTGCGCCCGCCGACCACCAGCGCCAGCCCCTGCCCGGCCAGCCGCTCCGCGACCGGCCGCCAGCCGAGGTCCAGGGTCTTCGGCGCCGGGCCCAGCCTCTTGCCCGCCACCCGCCACGGCTGCTCGACCAGCGCCACGGTGATCCCGCGCGCCGGCAGCCGCTCGGCCAGCGCCACCAGGTCCCGCGCCCCGATCCCGCCGCCCGCGCCGTGCCCCAGCGCCAGCACCGCCTTCGCGGCGGCCGCCCGGTGATACGTGATCCGGGCGTCCCCGGCCTCCGTGGCGACGAGTTCGGAGGTGGTCATCTCAGCGGCTCCCAACGACGTTCAGAACAGAGTGGTCTCGTACTCGACCTCGGCCCACGGCTCCTTGAGCTCCGGGCCGTTGTTGCGGATGTTGCCGACCGCCGGCGACACCGGCGTGGCCAGCAGCGCCCCCGGCGGCGGGGGTATCAGCAGCCGGCGCAGCTCGTCCGGGTCGTCCAGCCCCGGGTCCAGCCACCCGCCCCAGGAGTCCGGGTCGAGGAACAGCGGCATCCGCTCGTGGATCGGCGCCAGCGCCTCCTCGGCGTCCGTGGTGACGATCGTGAAGGTCACCAGCCAGGCCCGCGGGTGCCCCGGCGGCACCGCCCGGTCACGCCAGAACTCGTACAGCCCGGCCAGCGCCAGCGGGCCGCCGTCCGCCCGGGAGACGAAGAACGGCTTCTTGCGCGCCTTCCCCCGCTCGCCCGGCACCGTCTGCCACTCGTAGTAGCCGTCCACCGGCAGGATGCACCGGCGCGAGGAGAAGGCCTGCCGGTAGGCGGGCTTCTCGTGCACCGTGTCCGACCGCGCGTTGATCATCTTCACCGCCGTCTCGGCGGAGTTCGACCACTGCGGCACCAGCCCCCAACGCAGCGCCCGCAGCTGCCGCACCGGCCGCGGCGACCCCTTCGACAGCCGCTCCAGCACCACGAACGCGCTGTTGGTCGGCGCCACGTTCCAGTTCGGGTCCAGCGACTCCTCCGGGTCCCAGAACTCCACGTCGAACAGCTCGACGAGGTCCTCGGGCTTGCTGCTGGCTGCGAAGCGACCGCACATGCGGGCCAGCTTGCCATGCCGCCCGCCCTCACCACTTCCTCATCCACGGACCAGAACCGCCCGCTCCCGCCCAGCCGTCCCCGCATGGGAGGCTGCCCCGAACGGCCCAACGCAGCGAACGGAGGCGCAGACCCCCCGATGAACCCGAACAACCAGAACCTCGGCGAACTGTGGGACCGGGTCACCGGCACCCAGACCGCCCCGCCCGGCTGGCTCGTCCTCGCCACCGGCTGCGCCGCCCTGCTCACCGTCCTGGCCCGGCCCCTGTGGCACGTCGCCCGCAACGCCGTCACCATCGCCCACGAGGGCGGCCACGGCCTCGCCGCGCTCGCCACCGGCCGCAAGCTCGCCGGCATCCGGCTGCACTCCGACACCTCCGGCCTCACCCTCTCCTACGGCCGCCCCACCGGCCCCGGCATGGTCCTCACCGCCGCCGCCGGCTACACCGCCCCCGCCCTGCTCGGCCTCGGCTGCGCCGCCCTGCTCGCCGCCGACCGGATCACCCTGCTGCTGTGGCTGGCCGTCGCCCTGCTGCTGGCCCTGCTCATCCGCATCCGCAACGCCTTCGGCCTGTTCACCGTCCTGATCGCCGGCGGCGCCTTCTTCCTGGTCTCCTGGTTCGGCAGCGCCCAGGTCCAGGCCGGCTTCGCCTACCTCGGCTGCTGGTTCCTGCTGTTCGGGGCGGTGCGCCCGGTCCTGGAACTCCAGCACCAGCGCCGCATCGGCTGGGCCCGCGACTCCGACGCCGACCAGCTCGCCCGGCTCACCCACGTCCCCGCCCTGGCCTGGGTCACCGTCTTCCTGCTGATCGCCCTCGCCTGCCTCGCCCTCGGCGCCAGCTGGATGCTCCGCCCCCTGTGAGGACCCCGCCGTCCAACATCCGGACCGTTCCGGTACGGCGCCTAGACTGGCCCCCATGACCGAGACCCCGTGGCCCGCCCCCGTCGCCACCGCCCCCGTCGACGCCACCGTCACCATCCCCGGCTCCAAGTCGGTCACCAACCGGGCCCTGGTGCTGGCGGCACTCGCCGACGGGCCCGGCTGGGTGCGCCGGCCGCTGCGCAGCCGCGACTCCCAGCTGATGGCCGACGGCCTGCGCGCCCTCGGGGTCACCATCGAGGAGAAGGTCAACAACGACTCCGGCGGCACCGGCGGCGGCGAGGCCTGGCGGGTCATCCCCGCCCCCGTGCTGCGCGGCCCCGCCAACGTCGACGTCGGCAACGCCGGCACCGTGATGCGCTTCCTGCCGCCGCTCGCCGCCCTCGCCGACGGCCCGGTCCACTTCGACGGCGACCCGCGCAGCCACGAGCGCCCCCAGCACGGTGTGATCAACGCCCTGCGCGCGCTCGGCGCCCGGATCGAGGACGGCGGCCGCGGCAGCTTCCCTCTCACCGTCCACGGCACCGGCGGCCTCGACGGCGGCCCGGTCGAACTGGACGCCTCCTCCTCGTCCCAGTTCGTCTCCGCCCTGCTGCTCTCCGGCGCCCGCTACAACCACGGCGTCGAGGTCCGACACGTCGGCGGCCCCGTCCCGTCGCTGCCGCACATCCGGATGACCGTCGAGATGCTGCGCCTGGCCGGCGCCCAGGTCGACGCCCCCGAGGACGGCGGTGAGAAGGACGTCTGGCGGGTCACCCCCGGCGCCCTGCTCGGCCGCGACCTGGTGGTCGAGCCCGACCTGTCCAACGCCGCCCCGTTCTTCGCCGCCGCCCTGGTCACCGGCGGCCGGGTGACCGTACGCGACTGGCCCAAGCACACCACCCAGCCCGGCGACCAGCTGCGCGACCTCTACACCCGGATGGGCGGCGCCTGCGAGTTCACCGACGAGGGCCTGCAGTTCACCGGCACCGGCCGGATCCACGGCATCGAGGCCGACCTGCACGACGTCGGCGAGCTCACCCCGGTGATCGCCGCCGTCGCCGCCCTCGCCGACTCCGAGTCCCACCTGTACGGCATCGCCCACCTGCGCCTGCACGAGACCGACCGGCTCGCCGCCCTCGCCAAGGAGATCAACGACCTCGGCGGCGACGTCAGCGAGACCGAGGACGGCCTGCGGATCCGCCCGCGCCCCCTGCACGGCGGCGTCTTCCACACCTACGAGGACCACCGCCTGGCCACCGCCGCCGCGGTGCTCGGCCTCGCCGTGCCCGGCGTCGGAGTGGAGAACGTGGCCACCACCGCCAAGACCCTGCCCGACTTCCCGAAGATGTGGGCGGAACTGCTCGGCGAAGGCGACGGCGACGGCGGAGCGGCGACGGACGCCTGAGCGGAGACTGAAACCATGCGCCGCTACGGCAAGGACGCCGACGAGGACGACATCCGCAACCGCCCCGCCCGCCGGGGCTCCCGGCCGCGGACCCGGATCCGGCCCAAGCACGAGGACGCCGCCGGGGCGATGGTGCTGACCGTCGACCGCGGCCGGATCACCTGCCTGGTCGACCCGGGGACCAAGCAGGAGCGCCAGGTCGTCGCCATGAAGGCCCGCGAACTGGGCCGCAAGGGCGTCGTCGTCGGCGACGTGGTCAACCTGGTCGGCGACCTCTCCGGGGACGCCGACACCCTCGCCCGGATCGTCCGGGTCGAGGAGCGCAGCTCCGTGCTGCGCCGCACCGCCGACGACGACGACCCGTACGAGCGGATCGTCGTCGCCAACGCCGACCAGCTGGCCATCGTCACCGCGCTGGCCGACCCGGAACCCCGCCCCCGGCTGATCGACCGCTGCCTGGTCGCCGCCTACGACGCGGGCATGGAACCGCTGCTGGTGCTCACCAAGTCCGACCTCGCCCCGGCCGAACCGCTGCTGGAGTCGTACGCCCCGCTCGGCATCGACTACGTCGTCACCCGCCGGGACGAACTGGAGACCACCGGCGCCGAGGCCGTGCGCGAACACCTGCGCGGACTGTCCACGGTGTTCATCGGCCACTCCGGCGTCGGCAAGACCACCCTGGTCAACGCCCTCGTCCCGGACCGCCGGCGGCAGACCGGCCACGTCAACGCCGTCACCGGCCGCGGCCGGCACACCACCGTCTCCGCCCTCGCCCTGCGACTGCCCCCGCCGCCCGGCGCCAAGCCAGGCTCCCGGAAAGCGCTCGACACCGGCTGGGTGATCGACACGCCCGGCTTCCGCTCCTTCGGCCTCTCCCACATCGACCCGTCCCGGGTCATCCACGCCTTCCCCGACCTGGAGCCCGGCACCGTCGACTGCCCGCGCGCGTGCAGCCACGACGAGCCGGACTGCGCCCTGGACGCCTGGGTCGCCGACGGCCACGCCGAGGCCGCCCGGCTCTACTCACTGCGCCGCCTGCTGTCCAGCAAGGAGGCCCGCGAGGGCGACTGACGGCTTTGCCGCCCCTTGGGGTTGGTGGCCCGTCCGAGGTGTCGGACCGGCCCGGCCTGGCGATCATAGGAAAGTCGGGCCGGGCACGGCCCGACCATCGATCGACAGGGAGGGCACGCGATGGCATGGGCCCTGGTGGTCCTGGCCGGCCTGCTGGAGACCGGCTTCGCGATCAACCTCAAGCTCAGCGAGGGCTTCACCAAGCTCTGGCCCACCATCAGCTTCTGCGCGTTCGCGCTCGGCAGCTTCGGGCTGCTCACCCTCTCGCTGAAGAGCCTGCCGGTCGGCCCCGCCTACGCGGTGTGGACCGGCATCGGCGCGGCCGGCACCGCCATCTACGGCATGGTCTTCCTGGACGAGACCACCTCGGTGCTCAAGCTGGTCTCCATCTCCCTGGTGATCGCCGGCGTGATCGGCCTCCAGCTCAGCGGCACGGCCCACTGACCCCCACCCGCCCGCCGACGCGCCGGGCGGCTCCCCGACCCGCCGCTCACCCACCGAGACGGGCCAGTGCACTGAGCTAGGGTTTCCGGCATGGCCGACTACCACGACGATCTCCGACTCGCCCACGTCCTCGCCGACTCGGCCGACTCGGTCACCCTGGAGCGCTTCCGCGCCCTCGACCTGAAGATCGAGACCAAGCCGGACCTGACCCCGGTCAGCGACGCCGACAAGGCCGCCGAGGAGCTGGTGCGCAGCGTGCTCCAGCGCGCCCGCCCGCGCGACGCCGTCCTCGGCGAGGAGTTCGGCCTGCAGGGCTCGGGCCCGCGCCGCTGGGTGATCGACCCGATCGACGGCACCAAGAACTACATCCGCGGCGTCCCGGTCTGGGCCACCCTGATCGCCCTGCTGGAGGACGGCCCGGACGGCGTCGAGCGCCCGGTGGTCGGCATCGTCTCCGCCCCGGCGCTGCAGCGCCGCTGGTGGGCGGCCAAGGGCCTGGGCGCCTACGCGGGCCGCAGCCTCGCCAAGGCCTCCCGGATCCACGTCTCCGGCGTCTCCCGGATCGAGGACGCCTCCTTCTCGTACTCCTCCCTCACCGGCTGGGAGGACCGCGGCCGCCTCGACCCGTTCCTGGACCTCACCCGCGCCTGCTGGCGCACCCGCGCCTACGGCGACTTCTGGTCCTACATGATGGTCGCCGAGGGCGCCGTGGACATCGCCGCCGAGCCCGAGCTGTCGCTGTGGGACATGGCCGCGCCCTGCGTCGTCGTCGAGGAGGCCGGGGGCCGCTTCACCGGACTGGACGGCATCTCCGGCCCCGGCGGCGCCGACGCGGTGGCCAGCAACGGCCTGCTGCACGAGGAGACCCTGCGGCGCCTGTCCGTCTGAACGTCCGGGCGTCTCGTGGCCTGACGGAATGGTTGCGGGCCCTGTGACCAGTGGGAGCTGGTCACAGGGCCCGCCGCTTTCCCGGCCCGGTTACCGCTTGCGCAGCTCCCGGACGGCCGCCTCCAGCCGCTGCCCGTAGTCGGCGTCGGCCTTGCGGAAGTTGTCGATCGCCCGCTCCACGATGTCCTCGCGGTCGGCCGAGACCTTGGCGATGAAGCCCGCCAGGTTGGCGATCAGGCGCTGCTTCTCCTCCTCGGAGTACAGCCGGTACAGGTTGCCCGCCTGCACGAAGTCGTCGTCCTCGGCGTGCGAGGGCGCCGCGTGGGTGCCGGTGTACCCGTCGAGCGCGGTCGCGGCCCACAGCGGGCGGCCGGTCTGCACCGGGCCGCCGAAGCTGTTCGGCTCGTAGTTCTTCTGCCGCCCGTGCCGGCCGTCGTACAGGTGGCCGTCGCGGCCGTTGGTGCGGGCCTCGGTGGCGTGCGGGCGGTTCACCGGCAGGTGGTCGGCGTTGATGCCGACCCGGTAGCGGTGGGCGTCCGCGTAGGCGAACAGGCGGCCCTGGAGCATCTTGTCCGGGGACGGGCCGATGCCGGGCACGAAGTGCGCCGGGGAGAACACCGACTGCTCGACCTCGGCGAAGACGTTGTCGGGGTTGCGGTTGAGCTCCAGCCGGCCGATCTCGATCGGCGGGTAGTCGGCGTGCGGCCAGACCTTGGTCAGGTCGAAGGGGTTGAAGCGGTAGGTGGCCGCGTCGGCCGCCGGCATGATCTGGACCTGCACCGTCCAGCTGGGGAACTCGCCGCGCTCGATCGCCTCGCGCAGGTCGCGCTGGTGGCTGTCCGGGTCCTCGCCGGCGAGCTTGTTGGCCTCGGCCTGGGTGAGGTTGCGGATGCCCTGGTCGGTCTTGAAGTGGTACTTGACCCAGAAGTGCTCGCCGGCCTCGTTCTGCCACTGGAAGGTGTGCGAGCCGTAGCCGTTCAGGTGCCGGTAGCTGGCCGGGATGCCGCGGTCGCCGAACAGCCAGGTCACCTGGTGGGTGGCCTCGGGCGACAGGCCCCAGAAGTCCCAGACGTTGTCGGCCTCCTGCGAGCCGGTGTACGGGTCGCGCTTCTGGGTGTGGATGAAGTCCGGGAACTTGATGGCGTCCTTGATGAAGAACACCGGGGTGTTGTTGCCGACGAGGTCGTAGTTGCCCTCCTCGGTGTAGAACTTCAGCGCGAAGCCGCGCGGGTCGCGCACCGCGTCGGCCGCGCCGAGGTTGCCGGCCACGGTGGAGAAGCGCAGGAAGACCTCGGTCTGCTTGCCGACCTCGGACAGGAAGGCCGCGCGGGTCCAGGCGGTCACGTCGGCGGTCACCGTGAAGGTGCCGTACGCGCCGGCGCCGCGGGCGTGCACCACGCGCTCCGGGATCCGCTCGCGGTTGAAGTGCGCGAGCTTCTCGAACAGCAGCTGGTCCTGGATCAGGGCCGGGCCGCCGACACCCGCGGTCTCGGTGTTCTGGTTGTCGGCGACCGGGGCGCCGGCCTCCGTGGTGAGGGTCGGGCGCAGCTCGTCCTGCGTGGTCATAACGGGTTGCCTCCGAGGGATCCGGTCGTGATGACACGATCCTAACTTGGACTTCGTCTAAGTCAACACTGGCACCAATCTCAGAGCGTGACTTATTCTGGTCCCATGAGTGACCTGCTGGAGAGACTGCGCGGACGCGGCTGGCGGCTGACCTCGCAGCGCCGGGTGGTGGCCGAGGTCCTCGACGGCGAGCACGTCCACCTCACCGCGGACGAGGTGCACGCCCGCGCCACCGGCCGCCTGCCCGAGATCAGCCGCGCCACCGTCTACAACACGCTCGGCGAACTCGTCGCCCTCGGCGAGGTGCTGGAGGTCGCCACCGACGGCCGCGCCAAGCGCTACGACCCCAACGCCCACCGCGCCCACCAGCACCTGATCTGCTCCGGCTGCGGCGCGATCCGCGACGTCCACCCCCACGGCGACCCGCTCGCGGCGCTGCCCGCCGCCGAACGCTTCGGCTTCGCCGTCACCACCGCCGAGGTCACCTACCGCGGCCTGTGCCCCGACTGCCGCCCCTGACGCCCCGCCACCTCTGAAGCCCCCGCCGGGGTACGGCTACGCGCTCAGCTCCGCGTGCAGCGCGCCCAGCAGCCGCCCGGCCCGCTCCGCGACCTCGGCCGGTCCGTAGTCGATCGCCCGCCGGCACCAGTTCTCGGCCTGCACCGGCTCGCCCCGGCGCAGCGCCAGCAGCGCCAGGCGCAGCGCCGCCCGCCCGTGCCCGGCGTCGGCGGCCCGGGCGTACCAGAGCATCGCCTCCGCCTCGCTGTCCTGCCGGGCCAGCAGCAGCCCCAGGTTGAACGCGGCGCTGCGGCTGCCCGCCTCGGCGGCCCTCCGGTACCAGCTCTCGGCGATCTCCAGCGCCCCGCGCTCGGCCGCCCGCACGCCCATCCGCACCTGCGCCCGCCGGTGCCCGGCGTCGGCCGCCAGCGCGTACCAGTGCTCGGCCTCCGCGTCCGCGTCCCCGCGCCGGTCCAGCACCGAGGCCAGCCGGAACGCGCCCTCCGCCGAACCGCCCGCCGCCGCCTGGCGGTAGCGCTCCAGGGCGCCCGCCAGGTTGCCGCGCTGCTCCTGGGCGACGGCCAGCTGCAGCGCCGCCTCGCCGTGGCCCTCGGCGGCGGCCCGCGCGTACCACTCCTGGGCCTGCCGCGCCTCGCCGCGCCCGGCGTGCAGCACGCCCAGGTTGAAGGCGCCGTCCACGCTTCCGGCCTCGGCGGCCTTGGAGAACCACGGCTCCGCGCCGGACTCGTCGCCGCGCTGCAGCAGCACCACGGCCAGCGCGTTGCAGGCCTCCCGGTGCCCGGCGTACGCGGCCCGGCGGTACCACTGCTCGGCCTGCTGGTCGCGGCCGGTTCCGGCACAGAGCAGGCCGAGGTTGAAGGCGCCGTTCTGGTCACCCGCGTCGAGGGCGGTGCGGTACCAGTGCTCGGCCTCCTTCGCCTCACCGCGGCTCGCGTGCAGGGCGCCGAGCGCGTTGGCGGCGTTGCCGTCGCCGGCCTCGGCGGCCTCCTGCCACCACTCGGCGGCGGCGGCGACCTCCCCGGAGTCGCGCAGCAGGAAGCCGAGCGCGCAGGCGGCGCGCGGCTCGCCGTTCTGCGCGGACTGGCGGTACCAGCGGGCCGCCTCCTCCAGCAGCGACTGGTCGGTGCGGGCGCGCTCCTCCAGCAGCACGCCCAGGCGCAGCGCGGCGCGGGCGTGGCTGCGGGCGGCCGCGGTGCGGTACCAGGCCTCGGCGGTCTCCTTGTCCCCGGCGGCCTCGCGCATCCGGGCCAGCCGGTAGGCGGCCTCCCGGTGCCCGGCGTCGGCGGAGACCTTGAACCAGCGCTCGGCCCGCACGTCGCGCCGGTGCTCCATCAGGTCGCCGAGCGCGTAGGCGCCCAGCGGGTGGCCGTGGTCGGCGGCGAAGTGCAGCCAGTACTCGGCGGCCTCCTCCTCGCCCTGGTCGCGCAGCTGGAGCCCGAGCGCGTGCGCGGCGGGGGCGCTGCCCGCCACCGCGGCCTGGTGCCACCACTGGGCGGCCTCGGCGCGGTGGCCCTGCTGGTGCAGCAGGACACCCAGGTTGTTGGCGGCGGCCCGCACCCCGGCGGCCGCGGCGGCGCGCAGGTAGGGCTCGGCGTCCTCCAGGTCGCCGCGGCGCAGCAGCAGGGTGCCGAGCCGGCCGGCGGCGTCCGCGTCGCCGCCGTCGGCGGCCTGCCGGTGCCGGGCCTCCAGGGCGGCGGACTCCCGGGCGGCCAGTGCGGTCTCGAAGCTGGTCGAGTCCAGCCCGGCCGGGTCCAGCGCGGCGCCGGAGGGCGGCTCCTCGCCCCCGGCCCCGTACGGGCCCACGGCGGCGGAGAACTGACGGGTGGACACGTGGACGAGGCTGTCGGGCCCGAAGCCGCCGGCCGCGGGACGCTCGGACAGTCCGCTGGTGCGCTGGGCGGGCAGGGCCCCGGGGCGGTTGTCGGGGCTCTCGGCGCTCTCCGCCCAGGCGTCGGTGTCCGCCTCGACTGCCGCACCGGACTTGGTGCCTGACTTGCCGATCAGCCTCATGACGACTCCCGCTCCCCCAGAGTGTCGCGGCATCGTGCCCCGGCCGACGGCCGGGGGGACTCCCAGGAGAGGCGCCGGACCCGACGGCCCATCAGCGGCCGTGCACCGTCCCCCGTGTGTCCCATCGTCGCATCACCCGCTACCCGCGTACACCTGCCCCGGCCGAATTCGAGCGGGGCAGCCCTGAAGCCGACGAAATTGCTTCGGCGCTTTGTCGATTTCCCGACACTTCCACCCCACAAACCCCAGTGCCGTCCCCGTTGGCGACGGTCGATAGTACCGGAGCGGTTCCCACCGCTTCCGGACGGAAACCCCGCACGAAACGACAGAGGCCTGGAGGAATGATCCTCCAGGCCTCTGACACTGAGTAGCGGGGACAGGATTTGAACCTGCGACCTCTGGGTTATGAGCCCAGCGAGCTACCGAGCTGCTCCACCCCGCGTCGGTGATCAAACAATAGCACGGAAACGCCGGCGGCCCGCACCGCGGCAGGGCTCCGCGGAAACCGCAGAGGCCCGGAGGAATGATCCTCCGGGCCTCTTGCTACTGAGTAGCGGGGACAGGATTTGAACCTGCGACCTCTGGGTTATGAGCCCAGCGAGCTACCGAGCTGCTCCACCCCGCGTCGGTGATAGAACCGTAGCACGGACACGGGGTGGAACCAAAAACGGTTACCGCAGCTCAGCGGGGACTACGGGTGCGGGCTGGGCGCCCCCGACCCGGTCGGCGCCGCCGTCGGGGCCGCCGTCGGGCTGCCGGCGCGGGCCGCGTCGGCCGCCTTCAGGGCGTCCCCGAGCGCCTTCTGAGCGTTGCCGTAGGCCACCCAGTCGCCGTTCTTGAACGCGGTCTGGCTGTCGTTGTACGCCTTCTCCGCGTCCGACAGCGCCTTCTGCAGCTCCGGCGAGATCGTCCCGCCCGGCGCCGGGGTGCCCGGTCCGGTCGGCGTGGGCGTCGGCGTCCCCGGAGAGGTCGGCGTCGTCCCGGTGCCCGGCGCCGTGCCGTTGCCCGGAGCCGTCCCGCCGCCCGGGCTGGACGGCGCCACCGGCGTGGCCGGCGGGGCCTGCCCGGCGAACAGCTTCTTCAGCGCGTCCTCCAGGGTGTTCTCGAACGCCACGTTGTCGTCCCCGTACACCGCCAGGACCTTCTGCAGCGTCGGGTACTTGGCACCGCGCCCGCGCACGTACACCGGCTCGACGTTCAGCAGACCGCCGCCGACCGGCAGGGTCAGCAGGTTGCCGTACTCCAGCTCGGTGTCGCCGCCGGTCTTCAGCGCGTAGATCTGCGAGGCCACCTCCTGGCGGGAGTTGAACTTCGACTGCACCAGGCCGGGGCCGGGGGCGCCGCTCTCGCCCGTCATCTTCAGAACGCGGATCTTCCCGTAGTCGTCGCCCGGATCCGCGTTGACGGACATGAAGGCCGCCAGGTTGGGCCGCTGGTTGGGCACGAAGGTGCTGGTCAGCGAGAAGCTCGCGGCGGCGGCGTCCGGCGTGCGCACCGTCACGTAGTACGGCGGCTGGACCTGCTTGGTGTCACTGGTCGGGTCCACCGGGACCTGCCAGATGTCACTGCCGTTGAAGAAGGAGTTGGCGTCGGTCACGTGGTACTGGCCGAGCAGGTCGCGCTGCACCTTGAACATGTCCTGCGGGTAGCGCAGGTGCGGCAGCAGCGCCGCCGGGATGTCCGCCTTCGGCTCGACCGTGCCCGGGAAGGCCTTCATCCAGGTCTTCAGCACCGGGTCCTTCTCGTCCCACTGGTAGAGCTTCACCTCGCCGGTGTAGGCGTCCACCGTGGCCTTGACCGAGTTGCGGATGTAGTTGACCTGGTTGGCGACGGTCAGCAGCTCACCGCGCTGGTTGGTCAGCGAGTCCTTGGTCGCGGCGCCCAGCGTCGTCTTCGACGAGAACGGGAAGCCGTCCGAGGTGGTGTAGCCGTCCACGACCCACACCACCCGGCCGTTCTGCACCACCGGGTACGGGTCGGCGTCGATCGACAGCCACGGCGCGACCTTCTCCACCCGCTCCTTCGGCGTCCGGTTGTAGATCACCTTGGCGCCGTCGGTGATCGCCCCCGCGTACAGGATCTGCGGCTCGGCGAAGCGCACCGCGTACGCGGCCCGGGTGATCGGGTTGTCCAGCGAGACACCGCTGTCACCGGTGTACGTGTACTCCACGTTCTGGCCGGTCTTGACGTCGGTGTAGTCGATCTCCTTGTTCGAGCCGCCGACGATCGAGTACGTCGTCGTCTTCTCGCCGTAGTAGATCCGCTGCTCGTAGTCGCCCAGCGAGCCGGTGGTCGGCAGGCCGGACTCGGTGAACACCGGGCCGCCCTTGTCGTCGACCTGGTTGCCCTTGGCCACCGCCGCGCCGTAGCCGTGGGTGTACTTGAAGTGGTCGTTGATCCAGTTGCGCTGCACCCCGTTGAGGTCCAGCTCGCGCAGGCCGATCACGGTGTCCTGCTTGTCCGCGCCGGTGCCGTAGCGGTCCACCGACAGCGTGCTCGGGAACGCGTAGTAGTTGCGCTGCTGCTCCAGCGACTGGAACGTCTGCGAGACGATGTTCGGGTCCAGCAGCCGCACGTCCGCGATGGTCTGCGCGTCCGGCTTCAGCGCGTCACCCGTGGTCGAACCCTGCGGGCTGTACGGGGTGGTCTGCGCGTCCGCGATCCCGTACGCCTGCCGCGTCGCGTCGATGTTCTTCTGGATGTACGGCGTCTCCTTGGCCTGCTCGTTCGGCTTGACCTGGAACTGCTGCACGATCGCCGGGTACAGGCCGCCGATCAGCACCGCCGACAGCACCATCAGCCCCAGCCCGATCAGGGCCGGCGCCCAGGTGCGGCGGATCGGCGTCAGGAAGAACAGCACCGCGCAGATGATCGCGACGAAGAACAGGATCGTCTTGGCCGGCAGGAAGGCGTTGGCGTCCACGTAGCGCAGGCCCGTCCAGCCCGAAACCCCCTTGTAGGAGCCGGTCTTCACCGCCAGCGCGTACCGGTCCAGCCAGTACGCCACCGCCTTCAGCAGCACGAACACGCCCAGCAGCACCGCCAGGTGCCCCTGCGCGCCCGCGCTCGCCCGACGGCCCGGACCCTGCAGCCGCAGCCCCCCGTACAGGTAGTGCACCAGCGCCGAGGTCAGCAGCGAGACGATCACCGCGCTGAACGCGAAGCCCAGCACGAACTCGTAGAACGGCAGGTCGAAGGCGTAGAACGAGACGTCCATGCCGAACTGGGCGTCCTTCTCACCGAAGGACGTCGCGTTCGTCCACATCAGCCAGGTCCGCCACTGGCCCGACGCCGCGGCTCCCGCCACCAGGCCGATCACCAGCGAGACGCCGATCAGCGCCCAGCGCTTGAACGGCGCCAGCCCCGCCCGGTACCGGTCCAGGCTCTGCTGCTCCACCGACATCGCCGACAGCGGCGGCCGCAGCCGGTGCGCCAGCCAGACGTTGAAGCCGACGATCACCGCCATCAGCAGGCCGAACACCGCGAACAACCCGATCTTCGTCCACAGCTGGGTGGTGAACACCGAGGAGTAGTGGACCGACCTGAACCACAGCCAGTCCGTCCAGAACCCGGCGAACATGACGAACAGCAGGAACAGCACCGCGAGCACGCCCAGGGTCAGCAGGGCCACCCGCGCCCGCCGGGAGGGCGGGCCCACCCTCCGCCGGAAACCCGGCCCTGAGCGTTCCGGCATCTGGAATACCACGGTGGCACCTCAGCTGTGTCGTCTGGGAATCGGTCGGTCGTCAGAGAAACTTAACCAGGCTTTGGTCGAGTTCCCACCGTTAGCAGACGGTTACGACGCCGCCCCGCACGACCCCCGCCGCGCCGTCCCGCCGGCTGCTCCGGCGAGCGCCCACCGCCAGGCGTGTGAGGATTGAGTCATGTCCGACGCGTCTGATCTGAACAACTCCCCCGACGACGTCTCCAAGCTCCCCGCCGCCACCCCGCTCACCCGGGCCGCGCTGGAGATCGACGAGTACGCCGCCACCCTCGGCTGGGACCTCCCGGCCCGACTGTTCGCCCTGGTGGACAGCGCCGCCCTGCGCAAGGCCGACCCCCGGGTCGCCAAGCAGCTCGGCCTCGCCGAGGGCGACGAGCCCGGCCTCACCCCGGTCGAGCAGGACGAGCTCCCGGCCGGCATGGAGCTCGACAAGTTCCTCGGCACCATCGCCTGGCCCGACGCGGTGGCCGGCTGCGCCCTGGTGGTCGAGCGGCTGATGCTGCCGCCGGGCGCCGAGCAGTCCCGCCCGCGCGGTGCCTCCGACGCCCAGCTCGCCGAGTGGGTGGCCAACCACCCCAAGCGCGAGGAGGTGCGGATCACCGCCGCCGTGCTGCGCGACGGCCGGAAGGAGATCGCCCTGCGGCTGCGCTCCAAGGACGTCGCCCGCGAGGTGCTGACCGGCCCGGACCTGGTGCCCGGCCTGACCGACGCGCTGCTGGCGACCTTCTCCTAGAACCCGCTACCTGGGGCAGGACGGCAGCGCGGAGGTCTGCCCGGAGCGGATCTGCTCCAGCGACTTCAGCGCGCCGTCCAGGGTGTCCGTCTTGATCAGGGTCAGCCCGGACGGCACGTTCTTGGTGGCCTCAGCGCAGTTCGAGGCCGGGGTGAAGAAGTACTCGGCCCCGGCGTCCCGGGCGGCGATCAGCTTCATCGATATCCCGCCGATCGGGCCGACCTTGCCGTCGTCGTCGATGGTGCCGGTGCCGGCCACGAACTTGCCGCCGGTGAGGTCGCCGCCGGGGGTGAGCTTGTCGACGATGCCGAGCGAGAACATCAGCCCGGCGCTGGGGCCGCCGACGTCCTGCAGCCCGATGTCGATCTGGAACGGGTAGGTGTGCCGGATCCCGGTGCCGATGCCGACCACCGCGAGCTCGGCCCGCTCGGCCGGGGCCTTCGGGTCGAGGTCCTTGGCCCGCACGGTCGGGACGGTGACGTCGGTCTTCGTGCCCGGGGTGGCAGAGCCGTTGCCGGAGGTGTCCTTGGCCCGCGGCACCACGGTGAAGACCACCGACTCGCCGGGCTTGTGCTTGGTGACGGCGGCGACCACCTGGTCGACCGAGTCGACGGCCGCGCCGTCCACCGCGACGATCTGGTCCCCCGCGTGCAGCCGGCCCTCGGCCGGGGCTCCCGCGGTGACCGACTTGACGATCAGTTCGTCGCCGACCGGGACGCCCAGCTCCTTGAGCGCGGCGGTGCGGGCGCTGTCCTCGGAGGAGGCGAACTCCTCGGCGTTCTGCTTCTTGGCGTCCGCGTCCGATTGGCCCTTGGGGTAGACGTTGTCGTGCGGCACCACCAGCACGTCGTCGCGCATCCAGCCGATCACCGCGTTGACCAGGCTGGGCTCGTACTTCGCCCCGGTGACCTGCACGGTGGTCATGTTGAGGTGCCCGGAGGTCTTGTACGAGTCGTGGCCGGTGATGGTGATCACCGGCTTGCCCCCCTGGTCGCCGAGCGTGTTGTACGTCGGGCCCGGGCTCATCTCCGTGTACGGCACCTTCATCAGCACCGAGACGCAGAGCAGCGCTATGAGCAGCAGGGTGGCAGCGAGCATCGTCGCGGAGCGGCGTGGCATGCCTCGACAGTACGGGACGCGGATGACGCGGCGCCCGCCGGGCTACCGGCCGGAGCGCTCCCTGGGGGCGGCGGTGCCGGCGGTGGTGCGTTCCATCGCGGCCATGAAGCGCCGGTGCTCGGCGAGGGAGGCCGGGTCCCCCGTCGCCTTCGGGGCCCGCTGGGCCCAGCCCGCCCAGGCGGCGGCGACCAGGACGGCGACAACCGGAATGATCAACCAGGCGAGCGCACCCATATCAGTACTCCCAGCTCGTCGTTGTCTATGAGCAGATTAACCACTCCGGCGGACAACGCGGCCAGCGCCGTCCGGGTTACGGGACGGCCGATCGGCTCACTTCCAGGGAGTATCCGGCCTACCAGGCCGGACCCGTTCGGGTGAGGCCTCGGCGCGCCTGACCCGAGGGACGCGCTCCGTGTGCGGCCGGTTCCGGCGCACCCGGCCGGGACCGGCGCCCGGAGGCGGTGAAGGGTGCGAGTTGGCAGGGTGCGGGGTGCGGGGTGGCGGGGTGTGGTCAGCAGCCGCCGGCGCCGACCCACTCCTCCTCGCCGTCGGCGAAGACCTGGTGCTTCCAGATCGGCACCTCGTGCTTGAGGTCGTCGATCAGCCGGCGGGCGGCCGCGAAGGCCTCGCCGCGATGGGCGCAGGAGACGGCGACGATCACGGCCTTGTCGGTGATCTCCAGCCGGCCCACCCGGTGCACCGCGGCGAGCGCCTTGACCGGGAAGTCGGCGACGACCTTCTCGGCGATCCGGCGCATCTCCTGCTCGGCGGTGGGATGGCAGCTGTACTCCAGCGCGGAGACCGACTTGCCGCCGTCGTGGTCCCGGACCGTCCCGACGAAGACGGTGGTGCCGCCGGCCGCGTCGTCGCCGACCGCCTCGTACACCTCGTCCAGGGAGAGCGGGGTGTCGCGGATGGCGAGCAGGCGGATGGGGTCGTGGTTCTCGGACATGACCCCATGATTCCTCATCCGGGGTCGACCACGACAAGGGGCTTCCGCATCACGATTACGAAATTTCGCATCGTGAGAATCGCTTGCCGCCCGTTCAGTACCCGCCCGCTCGGAGATCCCCGGATCAGAAACGGCGCCGCTTGCGGGCCCGGCGCACCAGCGCCGCCGTACCGACCAGCGCCACCGTCGCCCCGGCCGCCCCCAGACTGGTCGCGGCCTCCTTGCCGCCCAGCCGGCGCCCCGCCACCGCGTGCTTGCCGGACACCTGCGCCAGCAGCTCCGCCAGCACCTGCTCGTTGGTGAACTCCGGCCGCCAGCCCGCCTCGTGCAGCCGGCTGCCGGACACCACCCACGGGTACATCGTGTACGCCAGGTCCCCCGCCGGGGCCGGGGTCAGACCCAGCCGGTGCAGCCGGGCCGCCGTCCCGAGCGCCAGCGCGGCCGGCAGCTCCATCCGCCGGATCCCCGACAGCCGCTCCACGTCCTCCTGCTCCAGCCAGCCGTCGCAGCCGACCGTCACCTCGCCCTCGACCAGGCCCAGCGCCGCGTACTCCAGCGCCGCCGCCAGGTCGTCCACGTGGCAGAACTGCCAGCACGGGCGGGAACCGGCCACCACCAGCAGCCGGGGCGCCTCGAAGTGCCGGGTCAGCACGGTGTCCACCCCCGGGCCCACCACCACCGCCGGGCGCAGCACCGTCACCTGCAGCCCCGGGTGGGCGCGCGGCGCCCGCCGGGCCAGGCGCTCGATCTCCAGCAGGTCCCCGACCAGAGAGGCCTCGTCGGTCGCCCGCAGCTCGGAGTCCTCGGCCAGCGGCACCTCGTTGTCGGCCAGCGCGCCGTAGACCATCGCGGAGGTGCACAGCACCACCCGGTGCACCCCGGCGGCCGCGGCCGCGGTCAGCACCGTCTGGGCGCCGCGCACGTTGTAGGCGCTGCGGGCCCGCGGGTCGGACTCCATGCCGAAGTCCATCGCCAGGTGCACCACCACGTCGACCCCGGCCAGCCGCTCGGCCACCGCCGGATCCCGCACGTCCAGCACCCGCCACTGCACGCCCGCGACCTCACCGCGCCGGTCGTCCACCGCCAGCACCCTGCGCACGTGCGGCGAGGCCACCAGCCGGGCGGCGACCCGCTCGCCCAGCACTCCCGCGGCGCCGGTCACGGCCACGGTCAGCGGCCGCCCGCCGTAGGCTGGAGGCGGCGACACCGTGGTGTCCGGGTCGTCCTCTCCTGCGGTCAGCCCAGAGCGAACGTCCGAAGGCGGGGAACTCACCGGCCATCCTCCACGGTTAGCTTATGTGCGTACGGACGTGTGTCACGTACGTCCCATCCTGCCCGAGGCGAAGGCCCGGCGGTGCACCCGGCGCGGGCTTGCGCGCGGGAGCCGCCCACGAGTCCCCCGCTCCACCGGACCCCCGGGCGGCAGCACTTCCCGCCACACCCGTATGACGGCCGACCGGATCGAGGACCCCGTGAGCGACCTTCCCTTCGGATTCGGCGTTCCGCCCGAGGAGCCCGAGGACGGCAAGGCCAAGCCCGACGACGCGCAGAAGAAGGAGCAGGGCCAGGAAGGCACCGGCGGCCCCCAGCCGTTCGGCTTCGGAGCCGGCAACCCCTTCGGCGCGATGTTCGGCATGCCCGGCGCCCCGGGCGGCCCCGGCGGCGGCGGAGCCGACAACCCGTTCGCCGCGATGTTCGGCGGTCTGAACCCCGGTGACCTCGGCGCCGCCTTCCAGCAGCTCGGGCAGATGCTCTCCTTCGAGGGCGGCCCGGTGAACTGGGAGCTCGCCCAGAACATCGCCCGGCAGACCGTCGTCGCCGAACCCGCCGAGGGCAAGAGCAAGGACCGCTCGGTCGGCGCCGCCGAGCGCGCCGCCGTCGAGGAGGCCGTCCGCCTGGCCGACCTGTGGCTCGACGGAGTCACCGAGTTCCCCTCCGGCGCCGGCACCGCCGTCGCCTGGAGCCGCGCCGAGTGGATCGAGGCGACCCTCCCGGTCTGGAAGGACCTCGTCGACCCGGTCGCCGAGCGCGTCGGCACCGCCATGGGCGGCGTCCTGCCCGAGGAGATGCAGGCCATGGCCGGCCCGCTGATGGGCATGATGCGCTCCATGGGCGGCGCCATGTTCGGCACCCAGATCGGCCAGGCGCTCGGCGCCCTGGCCGGCGAGGTCGTCGGCTCCACCGACGTCGGCCTGCCGCTCGCCCCGGCCGGCAAGGCCGCCCTGCTGCCGCAGAACGTCGCCGAGTTCGGCGAGGGCCTGAACGTGCCCGCCGAGGAGGTCCGGCTCTACCTCGCCCTGCGCGAGGCCGCCCACCAGCGGCTCTTCGCCCACGTGCCGTGGCTGCGGGCCCACCTGCTGGGCGCCGTCGAGGCCTACGCCCGCGGCATCAAGGTCGACACCTCCCGCATGGAGGAGCTCGTCGGCCAGCTCGACCCGAGCAACCCCGAGGCCCTCCAGGAGGCGCTGGCCGGCGGCCTGCTCCAGCCTGAGGACACCCCCGAGCAGAAGGCCGCGCTCGCCCGCCTGGAGACCGCGCTCGCGTTGGTCGAGGGCTGGGTCGACGCCGTCGTCCACGCCGCCGCCGAACCCCACCTGCCGCAGGCCGGCGCGCTGCGCGAGACCGTCCGCCGCCGCCGCGCCGCCGGCGGCCCCGCCGAGCAGACCTTCGCCACCCTGGTCGGCCTGGAGCTGCGCCCGCGCCGGCTGCGCGACGCCGCCCGGCTGTGGGCACTGCTCGCCGACGCCCGCGGCGTCGAGGGCCGCGACGCCCTCTGGGAGCACCCCGACATGCTGCCCACCGCTGCCGACCTGGACGACCCGGACGCCTTCGTGCACCGCGGCAGCGGCGACCTGGAGGGCGGGTTCGACTTCGACGCCCTCGACAAGCTGCTCGGCGAGGCCGCTGCCGGCAAGCCCGACCTCACCAAGGACGACCGGGCCAAGGGCGACTCGCCGACGACCGACGAGGACGGCACCGACGGAAAGGGCGAGCCCACCGCATGACGGCCACCGGGACGGGCACGTCCACCCTGCACGCGGACGCCGTCCGCACCCTGACCGACTGGCGGCCCGCCGACCAGGACCAGGAACAGCTGCGGCTCGACTACCTCGCGCACCTCGCCGAGCAGCCCGAGGGCGTGTACCGGTCCTGCCTGCCCGCCCACCTCACGGCGAGCGCGGCGGTCATCGACCCGGCCGCGGGGCGGGTGCTGCTCACCCTGCACCCCAAGGTGGGCATCTGGCTGCAGATGGGCGGGCACTGCGAGCCCGGCGACGCCGACCTCGCCTCCGCCGCGCTGCGCGAGGCCGTCGAGGAGTCCGGCATCCCCGACCTCACCCTGCTGCGGGAGAACGGCGCACCCGTCCCCGCCAAGCTGGACCGCCATCAGGTCCGCTGCACCGGCAAGGACCGGCCGGAGAACACCCACCTGGACGTCCAGTACATCGCGCTGGCCCCCGCCGGGGCGCAGGCGCTGATCAGCGAGGAGTCGCTGGATCTGCGCTGGTTCGACTACGACCGGCTGCCGGAGCTCACCGACCACTCGGTGCGCGACCTGGTCGCCCGGGCACGGCGGCTGACCGCCTGACCGCCTGAGGTGCGACGCACCTAGGGGGCGCGGGCCTTATCGGCCCGCGCCCCCTTTTCGGTCACTCTTCATCAAGCCGCCTCAACCACAGGAGGCCGCCGGATCCGGCCCCGGCGCACCGTGCCGGGCACCCGGAATGTGCGGGAGCCGGGCGGCGGACACCACGCCCTCCAGATAGCCGCGGGCCCGCTCCGTCCGCGGATAGGCCTCCAACAGCGCCCAGAACGCCGGGCCGTGGTCCGGCACCAGCAGGTGCGCCAGCTCGTGCAGCAGCACGTAGTCCAGCACGTATTCCGGCATGCCCTGAAGCCGGTGGGACAGCCGGATCGTCCCCTCGCTGGGAGTGCACGAGCCCCAGCGCGAATTCTGGTTGGTCACCCAGCGGACCTGGACGGGCTGGGCACGACCGCCCAGGTAGGCCGTCGACAACTCCCTGGCCCGAGCCATCAGGGCATCGTCCCCGAGGATCCGCCGGCGCTCCTGGGCTGCGAGCTTCTCCAGCATCTGCGCGACCCAGCGCTGCTCCTCGGCGTGCGACATCCGGGCCGGAATCAGCACGACGGTGCGATCGCCCTCGCGGTAGGCGGAGACGGTGCGGCTGCGGCGGGCGCTGCGCCGCACCTCGACCCGGCTGCGGTCGTGCACCTCCGGGGGCACGACGTTCGACGGCGGGTGCTGCGGCCTCGCCTGCTGTTTCTCGTGCTGGTTCTCGCGTTGCTTCTCGCGCTGCTTTTCGTCCGGGCGCCCGCGCGTGCTCGGCGCCGCCATCTGCGACCCGGTCGCTGCACGGGCACGCCGACGCGACGCCGGTGGATGGGAGTCCCGCTCGGCTGCCATGGCACACGACGTTACCCGGTACAGCTGACAGAAGTCCGGTGCCGTGGCCGAAATCTTTCATGGAGCGATCGGGAACGAAAGGCCGACAGGGGGTGTCCGGAAACCGACGCCGGGGAGGATGGGCAGTTATCCACAGGGTCTGCAAACAGATGGTGTGATCATGCCCACGGGCCTGTGGATAACTTTCTGCACGCAGTCGGCGCGATGGGGCATGCTGCGGTCAGCCGTCCGGAAACGATCGGAAGGGAGATCGTCGTGCGCCTCGTGTTGAAGCCCGCTCTGTCCCGCAGCTGGCGGGACTCCGAGACCCTGCAGTTCGGCACCGTCACCCGGTACGCCGGAGTGCTCGGCAACGCCGACAAGACGCTGTGCGAGTTCCTCGAACTGGTCGACGGGACGCGCGACCGACCCGAGCTGCTGTCCGCCGGCGAGCGGATCGGGCTCGGCCGGGAACCCACCGACACCCTGCTGAGCGAGCTGGAGGAGACCGGGCTGCTGGACGACGCGGAAGCGACCGACCGGGCACTCTCCCGCTTCCCCCGGCCCCACCGGGACCTGCTCGGGCCCGACCTCGCCTCGCTGTCCCTGGTCCACTCCGGCCCGGGCGCCGCCCCGGCGGTCCTGGCCCGGCGGGCCGAGACCCGGATCGAGGTGCGCGGCGCGGGCCGGGTCGGCGCGGCCGTGGCGGCGGTGCTCGCCGCCGGCGGCACCGGCACCGTCACGGTGGCCGACAGCGGGCGGGTCCAGCACGGCGACTGCTCCCCCGCGGGACTGCCACCCACGGACGTCGGGCGGCTGCGCTCGACGGTCGCCCGGGAGACGGTGCAACGGGCCGCGGGCCGACCGCTGGTCCCGGTGCCACGGCGGAAATCCGACGACCCGCCACCCGACTTCGTGGTCCTCGCGCCCAGGGACGGCAGCGCCGCCTTCGCGGGCGGCACGTACGAGGCCCGGCTGCTGCTCCGGGCCGGGGTGCCCCACCTGTACGTGGGCGTGGTCGAGGAGTTCGGCATCATCGGGCCACTGGTGATCCCCGGAAGGTCGGCCTGCGGGCACTGCCTGGTGCTGCGGCGGGAGGACGAGGACGCGACCTGGCCGCGGGTCCTGGCCCAGCTGGCGGACAACGGCCCCGGCCGGGCCCGCACCCCGGCCTGCGACACCGCCCTGGCGACGGCCGTCGCTGGCCTCGCGGCACTGCACGTCCAGGTGTACCTGGATGGCGGTCGGCCGCCGAGCGTTGACGGCTGGTGCGAGATCTCGGCGGGCGACGGGATGCCCCGCCGCCTACGGCTACGAGGACACCCGGACTGCGGCTGCCTGTGGCAACCGCTGCCGCCGGGCTGAGGAGGAGGGAGGAGTAGGGAACGCACCGGGCACAGGCCCGGCGGCTGCGGGGCTCAGCAGCCGCCCGACCTGACGCCGGGGGCGACACGGGCGGAGCGCCCGGCCAGG
>NZ_JBITZP010000005.1:206896-207982 GCF_044546945.1 Kitasatospora sp. NPDC053057 | reverse complement strand
GGTGAGCCCATGGCCAGGTGAGCCCATGGCCAGGTGAGCCCATGGCCAGGTGAGCCCATGGCCAGGTGAGCCCATGGCCAGGTGAGCCCATGGCCAGGTGAGCCCATGGCCCGCGCCCTGCCTGGGGCAGGGCGCGGGCCGGGAGAAGCGGGAGCCGCTGTTCCGAGGAGCGGGGCGAGGGCTGGAGGTGGGTGGGCAGGCGGCGGGTGAGGAGGGAGGAGGGCGGGTGGGGGGTGGGGGTGGGGGGAGGGGGCGGGCCCCCGAAGCGTCAACAATGTGACCAGGATCACTACTTGAGGGCAATGAGTCCCAGCCGATCCCCCGGTCTCCCTCGCACAACCCCGAGCAAGCCACCGGAGGAGTACCCCATGCGCATCGTGATCAGCGAGTTCGTCAGCCTCGACGGCGTCGTCCAGGCCCCCGGCGCCCCGCAGGAGGACACCGATGGAGGCTTCGCCCACGGCGGCTGGTCCCACCCGTTCTTCGACCCGGAGACCATCGGCCCGTTCATCAACGAGGCGATGAGCAGCGCCGACGCCCTGCTCTTCGGCCGCCGCACCTGGCGGACCATGGCCGCCGCCTGGCCCGGGCGGGCCGGTGACCCGCTCGCCGACCAGATGAACTCGATCAAGAAGTATGTCGTCTCCGACACGCTCGACGAAGCCGATCTCACCTGGACGAACAGCACCCTCGTCCCCGGCACCGGGGCCGTCGAGTGGGTCCGGCAGCAGCGCGCGGCCGACGGCGGCGATCTGCTGATCATGGGCAGCCCGACCCTCGTCCGCACCCTCCTCGGCGAGGACCTGGTGGACGAGCTCCGGCTCATGGTGATGCCCGTGCTGCTCGGTGGCGGCAAGTCACTCCTCCCCACCGACGGCGTGCGACGCACCCTGGAGCTGGCCTCCACCACGATCGCCAAGACCGGCGTCCACCTGGCCACCTACCGCCGCACCACCGAAGCCGACGCATAAGACCCGGCCGGGGGGGGGGGGGGGGGCCCCCCCCCCGCCCCCCCCCCCCCCCCCCCACACCCCCCCCCCCCCCCCCCCCCCCCCCCCCCCCCCCCCCCCCCCCCCCCCCCCCCGG
>NZ_JBITZP010000005.1:0-206889 GCF_044546945.1 Kitasatospora sp. NPDC053057 | reverse complement strand
CACGCTCCCTCTGCGGGGTACCCCCCTCCAACCCTCCGCCCCCACCCCGCACCCCTTCTACACCCCCCGGCCGGCTGTTTTAGGCGCCCCCCCCCCACCCCCGCCCCCGGCCACCAAGACAGCACCGTCCCCGGACCGCACCCGACCACCGAGGCAACACCCCCGCCGACAGCAGCCCGCCGGACCAAGCCGCCCAACTCCCCGCAAAGGGAAGGCGCCGCCCGCAGGCCCCCGTGAAATACCGGCGGACGCAGTCCGGGAAGCGGGCACAATGGCCTAGTGATGGTGGGCCGTCCGGTGTCGGGGGGCCAGGGGATTGGAGGCCCGGGTGAGCGATCTTCCGCGCAAGGCAGTGACCCGCACGGCACGGCTCGCCGCCCTGCCGCTGGGGATAGCCGGCCGCGCCACACTCGGGCTGGGCAGGCGCATCGGCGGTCGCTCCGCCGAGGTCGTGACGGCCGAGCTCCAGCAGGCCACCGCCGACCAGCTGTTCAAGGTCCTGGGTGAACTCAAGGGCGGGGCCATGAAGTTCGGGCAGGTGCTGTCCGTCTTCGAGGCCGCGCTGCCCGAAGAGATCGCCGGGCCGTACCGGGCCGCACTCACCAAGCTGCAGGACGCCGCTCCCCCGATGCCCGCCGCCAAGGTGCACACCGCGCTCGCCCAGCGGCTCGGGGACAACTGGCGCGAGCTGTTCCTGGAGTTCGACGACCGCCCGGCGGCGGCCGCCTCGATCGGCCAGGTGCACCGGGCGGTCTGGCACGACGGCAGACAGGTCGCGGTCAAGGTGCAGTACCCGGGCGCGGGTGACGCTCTGCTCGCCGACCTCTCCCAGCTGAGCCGGGTGGCCTGGCTGCTCGGCCCGCTGATCCCCGGGCTGGACATCAAGCCGCTGATCACCGAGCTGCGCGAGCGCGTCTCGGAAGAGCTGGACTACGGGCTGGAGGCCCAGGCCCAGCGGCGGCACGCCGAGGAGTTCGCGGGCGACCCGGACATCGTGGTGCCGGTCGTGGTGGCGCAGGCCGACCAGGTGCTGGTCACCGAGTGGATGGGCGGCACCCCGCTGGCCGAGGTGATCACGAACGGTACCCAGGAGGAGCGTGACCGGGCCGGGCAGCTGCTGGCCCGGTTCCTGTTCGCCGGCCCGTCCCGGACCGGTCTGCTGCACGCGGACCCGCACCCGGGCAACTTCCGGCTGCTGAAGGACGACGGCCCGGCCGAGGGCTGGCGGCTGGGGGTGCTGGACTTCGGCACGGTGGACCGGCTGCCTGGCGGGCTGCCCGCGCCGATCGGGGCCTCGCTGCGGATGGCGCTGGCCGGGGACGCGGCGGGCGTGCTGAAGATGCTCCGCGAGGAGGGCTTCGTGAAGCCCTCGATCCAGCTGGACCCGGATGCGGTGCTGGACTACCTGCTGCCGATCATCGAGCCGGCCGCGGTGGACAGCTTCCACTTCACCCGGGCTTGGATGCGCGCCCAGGCGGCCCGGATCGCCGATCCGCGCTCGCCCGCCTACAACCTGGGCAAGCAGCTGAACCTGCCGCCCGCGTACCTGCTGATCCACCGGGTGACGCTGAGCACCATCGGGGTGCTGTGCCAGCTGGGCGCCAAGGCGCCGTTCCGCGCCGAGATGCTGGAGTGGCTACCCGAGTTCTCCGCCGAACCGCCCGCGAAGCCCGTCAAGCCCGTCAAGCCAGCCAAGCCGGTCAAGGCGGCCGAGCCGGCCGAGGCGGCCGAGCCGGCCGAGGCGGCCGAGCCGGCCGAGGCGGCCGAGCCGGCCGAGGCCACCAAGCCCGCGAAGCGCACCCCGGCAGCGGCCAGGAAGAACCCCAAGCCCGCCCGCCCCTGAGACGACAGCAACAGCCGACCACAACGGCCGCAGGCCGCTCCCCGCGAACGGGGGGCGGCCTGCGGCACGACGGGGGTCAGTCGGATCAGCGGCGGTGCGCCTACATCAGCGCGACGGCGAGCGCCTTGCGCGCCCGCATGGAGGCACGCTCGGCCCGCTGCCGGAGCTTGCGCGCCCGGACGACCCGGCTGACGAGGCGTTGCTCCTCGGCCTCGTGGAGCCTGTCTTGCATATGGGCACGGGCCAGGGATTCATGCAGAAGTTGCATTTCGAGGGTCCTGTTCTGGATCTGAAGTTCGGTGGTCTGCTCAGCGCGGACGGTGGGATCGATGGCGGCGGGGGTCATGTGGTGGTCCTGCTCGTGGTGCGTGCTCGGGAATGGGCGGGTGCTGGCCGCTGAGTCGGCCTTGGCGGCGGCGATCCGTACGGACCGGCGGAGGGCGGTGTCCAGTGGGGGCTGCTCTCCCCGACGGACGGCCCTGACGTGGTCGGCGGGGTTCACGCCATGACCTCGGTCTTGCGCGGACGGCCACGCGGCCGCTTGCGGGCCACGACGACACCCTGGACGAACAGCTCGCCGCCCCAGACGCCCCACGGCTCGCGACGCTCGAGGGCGCCGGCCAGGCAGGCCTCCTTCACCGGGCAGGTGCCGCAGAGGGACTTCGCGTACTCGACGTCGGCGGGCGTCTCGGCGAAGAAGACCTCGGGGTCGAAGGCGCGGCAGGGGATGGGGAGACCGAGCGCCTCGGCCTGCTCGATCGAGTTGAGCTGCATGAACGGAACCTCCGGAGGGTCGGCCTGGTCGGCCTTGGTGATCTGGCTTGTCGGCGGTACGGACGGGATGGGCGTGATGACCGTGGACACTGTTGCGTCTTCCTCGTCTTCTCAGTGGTTCCGGCCCAGTGGACTGGTGGTGCTGGGCCGGAGGCCCCGGAGGGCCTGGGTGGTCTTGCGTACCGGACAAAACAGAAGGGCCGCGGATCCCGGTGTGACGGGTTCCGCGGCCCTGGAGGTGCCGACCTGAGGCTGACTCAGGTTCGCTCTCTCCAGGGTTCAGGCCCGCGGAAGGCCCGCATCCGGATGGCCTTGGCGCCGATAAAGGCGGCCGTGGCCTGGTTGATCTGCTGCTCGTTCTGCTTCTGGGCGTTTCCGGCACCGATGACCTGCGCATAGCCGCCATGCATGGCGGCGGCTACGGCCGCCTTCGGTGCCTGGGTCGGTCGCTCATCGCGCTCGGGACGCGACATGCCGACCGACGCCCAGTCACGGGACAGACCGGTCTCGACAACGGTGCCTTCGACACTCCTGCCGCCCGTGAGGCAGAGATCAGTGTGTCCAAGACCACTGACAACGGAGGCGACGGAGACACCGGTGGTGTCGAGACCCAGACCGGTTCCACCGAGCTCGGCGAGCGCCCGCAGACGGGTGGCACGCAGGGAGGCAGCGACAACGGTCTGGCCAGTCATTTTGGTGATCATGATGTTTCCCACTGTCTTCGCCTCCTCTCGGCGTCTCGCGGAGCCTGGTTCCCCTGGCTCCGAATGTTCGGATGTCTGTCTCGGTAAAGCTGTGGGGCGAGGGGGATCGGCACAGGTGTCACCCCGTGCGACCGCGTCCCCTTGACCGCTCCGGCAGGCTATTGCGCTCCCGGTATGCCGCGCAAACTATTTTTCACGCGAGTTCACGCGACGCCGTCGACGGCACGATCCGCGCGACGTTCCGCAGCGCTCGCCACGACGTTCCGCAGCGGTTGCGAAGTCCCCCGAGCAGTCCCCTGGACCGCGCCCGTGCCGGCTCACGCCGGATCGACCGGACCGTCGTCCTCGACGCCGTCCGGATCCTCCTCGGGCTCCTCCCCCGCGCACAACGAGAGCACGGCGGCCCCGTACTTGTCCAGCTTCATGGCTCCGACCCCCGAGATCAGGGCCAGTTCCTGGCGGCTGGCGGGCACGTCCTCGGCGATCGCCATCAGTGTCGCGTCGGTGAACACCACGTACGCCGGGGCGCCCTGCTTCCTGGCCTGCCGGGCCCGCCACTCGCGCAGCCGCTCGTACAGCGCCTCGTCCATCGTGGACGGGCAGTCCTCGCAGCGGCGCAGCTTGCGTTCGACGGCGTCGGTGAGCGGCTTGTCGCAGACCCGGCACTTGACCGGGCCGCGGATCCGTCGGGCGGCCGAGCGCTCGCCGGGCTCGACGCTCCCCCGCCCGCCCCGCGCGCCGGTGCGTGCGCCCGGGGCGGAGGAGCCGGGGCGCAGCCCGTCCATGAAGCGGCTGGGCTTGCGGGAGGCGCGGCCGCCCGGGGAGCGGGAGAGGGCCCAGGAGAGGCTGAGGTGTTTGCGGGCGCGGGTGACGCCGACGTAGAGGAGGCGGCGTTCCTCCTCGATCTGTTCGTCGGTCTTGGCGTAGATGATCGGCAGGGTGCCCTCGGTGAGGCCGACGAGGAAGACGGCGTCCCATTCGAGGCCCTTGGCGGCGTGCAGGGAGGCGAGGGTGACGCCTTCGACGGCGGGGGCGTGCTGGGCGGCGGCGCGGGCGTCGAGTTCGGCGACGTAGGCGGCGAGGTCGGTGCCCAGGCCCTCGGCGGTGCGGGTGCGCTCGAACTCCTCGGCGAGGCGGACGAGGGCGGCGAGGGATTCCCAGCGGTCGCGGACGGCGCCGGAGCCGGCGGGCGGTTCGGGGGTGAAGCCACGGCTGGCGAGGACGGCGCGGACCTGGCCGGCGAGGTCGGGGGCGCCGGCGGTGAGCGGGTCGGCGGCGGCGCGGGCGGCGCCGCGCAGCAGGACGCCGGCGTCACGGACCTCGGGGCGTTCGAAGAACCGCTCGGCGCCCTTGAGCTGGTAGGGGACGCCGAGGTCGGCGAGGGCCTGTTCGTAGACCTCGGACTGGCCGTTGGTGCGGAACAGGACGGCGATCTCGCTGGCGCGCACGCCGGTGGCGAGGAGGTCCTTGATCCGGCGGGCGGTGGTCTCGGCCTCGGTGGGTTCGTCCTCGTACTCGGTGTAGACGGGTTCGGGGCCGGACTCGCGCTGGGAGACGAGTTCGAGGCGGTGGCGGGCGGCCTCGCCGCGGGCCTGGGCGAGCAGTCCGTTGGCGAGGTGGACGACCTGGGGGGTGGAGCGGTAGTCCCGGACGAGTTTGACGACGGTGGCCTCGGGGTGGCGGCCGCGGAAGTTCAGCAGGTAGTCGGGGGTGGCGCCGGTGAAGGAGTAGATGGTCTGGCTGGCGTCGCCGACGACGCAGAGGCTGGCCCCGCCGCCGGGGCCGGTCCACTGGTCGAGCAGGCGCTGCTGGAGCGGGGAGACGTCCTGGTACTCGTCGACGGTGAAGTGCCGGTACTGGCTGCGGACCTGGTCGGCGATGTCGGGGCGGTCCTCGAGGATGGCGGCGGTGAGGAGCAGGACGTCCTCGAAGTCGATGTTGCCGCGGCGGGTCTTGGTCTCCTCGTAGACGCGGTAGACCTGGGCGGTCTCGGCGGGGTCGCGGGGGGCTTCGCGGCCGGACTTGGCGACGGCGGCGGGGTAGTCCTCGGGGGCGGTCTGGGTGACCTTGGCCCACTCGATCTCGGCGGTGAGGTCGCGCAGTTCGGTGCGCTGGACGCGCAGTCCGCAGCGGCCGGCGGCTTCGGCGACGAGCTGGACCTTGCGTTCGAGCAGCTGGGGCACCGGGCCGCCGACGGCGCGGGGCCAGAAGTACTGGAGCTGGCGCAGGGCGGCGGCGTGGAAGGTGCGGGCCTGGACGCCGTCGGCGCCGAGCTGGCGCAGTCGGCCGCGCATCTCGCCGGCGGCGCGGGCGGTGAAGGTGACGGCGAGGACCTGCGCGGGCTGGTAGACGCCGCTGCGCACGCCGTAGGCGATGCGGTGGGTGATGGCGCGGGTCTTGCCGGTTCCGGCGCCGGCGAGGACGCAGACGGGGCCGTGCAGGGCGGTGGCGACGGCGCGCTGTTCGGGGTCGAGCCCGGCGAGCACGGCGTCGGGGCCCGTGGCGGCGCCGGGGTCGGCCCAGGGGGAGCCGTGGGGGCCGTCGTAGGGGCTGCCGCTCAAGAGGTCTTCCTGCATGCGTTCCATCCTCTCAGCCCGCTGGGACAACGGGGGCGGGGTTGTCCACAGGCCCGGTGTGATCGCAGGATGATCGCTCCGCATTTCCTCGGTACGGGCGCCGGAATGCCGGCCGCCCGGTGGGCGTTGCGGCTGTGAGACCGTACGAACCCCTCTTTCGAAGGAGCCCCCTCGATGTCCGGCAGCGTGACGATGTACAGCACGACCTGGTGTGGGTACTGCAACCGACTCAAGAGCCAGCTGGACCGTGAAGGCATCGGCTACACCGAGATCAACATCGAGGAGGACCCGGCGTCGGCGTCCTTCGTGGAGTCGGTGAACAACGGCAACCAGACGGTGCCGACGGTCCTGGTCCAGCCGGTGGGCGGCGGCGAGCGGGTCGTGATGACGAACCCGAGCCTGATTCAGGTCAAGAAGGCCCTGGCCGCCTGACCGGGCGTCAGGGAAGATCCCCCGGGATCGGCGCGCCTCACGGCGCGTCGGCCCGGGCGGGGTCGACGGGGTTGGCGGGGGCGGGCAGCGTGGTGCGCGCGCCGAGGTCGCCGATGCCGTAGACGAGCCGGCTGCGGTCGGCCGAGTAGCGGGTCTCGATGACCCGGACGGGGCCGCGCCGGTCGTAGGTGACCCGGGTCTGGACCATGAGCGGCACGCCGGGGCCGCCCTGGAACCACTGGGCCTCCTCGGGGCCGGGCATCCGGGCGACGAGGTGGTCGACGGCGCCGATCTCGGTGCGGCCGAGGGCCGCGAGGACGGCTTCGTCACCACCCTCCACGGGGTCGGGTTCCATCAGCGGGGTGCCGGCGGCGAGGCCGGCCCGGTAGTGGCTCTCCTCGATGGAGTACGGCTCGCGGTCGAGCAGGCGCAGCTGGCGGCGGACGACGATGGCCTCGCCGGGGCGCAGTCCGAGGCGTTCGGCGATGTCGACGCGGGCCCGGACGATCATCATCTCGAAGTCGGTGCTGAGTTCGCGCCCGGCTTCGGCGGCTTCGCCGAGGTAGACGGTGGAGGGTGCGGCGAGGCAGTCGCGGGGCGCCGGGGGCAGGGTGGGGCCGTAGGCGTGGTGGTCGAGGACGGGGTGTTCGCGCAGGTAGGTGCCCTTGCCCTGGAGGCGGACGAGGCGGCCTTCGTTGACCAGGACGTCGACGGCGAGCCGGACGGTGTTGCGGGCGACGCCGTACTGGCGTTCCAGCTCGCTCTCGACCGGGAGGGCGGCGTCGGTGGTGAACTCGCCTTCGGCGATCCGGCGGCGCAGGTCGGCGGCGAGGCGCTGGTATTTGGGGGATTGGGCGGTGCCCCGGGGGATTGTCACCCGAGTGAATGTAGCGAGCGCGGTGACGCTGTTTCAGCCGTTTCCGGCAATGTCGTCCGCGCGGGTTGACGGTGGGGGTCCTGGAGCTTCGGGCGGTAGCAGAACTGGCCCGTCCGGCCACGAACAGCTGGTCGTGGCGGGTTCGGGAAGGGCTGGGAAAGAAAATCGGGGGCGCGCGGCATAAGCCGCGCGCCCCCATGGGCACGGAACTGCACGGAACTGCCCGGAGGTACCCGGGAATTCGTACAGGATTACCAGCGCGCCGCCGACGGCAGTGGTTCGCCGAACCAGAGTTCGACCAGGTGGCGGGCGATCGAGATGCCGGAGGGCGGCAGGATCTCGCCGGCCTCCATCCCGGCGCGCAGCTCCTCGCGGGAGAACCAGCGCGCCTCGGCCAGTTCCTCGCCGTCCACGGTGATCTCGGTGCCGCCGGGCAGGGCCTTGCCCATGAAGCCGAGCATCAGGCTGGACGGGAACGGCCAGGGCTGGCTGGCGACGTAGCGGACCTCGCCGACCTGAACCCCCGCCTCCTCGTGGACCTCGCGGGCCACCGCCTGCTCGATCGACTCCCCCGGCTCGACGAAGCCGGCCAGCGTGGACCAGCGGCCCTCCGGCCACAGCGCCTGGCGGCCGAGCAGGCAGCGGTCCTGCTCGTCGGTGATCACCATGATCACCGCCGGGTCGGTGCGCGGGTAGTGCTCGGCCGCGCAGGAGGTGCAGCGCCGCACGTGCCCGGCGCCGGCCTTCTCGGTCGGGTGGCCGCAGCGCGAGCAGAAGCTGTGCAGCCGGTGCCAGTGCTCCAGGGCGACGGCGTGCACCAGCAGGCCGGCGTCGCGGTCGGACAGCAGCGCGCCGACCTCGCGCAGTCCGGCCGGGCGGGCGTCGCCGTCCAGCCGGCCGGGCAGGCTCTCGCCGGCCAGCGCGAAGTAGGAGACGCCGTCCTCGTCGGTGCCGAGGAAGTAGCGGTCCCCGGTCTGCGGTGCCTCGAAGGAGGGCAGCAGGACGAGTTCGGTGCCCTGCGCGGTGTCGACGACGAAGGCCTCGCCGCCGGCGATCGGCAGCACCCGGGTGGTGGGGTGGCTCCAGGCCGCGGCCAGCCAGGGCTCGTCGAACCGGTGCTCGGCGGCCCGGTCCACCCCCGCCCTGGCCAGGGCCAGGGCCTGCGGGCGCTCGGTGTCAGGCACGGTGCTCACTTCGTTCCATCCCCACGTGGTGAATCATCCGGATGAGTGATCTGACTGCGATGGTGCGCGAACGGGCTCACGGCAAACGAGCTCGCAGCGAAAGGGCTCACGCGCCGGGCCGGAAGTTCTCGGCCAGGTCGCCCCACAGGTAGGCGGCGGTCTCGACGCCCTTGGCCAGCAGGTCCAGCTCGACCTTCTCGTTGACCGAGTGCCAGCCGTCCGAGGGCACCGAGATGCCGAGGAACAGCACCGGCGCGCCCAGCACGTCCTGCAGATCGGCCGCGGGGCCGGAGCCGCCCTCGCGGGTGAAGAGGATCTTCTGCCCGAAGGCGCGGCCCATCGCGCGGACGGTGGACTGCAGCGCCGGGTGGTCGAGCGGGGTCAGGCAGGGCCGGGTCGCGCCCGGGAAGACCAGCTCGTACCGGATGCCCTCGGGCACCCGCTCGGCGACCCAGGCCCGGACGGCCTCGCGGACCTTCTCCACCTCCTGCCCGGCGACCAGCCGGAAGGACAGCTTGAGGTGGGCCGAGGACGGCACGATGGTCTTGCCGCCGGGGCCGGTGTAGCCGCCCCAGATGCCGTTGACCTCGGCGGTCGGACGGGCCCAGACCCGCTCCAGGGTGGAGTACCCGGCCTCGCCGCGGGTGCCGTACGACTTGGCGACGCGCAACCACTGCGCCTCGTCGAAGGGCAGTTCGGCGAACAGCTCGCGCTCGCGCTCGGTCAGCTCCACGATCCCGTCGTAGAAGCCCGGGACCGCGACCTTGCGGTCGGCGTCGTGCAGGGCGGCGGCCAGTTCGGCCGCGACCTGGGCCGGGTTGGGGACGGCGCCGCCGAAGGAGCCCGAGTGGATGTCGGTGTCCGGCCCGTACAGGTCGAGCTGGGCGTCCGCGAGGCCGCGCATGCCGGTGCACACGGTCGGGGTGGTCTCGGACCACATGCCGGTGTCGGAGATGACCACCACGTCGGCGGCCAGCCGCTCGGCCTCGCGCCGGACCAGGTCGGCGAAGTGCGGCGAGCCGGACTCCTCCTCGCCCTCGATCAGCAGCTTGAGGTTGACGGCCGGCGCGGTGCGACCGGTGGCGGCCAGGTGGGCGCGCACGCCCAGGGTGTGGAAGAACACCTGGCCCTTGTCGTCGGCCGCGCCGCGCGCGTACAGCCGCTTGCCGACCACGGTCGGGGTGAAGGGCTCGGTGTCCCAGCCGTCCTCCTTGGCGGCGGGCTGCACGTCGTGGTGCCCGTAGACCAGGACGGTCGGCGCGGACGAGTCCCCGGACGGCCACTCGGCGAACACCGCCGGCAGCCCGTCGGTCTCCCACACCTCGGCGACCGGGAAGCCGGTCGCGCGCAGCTTGGCGGCCAGCCACTCGGCGGAACGGCGCACGTCGCCGGCCCGCTCGGGGTCGGCCGAGACCGAGGGGATGGCCAGCCACTCGGAGAGGTCGGCGAGGAAGGCGGCCTGGTGCTGGTCGATGAAGGAGCGGACGGCGCTGTCCGGGGTTCTCGTCATACCGACGACTGTAGTTCGCCCGTGTGGGTGCCTGCCCCGGCCCTCCGGGTGCCGGACCCCGTCGGGGCTGTAACCTCCGTCACCCCCGCAACCTCCGCCACCGCGCGGCCCCCGTCACCGCGCGAGCCGAGTCGCCGCGCAAGCTCCGCCACCCCCGTCGCGACGGCCGCGCGCACGGAGGTGACGGGAAGCGGGCGCCCAGCTCAGCCGGTGCGGCGCAGCAGCGAGATCCGCGAGCGGGTGAGCAGCGCGGCCAGGCCCGCCGCGAGCAGCGGCAGCACCACGATGGTGGCGGCGATGGTGGGCCAGGGGAGGACCACGGACGACTTGTCGGCGAGTTCCTCCGGGCTGATGCCGGGGTAGTCGGCCGCGACGCCCTGGACCTTGCGCAGGGCGACGGCCGGCAGGAGGCCGCAGACGGCGCCGAGCAGGGTGCCCATGGCGGCGATGACCCCGCACTGGAAGCCGGACAGCGAGCGTCGGATGCGCGGTTCGGCGCCGACGGCGGCGAGGGTGGTCAGGTCGCGCTGGGAGTCGGCGGCGGCCAGTCCGGTGGCGATGCCGGCCGCGCCGAGGGCGACGAGTCCGGCGAAGCCGGCCAGGCCGAGGCCGATGATTCCGGCCTTGGAATGGTAGCCGCGTTCGACGCTGAGGACGGTGCGGTCGGTGAGCTTGGCGAGGGCGCCGTCGGCCTTCTGCTGGTCGCCGTCGGAGGGCGCGGCCCCGGGGAGCCAGACCGAGCCGGCCGGCCGGGTGGTGAAGCCGAGCCGGGTGGCGGTGTCCGGGGTCATCATGACCTGGCCGGGGGCCGGCATCGCGGAAGGGGCGAGGACGGCGTCGATGGCGGTCTCGATGTTCTTGGGCTTGGCGGGGATGCCGCCGGCGCCCGTGGTGGTCGGTTCGCTGTACCGCAGGACGACCTTGCCGTCCTTGAAGTAGCGCGGGTCGAAGACCACGGCCTTGCCGGCGGTGAGGGCCTGGCCGGCCGCCGGGTCGGTGACGCCGTACAGGTTGCGCAGCAGGGTGGCGTCGCCGGCGGTGAGGTCGCCGTACCGGCTGTCGCCGCGTTCGTGGACCTGGCAGCGCGGGTCGGTGCTCATCACGCGCTTGATCTCACCGGGGTCGGCCGGGGTGTCGCGGTCGAAGACCGGGCAGCGCCGTTCCTTGGGCGGCATGACCTGGATGTAGCCGCAGGAGCCGCCGTCCTGGCAGTCGCCCTTGTAGTCGACGTGGGAGACGTCGGCCCGCGGGCCGAGGGCGGAGATGCTGCGTTCCACGGTGTCGCGCATCTGTGGCAGCAGCTTGGCCTCGGCGCTGGTGCCGTAGCCGGTGCCGAGGATGACGGCGCCGGGCGGGCCGGCGGCGACGTACTCGCGGCGGTACTCGTCGTCGTAGCTGGCGATGTAGACGTTGACGGCGACGGAGCCGGCGACGGCGGCCATCACGGCGGCGACGGCGGGCGCGGTACGGCCGCGGTGGCGGACGGAGTCGCGCAGGGCGAGCCGGGGGCCGAGCGAGAGCCAGCGGCCGAGCCTGCCGAACAGGCCGACCAGGTAGGGAGTGAGGGCGACCATGCCGAGTTCGGCGATGAGCGAGCCGCCGAGGACGGCGAGGGTGCGGCTGGAGAAGCCGCTGGTCGCGCCGACCAGGGCCAAGGCGGCGCCGGCGACGAGCATCAGCAGGCCGAGCAGGGCGAGTTTGCGGCTCGGCGGCTTGAGCGAGTCCCGGCCGGTGAGGGCGGAGACGACGTCCTGGCGGGAGGCCTGGACGGCGGGCACGATGGCGGCGAGCAGTCCGGTGACCAGGCCGACCAGGAGCACGCCGAGCAGGTCGAGCGGCTGGAGGTTGAAGTGGCCGAAGCGGGCGCCGGAGTACTCCTCGGCCCGGGTGCGCAGCAGGGCGACCAGGGCGACGCCGAGGCCGAGGCCGATGGCGGCGCCGGTGAGGCCGAGCACGCCTCCGCCGCCGAGGACGACCGCGCGGACGTTGGCGCGGTCACCGCCCGCGGCGGCGAGCAGGCCGAGCTGCCGCCGTGAGCGTCGGGCCCCGACGGCGAAGGCGGGGCCCGCGAGGAGGACGATCTCCAGCAGGGCCATGCCGACGACGGTGGCGAGGATGACGACGTAGGTGCGGTCGAGGAGGGCGGTGCCGCTGTCGCCGCGGACCCGGTCCATCTCGACGTAGTAGGGCACGTCGGCGCGGGCCGGCGGGTCGAGGATGACGCTGCGGGAGGCCAGGACGAAGCCGTAGCCGTTGAGTTCGGTGACCTTGGCCCAGTCGAGGGTGGCGCCGGCGGGGAGCTTGACCAGCCAGCGGGTGGCGGAGGCGCTGTCGCGGCCGGAGGTCTCGGGGAGCTTTCCGATCAGGGTGCCGGGGCGGGTGATGAGTTCGGTGCCCTTGAGGTCGCCGGGGTACTCGACGACGGCGGTGATGGTGAAGGGGCTGGATTCCAGGCCGCGGACGGTGGTGCGGTCGCCGATCCTCAGGCCGGAGCGGTTGAGGAACTCGCGGGTGACGGCGGCCTGTTGGTCGTTGGCGGGGGCGCTGCCCTCGACCACGTCGAGCCGGCCGTGCCAGACCGGGTCGGTCAGGTCGGCTTCGCTGGTACGGGTGGAGAGCAGGCCCTCGGCGCTGCTGGCTGCGGTGTCCGGGCCCTGGGATTCGGGCACCAGGGTGCTGCCGGGCGGCAGCAACTGCTGGGCGAGCTGGGCGGGTTCGGTGTCGCGGGAGCGCTGCTGGGCGGGGGTGTACTGCGGGGCGGCGCCGTCCTTGGCCTCGTACTTGGGGTTGAAGACCATGTAGGAGTGGTCGCCCGGGTCGGGGGCCTGCTTGACGGAGGCGCCGCGCTCGGCCATCTCCAGCTGGCCGTCGGCCCGGCCCATGGTCCGGGCGACGCTTTCGGCGGGTTCGAGGGTGGCGCTGCGGAAGATCACGTCGGCGCCGGTGACGCCGAGGACGGGCAGCGCGACCATCGCGATCACCAGGGCGCTGCGGCCCTTGGCGCGCAGGGCGTCGCGGCGGGCGATGCGCAGGGCGAGCCGCCAGGCGCCGGGCTTCACTCGTCCACCTGCTTGCTGTTGGCGGCGGCGCTGACGAGCAGGGTGGCGGCGTCCTGACTGACGGACTCGTCGACCATGCGGCCGTCGCGCAGGAAGACGACCCGGTCGGCCCAGGCGGCGTGCCGGGCTTCGTGGGTGACCATCATGGCGGCGGCGCCGGCGTCGCAGCGGGCGCGCAGGACGGCGAGGACGGCTTCGCCGGTGGTGGAGTCGAGGGCGCCGGTGGGTTCGTCGGCGAGGACGAGGCGGCGGTCGCCGATCAGGGCGCGGGCGATGGCGACGCGCTGCTGCTGCCCGCCGGACATGTCGTCGGGGAAGCGGTCGGCGAGTTCGGGGATGCCGAGTTCCTCCAGGGCCGCGAGGGCCTCGCGGCGGGCGGCGCGGGCGGACAGGCCGTCGAGTTCGCGCGGCAGCGAGATGTTCTCGGCGGCGGTGAGGGCCGGTATCAGGTTGTAGTCCTGGAAGACGTAGCCGACGGAGCGGCGGCGGACCTGGGCGAGCTTCTTGCGGGCGAGGGCGCCGAGGGCGACGCCTTCGACCAGGACCTGGCCGGTGGTCGGGGTGTCGAGGCCGCCGGCGAGGGTGAGCAGGGTGGACTTGCCGGAGCCGGACGGGCCCATGACGGCGACGAACTCGCCGGGGTGGACCTTGAGGTCGACGCCGCGCAGGGCCTGGACCTCGGCGGCGCCCTGGCCGTGGACGCGGGTGACGTTCTCCAAGTGCAGTACCGGCGCCTGCCGGGACTGGTCGGTGTGGGACACGGTTCCCCCCTTGTGCTGGATACGGGCTCGACGTTCGGGGCGTCGGCCCTGTGAATCGAGTGGCAGCGCCTGGGCGCGGGTGCGGCGGCCGGGTCGGCCGGGCTTCCCGGCGGGCCCTAGGCGCGGGTGCGGCGGCCGAGTCGGCCGGGCTTCTTGGCGGCGCCGTCGCGGGCGGCCTCGGCGGCGCGGGCCTGCTGGAGTTCGGCCTGCTGGGCGAGCCGGGTCTCGCAGTGGTCGAGCCAGCGGATCTCGGCCTCGGTCTGGAAGATCAGCTGGTCGAGGACGAGCAGCCAGGCGAGGTCGTTGCTCTCGGAGGGCACGGCGCCGGGTCTCGCCTCACCGGCGAGGGCGCGACCCTTGAGCCGGGTGTAGTCCTGCAGTGCCTTGATGCTGTGCCGGCGCTGGCCCTGGACGACGGCGGAGACGTCCACTCCGGGGACGGTCACGGCCATGGCGAGCTTGATCGCCAGTTCGTCGCGCGGGGGGTTGGTCCGGGGCACCGGGGTGTCGAACCAGGCCCGCAGTTCGGCGCGGCCGGCGTCGGTGACGGCGTAGAACTGGTGGCCCTCCTCGTCCTCGCCGGCGGCCTCGACCAGGCCGTCGCGCTCCAGCCGGGACAGTGTGGTGTAGACCTGTCCGACGTTGAGCGGCCAGGTGGCGCCGGTGCGCGCCTCGAACTCGGTGCGCAGCTGGTAGCCGTAGCGGGGGCCCTGGTCGAGCAGGGCGAGCAGACCGTGACGGATGGACATACTCGGTATGTATACCCGGTATGCCCTCCGGCCTCAAGCCGCGCCCCCTCGGGTACCGTCGTGCGGTGTGAGCCAGTTGCGCATCGCCACCTTCAACCTGTTGCACGGTCAGCCGCTCGCCCCGGACGGCGCGCCGCGGCCCTACCCGGCCGACGCGGGAGCCCCGCTGGCCGAGGCGATCGCCGCGCTGGACGCCGACGTACTGGCCCTGCAGGAGGTGGACCGGCACCAGGAGCGCTCGGGCGGCACCGACCAGGCGGCGGTGGCGGCCGAGGCGATGGGCGCGGGCGACTGGCGCTTCGCGGCCGCACTGCACGGGCGACCGGCACCGGTGGCGGGCTGGGTGCCGGAGCCGTCCGGGCCGAACGGCCTGCGGGTGTACGGGCCGGGCGAGGTCGGCGACGGCGCCCCGCCCTCGTACGGGACGGCGCTGCTGACCCGGCTGCCGGTGCGGCACTGGCGGGCCCGGCGCTTCGCCCCGGCGCCGTTCGGGCTGCCGCTGCGGGTGGCCGGGCGGCGCGGGCTGACCCCGGTGCCGGACGAGCCGCGGGCGGCGCTGGCGGCGGTGCTGGAGGGCGAGCACGGGCCGTTCACCGTGGTGGCCGCGCACCTGTCCTTCGTGCCGGGCTGGAACATGGCGCAGCTGACCGGGATCCGGCGCTGGATCGCCGACCTGCCGCGGCCGCACCTGGTGCTCGGGGACTTCAACCTGGTCGGCGCGGTGCCGCGCACGGTGCTCGGCGGAGCGACGGCGCTGGAGCGCACCGCGCCGCGGGTGCGGGTGCGGGAGCTGCGGGCGGCCCGGCGGGCCCGGCCGGCGGTGGCCGAGCCGCGCCGGCGGCGGGTGCGCGAGCCGCGGGCGCGACTGCAGGGCTGGTACGACCTGGCGCGCACGCCGACCTACCCCTCGCACCGGCCGGCGGTACAGTTCGACCACGTGCTGGCGGTGGGGGTGCCGCGCGCGGCGGTGGGTCCGGCGGCGGCGCCGCGCGCCGCGGTGTCGGACCACCGGCCGCTGCTGGTACGGGTTTCGCTGTGAGGCGCCACCCGGCTCTCTAATGGTTCGTCAGGATGCCAGCCTGCTGCGGCAGGTGGGCGATGGCGGGCGGGGTCGGGTCGTACTGCAGGAGCAGCATGGCCGCGTCGTCGCCGAGTTGGCGGCCGACGTGGCGCACCACGTCCTCGTGCAGGCGCTGGAGGACGTCGGCCGGGCGGCCGTCGGCGCAGCGCGGGAAGCGTTCGGCGAGCGGGTAGAAGGCGCCGGAGCGGTCGCGGGCCTCGATCACCCCGTCGGTGAACAGCAGCACCCGGTCGCCGCCGTGCAGCGGGACCCGGTGCACCGGGGGGTGGACGTCGGCCGGGTCGAGGACGCCCAGCGGCGGTACGGTCTCGACGAGTTCGAGCGGGTGGACCAGTCCGCCGCGCAACAGCAGCGGCGAGGGGTGGCCGCAGTTGACGAGTTCGGCGGTGCCGTCGGGCCGCACCCCGATCAGGACGAGGGTGACGAACTCCTCCTCCACGCCGGGGTGGTCGTTCTCGTGCAGGGCGCGGTCGAGGCTGACGGCCAGCCAGCCGGCCACCCGGTCGAGGGCGGGCTCCTGGTGGGCGGCCTCGCGGAAGGCGCCGAGGACGGCGGCGGCGGTCTCGACCGCGCCGAGGCCCTTGCCGCGCACGTCGCCGACCACGGCCCGGACGCCGTGCCGGGTGTTGACGACCTCGTACAGGTCGCCGCCGATCCGGGCGTGGGCGGCGGCGGCCTCGTAGTGGACGGCGGCGCGCACGCTGCCGACCCGTTCGGGGACGGGCCGCAGCAGCACCCGGCGGGCGATCGAGGCGACCAGCTGGGCGTCGGCCAGGGCGCGTTCCTGGCGCAGTCTCAGGGTGGCGCTGACCCAGCCGATCGTGGCGACCAGCAGGATCGCGATGACGCTGGCGGCGTGCACGGACTCGCCGAGCGCGTCGCTGCGGAAGGCCATCAGGAACGCCGCCGCCTCGGTGCACAGGCCGATGGCGAGCGGGTACCAGGTGCGGCGGCTGACCACGGCGGCCAGCGCGGGTACGGCGGTGAGGGCGGGTTCGACCGTCACCTCGGTGCCGCTGAGGTAGTCGAGGGCGACGATCAGCGCCATGCCGATGAAGGGCAGCGCGAGCGCCGTCCTCGGCCAGGTGCCGGTCGTGCCCGGAGCGGGTCCCGGGGTCGGCCCGGTGAACCGCTCTCTGATCCATCCGGTCGCGCTCAACTTCGGTCTCTCCAGCAGACGACGCCGATGCCTGGGGCACCTGCGGTGATGACTGAGGGTCAGGGAATACGGGCCTCGCTGGCGGCCGGAGCACGGGGGTTGACCGGTTACCGACCCCACAATAGGCGCGAAACGTGCACGACGCACAGGTTTCGGGCGTCGGCGCGATGACTTGGATGCTCTGCGTGACTCATTAGTCACTGTTCCCGATCAGGAGCCGTTCCAACTCTTTTCGATCGGGAAGTCCTTCCGGACGCACGATCCGTCCGCTGCGGACGTACAGGAACGAAGCCGTGACCAGCTCGGGATCGACGCCCGCCTGCTCTGCCCAGGCGAGCCGGTAGACCGCGAGCTGCAGCGGGTCGGCCGTCTCCTCGCGGTGGGTCTTCCAGTCCACCACTTCGTAGCGTGACGCACCACCGGATTCCGTCACCCCGTCACCGTCCCGGTAGACCGCGTCGATCCGGCCGCGCACCACCCGCCCCGCCAGCACCAGTTGGAACGGCGCCTCGACCCGGTGGGGCCTGCGCTGGGCGTACGGGGTGCGCAGGAACGCCTCCTTGAGCCGCTCCAGGTCCTGCTCGTCCTCGATGCCGTCGTCGTCGGCGCCGGGCAGCGCGCCGGGCTCGATCAGCAGCAGCGGCTCGATCCGGGACTGCACCCAGGCGTGGAAGCGGGTGCCGCGCCGGGCCGCGGGCTGCGGGGGGCGCGGCATCGGACGGGCCAGGTCGCGGGCGAAGCCGTCCGGGTCGGCGGCCAGCCGCAGCAGCTGGGTGGCGGACAGTGCGGGCGGCAGCGGCACCTCCCGGGCGGTGCGCCGGGAGCGCTCCAACTCGCCCAGCAGCGCGGTCAGATCGCGGTCCCAGGAGGCGACCTGGCGCTGGTCCTCGACCGCCATCGGCTCCGGTTCGGGGGCGGGCACTCCCGCGATCCTGCCCCGCACCACCTCGGCGACCCGGCGGCGGGCGTGCTGGGCGGCCGGGTCCAGCGGCAGCGGCCAGGGGCGCTCGACGGCGGCGGCCAGCGCCGGGTTCGCGGCGCCCTTCTCCGGCTGCTCGGCCCAGTGCTCGACCTCGCCGGCGCCGGGCTGCTCGCAGTGCTCGCGCAGCTGCTCCAGGAAGGCGGACGGGCCGCGGACGGTCTTCTGGCTCGGCCCCCACCAGTGCCCGGAGGCCAGCAGCAGCGAGCGGGGGCGGGTGAACGCGACGTAGCCCAGGCGCAGTTCCTCGGTGCCGGAGTGCTCGGCCAGCTCCTTCTTGAACGCGGCCATCGACTTGCTCGTCCAGCCGCCGCGCACGTCGGGCAGGGTGGCGGCGTCGCCGCGCAGGGCGTGCGGGAGCACCCGCTTGGTGCTGGTCCAGCGTTCGCGCGCGCTGCCGGACGGGAACGCGCCCTTCACCAGGCCGGGGACGGCGACCACGTCCCACTCCAGGCCCTTGGACTTGTGCGCGGTGAGCACCTTCACGGTGTCCTCGCCGCCGGGCAAGCTGCTGTCGAGGCCGCGCTCGTACTCCTGGGCGGCGCGCAGGAAGCCGAGGAAGGCGGCCAGGCCCGGGTCGCCGTCCAGGTCGGCGAAGGAGGCGGCGACGTCCAGGAAGGCGTGCAGGGTCTCCCGCCGCCGGGCGGCCAGCGCCTGCGGGGAGGCGGCGAGTTCGACCTCCAGGCCGGTGACGGTCAGCACCCGGTGCAGCACGTCCATCAGCGGGTCGGCGAGCGAGCGGCGCAGTTCGCGCAGTTCGGTGGCGAGCCGGGCGAAGCGCACCCTGGCCTCGGCGGAGAACGGCAGGTCGTCGGTCTGGTCCCCCTCCTCGCCGGTTGAGGCGGTGAGGAAGGTCTCCACCGCGTCGGCCAGCGACACCACCTCGGTCGGGTCGGCCTCGGCGACGGCCGCGGCCAGCGCCTCCACCCCGTCGGGCCGCTCGGTGCGCACCAGGGCGGCGGCCCGGCGGCCGAGCAGGGCGAGGTCGCGCGGGCCGATCCGCCAGCGCGGGCCGACCAGCAGGCGCACCAGGGCGGCGTTGGCCGTCGGGTCCTGCAGCACCTCGCAGACCGCCACCAGGTCGGCCACCTCGGGCAGTTGTAGCAGCCCGCCGAGGCCCACCACCTCGACCGGCACCTCGCGGGCGACGAGCGCGGCGTGGATGTCCGGGAAGGCCGCGCCGCCCCGGCACAGCACGGCGATCCGGCCGGGCGCGGTGCCGGTGCGCACCAGGTGGGCGATCGAGTCGGCGAGCCAGTCGACCTCCTCGGCGTGGGTGGGCAGCAGCGCGGCCCGCACGTAGCCGTCCTGTTCGGCGCCGGGGGCCGGGCGCAGCGCCTCGACGCCCTCGTGCATGGCGCGCAGCGGGGCGGCGAGCTCGTTGGCGAAGGCGAGCAGGCGCCCGCCGCTGCGGCGGTTCTCGCTGAGCGCGTAGCGGTCGGCGGGGCGGCCGTCGGCCCGGGGGAAGTGGCGGGGGAAGTCGTCGAGGTTGGCGACGGAGGCGCCGCGCCAGCCGTAGATGGCCTGGCAGGGGTCGCCGACGGCGGTCACCGGGTGGCCCGCCCCGGCGCCGAAGAGGCCGGCGAGCATGAGGCGCTGGGCGACGGAGGTGTCCTGGTACTCGTCCAGCAGGACGACCTTGAACTGGCCGCGCAGCAGGGCGCCGACCTCGGGGCGCTGCTGGGCGAGGCGGGCGGCGGCGGCTATCTGGTCGCCGAAGTCCATCAGTCCGGCGGCCTGCTTGCGGCGGCGGTAGTCCTCGACCAGGCGCAGCAGTTCCAGCCGGGCGCGGGCGGTGGCGGGGACGGCCCGCAGGTCGTCGTTGCTCAGTTTGACGGTGGCGAGGGTGTCGAGCAGTTCCTCGTCGTACGCGCGCAGCGCAGCGGGCTCGACCAGGTGTTCGGCGAGTTCGCCGTCCAGGGCGGTCAGGTCGGCGACCAGGTTGGCGAAGGTGCCGGTGAGGGCGGGGAAGGGGCCGCGGGCGGTGCGCAGCACCTTGGCGGCGAGCTGGAAGCGGGTGGCGTCGGCGAGCAGCCGGACGTCCGGCTCTATGCCGATGCGCAGGCCGTGTTCCTTGAGCAGACGGCCGGCGAAGGCGTGGTAGGTGGAGATCTCGGGTTCGCCGAGCGGTTCGGTGTCGTCCCGGTCGGCCACGCGGGCGCGCACCAGGGCGGTGCGGACGCGTTCGGCGAGTTCGCCGGCGGCCTTGTTGGTGAAGGTGAGGCCGAGCACCTCCTCGGGGCGTACGGCGCCGGAGCCGACCAGCCAGACGACCCGGGCGGCCATCACGGTGGTCTTGCCGGAGCCGGCGCCGGCCACGATCACGGCGGGGGCGAGGGGGGCGCCGATGGCCGCCATCTGTTCCCGGTTGAACGGGATGCCCAGCAGCTCCTTGAGCTGGTCGGGATGGCTGAGCACGGCGGTCACCCCGCAACGTTAACGGGCGCAGCCGACACTCCGGGCGCCCGGCCGCCGTGACCCTGGCTACTCCACCAGCTGGGCGCCGTCGCGCTGGGCGGAGCAGCTGCGGCGGAAGGTGCAGCGGTCGCAGCCGCCGCCGGTCTGCGGGACGAAGCGTTCGGCGAGGACCTTGCCGGCGGCCTCGGCGAGCAGGTTCTCGATCCACGGTTCGCCCTCGGGCGGCTCCTGCCGCTGCACCTTGGGGGCGTCCGGGGCGCCCTTGGCGGCGGCCTCGCGCAGGTGGACGAGTTCGGCGCCGCCGGTGGCCGGGGGCCGTTCGGCGAAGCCGGGCAGTTCGTTGAGGGCGCCGGCCCGGACGGCGAGCTGGTAGACGGCGAGCTGCTTGTGCTCGGGCAGCGACTTGTCGGTGGGGATCTGCTTGCCGGTCTTGAAGTCGACCACGTAGGCGCGTCCGGCGTGGTCCTTCTCGACCCGGTCCATGGAGCCGCGGATGCGCACCGAGACGCCGCCGACGTCGAGGGTGACGTCGAAGCCGTGCTCGGTGGCGACGACGTCGCGGCCGCGTTCCAGGACGTGCCAGTTGAGGAAGCGCTCCAGGGCGGTGCGGGCCTCGGTCTTCTCCTGGTGGGACTTCCAGGGGGCGTCGAAGGCGAGGGCGTCCCAGACGGTGTCCAGGCGGGCCATGAGGACGGCGAGGTCGGCGGGGGTGCGGCCGGAGCCGACCTCGTCGGCGAGGGCGTGCACCACGTTGCCGAAGCCCTGGGCGGCGGTGCCGACGCCGCGGGCCTTGACCTCCTTGTCCAGGAACCACTGCAGCGAGCAGTTCTCCAGCTGTTCCAGGCCGCTGCCGGACAGCCGTACGGGCGCGTCGGCGCTGCGCAGCGGCTCGGGGGCGGCGGTGGGGTCGTCCAGGCCCCACCAGCGGTCGGGGTGGGCGGCGGGCACCAGCGGCAGCCCGTCCTCGTCGGTGGCGGTGGCGAGGACGGCGAGGCGTTCGGCGGCGGCGCGGCGCAGTTCGGGCGAGCGGGCGGGGTCGACGGTGACGGCGCGCAGTTCGGCGACCAGGGCGGCCACCGACAGCGGGCGGCGCGGGCGGTGGGTGACGTCCTCGACGGTGACCGGCGGGGTGCGGCGCACGGCCTTGCCGGTGCGCGGGTCGACGTCCTCGCGGTAGAGCTCGCGCAGGAAGCGGGAGGGTTCGTCGCCGTCGTCGGCGGGGGCCTTGACGGCGGTGACGATCAGCCGTTCCTTGGCTCGGGTCGTGGCGACGTAGAAGAGCCGGCGTTCCTCGCCGAGCAGGGCGGCCGGGGAGAGCGGTTCGGCGAGGCCGTCGCGGCCGATCCGGTCGGCCTCCAGCAGGGAGCCGCGGCGGCGCAGGTCGGGCCAGAGGCCGTCCTGGACGCCGGCGACGACGACCAGGCGCCATTCCAGGCCCTTGGAGCGGTGGGCGGTCATCAGCCGTACCGCCTCGGGGCGGACGGTGCGGACGGTGAGGGTGTCGGCGGCGATGTCCTGGGCTTCGAGTTCGGCGAGCAGGTCGAGGGCGCTGCGGTGGCCGGTGACCTGTTCCTCGGCGCGGGCGGCGGTCTCGAACAGGGCGCACAGCGCGTCCAGGTCGCGGTCGGCGTTGCGGCCGGCGGCGCCGCCGCGCAGGGCGGCCCGCTCCAGGCGTTCGCGCCAGCGGCGGCTGCCGTCCCACAGTTCCCAGAGGGCCTCCTCGGCGGTGCAGCCGCCGGCCAGCAGTTCGCGGACCTTGCGCAGCAGGGTGCCGAGGTCGCGGGCGCGGCGGGCGGTCGCCGGGTCGAGGGCGATCAGGCGCTCGGGTTCGGCGAGGGCCTCGCGGATCAGCTCGCCGGCCGGGCGCGGGGCGGCGGCGGGGCGGCCGTCGGCGCGCAGGGCGGCGCGTTCCTCCTCGCGCAGGGCGGCGCGTTCCTCCTCGCGCAGGGCGCGGCCGAGGCGGCGCAGGTCGGAGCCGTCGAGGCCGCCGAGCGGGCCGGTCAGCAGGGTGTGCGCCAGGTCGGTGGTGAGCGGGTCGGGGGCGTCCGGGTCGCCCTGCTTGTCGCGGGCGGCCTGCTCGGCGCAGACCCGCAGGGCGAGCAGCAGTTGGGCGACGGCGGGTTCCTCGCGCAGCGGCAGGTCGTCGCCGTCGATCTCCAGCGGGACGCCGGCGGCGCCGAGGGCCCGGCGCACGCCGGGGATGGAGCGGGCGCCGGCCCGGACGAGGACGGCCATCTCGCCCCAGGGCACGCCGTCCTCAAGGTGGGCGCGGCGCAGCAGGTCGGCGATCGAGTCGAGTTCGGCGCCGGGGGTGGGGTAGGTGTAGACCTCGACCCGGCCGCCCTCGCGGGAGGGCAGCAGGGCGCGGTGCTGGGCGAGTTTGTCGGCGGGCAGCCGGCCCATCGGCATCCGGCGGGCGAGTTCGCGGGAGGCGGCGAGCAGGACGGCGCCGGAGCGGCGGGAGACCCGCAGCACCTTGACGTCGGCGGGGCTGCCGTCGGTCTGCCGGAAGGCCTGGGGGAAGTCGAGGATGCCGTTGATGTCGGCGCCGCGGAAGGCGTAGATCGACTGGTCGGGGTCGCCGACGGCGACCAGGTCGCGTCCGCCGCCGGCGAGCTGGCGCAGCAGCCGGACCTGGGAGGGGTCGGTGTCCTGGTACTCGTCGACGAAGACGACCCGGTAGCGCTTGCGGAGTTGTTCGCCGACGTCGGGGCGTTCGGCGAGCAGGACGGCGCGGTGGACGAGTTCGGCGTAGTCGAGGACGCCGCGCAGGTCGAGCACGTCGAGGTAGTCGGCGAGGAAGTGCGCGGCGGCGGCCCAGTCGGGGCGCTGGACGCCCTGGGCGAAGCGTTCGAGTTCGGCCTCGCCGAGGCCGAGTTCGCGGCTGCGGGCGAGGACGGCGCGGACTTCGTCGGCGAAGCCGCGGGTGGTCAGGCAGGCGCGCAGGTCGAGCGGCCAGTGGATGCGGGTGCCCGCGGCGGAGCCGCTGGTCGACTCCGTGCGCTTGGCGTCCTCGGCGCCGCCGGCGAGCAGTTCGCGGACCATGACGTCCTGTTCGGGGCCGGAGAGCAGCCGCAGCGGTTCGGCGTAGTCCTCCGGGTCCTGGTGGGCGCGCAGCAGGGCGTAGCAGAAGGAGTGGAAGGTGGTGGCCTGCGGGGCGGCGGCGGAGCCGCCGAGCCGGCCGGACATCCGGTCGCGCAGTTCCATGGCGGCCTTGCGGCTGAAGGTGAGGACGAGGATCTGCTCGGGGTCGGTGCCGTCCTGGATCCGCCGGGCGACCGCCTCGACCAGGGTGGTGGTCTTGCCCGTGCCCGGGCCGGCGAGGACGAGCAGCGGGCCGCCGGTGTGCTCGACCACGGCGCGCTGATAGGCGTCCAGCACGGGCGGGTCGGGCTGGACGAGCGGGCTGCGCACGAGCCGGTAGGGGGAGCTCACGCGGCCGCCTCGCCGCGCTCGGCAGGGGCGTTCGCCCACACGCGCCGTTCGATGGCTCGCTCGCTTCGCTCGCTCACGGACTTCCTGGGGTTGTGCAGAGGGGCATGGCCGGGGCGGGCCCGTCGGGCCCGCCCGTATCGAGCCTACGATCCTGCCCCGTCAATCCCGCCCGTGCGGAGCGTTCGGTGAAATCTCCTCGCCGTCCCAGCGGGCCCGCCGGAGGTCGACCCGGGGCGGGTCGACGAGTTCGCGCAGCGGGGTGCCCTCCTCGCTGTAGTGGGCGAGGGCGCGGTGTTCGTGACCGGGCAGGAAGCGGCCGTCCGCGCGGATCACCCGCCACCAGGGCACCGAGCCGCCGTACAGGGCCATCACCCGCCCGACCTGCCGGGGCCCGCCCTGGCCGAGGTACTCGGCGACGTCGCCGTAGGTCATCACCCGGCCGGGTGGAATCCGCTCGGTCAGATCGAGCACCAGTTCGGCGAACGGCGGTAGGGCGTCCGGGACGCCGTCGTCTGTTACGTCCGTCACCTGCGGCATTCTTCCTTATAGGGACGCGTGCGCGGCCCCGTGCGAACGACCCGCCGCGCCCGATCCGGCCCCTGTCCAGCACCGGGGGTCGGGGCATGCCACCATCTTCGGGGCGGTGAGTGGTGATACGAGGACAAGACCAGATGACCGGGATGGCTGACGTGGGCGTGGACAGGGACTCCGACGAGTCCGGCTCCGCCGTACCCCCGGCTCCCGGTGACGAGTCCGAAGGGCGGCCCGAGAACGGGCCGACGCCGGAAGTCTCCCTGATCAAGGACCCGACGATCAAGACCCCCACGCCCGAGAAGGCCCCCGAGTCGCCGCCGCAGCCACCCGCTCCGGCGCCGCCCGCCCCGCGGACCGAGTACCAGGACCCGCTGGACGACGCCCCGCACCTGGACGTCGACGAGCCGCTGCTCGCCGCCCGCGCGCACCGCCCGTCCGACCTGATCCGCTTCCTGACCGGGGTCTTCGGGATAGTCGCGGTCTTCGTCCTGGCCGGCATCGCCACCTCGACCACCAGCGGCATCGAGCAGGACATCGCCACCAACGCGCCGCACTTCTCCGCGGTGCTGTCCACCATCACCGGCCTGGTCTCCAGCGTCGCGGTGCTCGCCGTGCCGCTGGCCTTCGCCGTCGAGCGGCTGATCAAACGCGACGGCCTGCGGGTCGCCGACGGCGTGCTCGCCTCGGTGCTCGCGTACGGCGTCTCGCTGGGCATCGACTGGTGGGTGGCCGAGGGCGCCTCCGAGCACCTCCGCGAGGCACTGACCCGGCTGCCGCTCGACAGCAACAGCACCCTCACCGACCCGGTGCACGGCTACCTCGCCCCGGTGATCGCCTACATGACCGCCGTCGGCATGTCGAGCAGACCGCGCTGGCGGGTGGCCCTGTGGGTGGTGGTGGTCTTCAGCGGGGTCACCGAGCTGCTCGGCGGCTACACCACCCCGCTGTCGCTGATGCTCACCGTGCTGATCGGCTGGTCCGTCGCGTACGGCACGCTGTACGCGATCGGCTCCCCCAACATCCGGCCCACCGGCCAGCACCTGATGATCGGCCTGCGCAAGGTCGGCTTCACCCCGGACGGCGCCCACCGCGCCCCGGACGCCCCCGGCGGCACCCGGCGCTACTACGTCACCCAGCAGGACGGCCCGCCGCTGGACGTCCACATCATCGACCGCGAGCAGCAGGCCTCCGGCTTCTTCTACCGGGCCTGGCGGCGGCTGCGGCTGCGCTCGGTCGCGGTGCGCCGCAGCCCCCAGTCGCTGCGCCAGGCGCTGGAGCAGGAGGCCCTGATCGCGTACGCGGCGGCCGCCTCGGGCGCCCGCGCGCCGCAGCTGGTGGCCACCTCCGAGCTGGGCCCGGACGCCGCGATCCTGGTGTACGAGAACGTCGAGGGCCGGACCCTCGACGAGCTCGCCGACGAGGAGGTCACCGACCTGGTGATGGCCTCGCTGTGGCGCTCGGTGGCCGCCCTGCACGAGCGCCGGATCGCCCACCGCCGGCTGACCGGCGAGTCGCTGCTCGTGGTGGACGACAAGGCGGCCTGCCTGGTCAACCTCTCCGGCGGCGACATCGCCGCCACCGACCTGACGCTGCGCATCGACGTCGCCCAGCTGCTGACCACCTTCGCCCTGCGGATCGGCCCCGAGCGGGCCGTCGCCACCGCCAACGCGGTGCTCGGCGCGGACCGGGTCGCCCAGGCGCTGCCGCTGCTCCAGCCGGTCGGGATGAGCCGCTCCACCCGGATCGACCTCGCCAAGCTCACCAAGGAGCGCAAGGCCGCCGCCCGGGCCAAGGCGCTGGAGCAGGTCGCGGCGGGCGAGCGCACCCAGCAGCAGGCCGAGGAGGACATCGCGGCGGCCGGCGAGGACCTGCTCAGCCGCATCCGCGGCCAGATCCTGCAGATCGCCCCCGAGGCGCCGATGGAGCCGGCCAAGCTGGAGCGGCTGAAGCCGAAGAGCCTGATCATGGTGATCGCGCTCACCTTCGCCGCCTACCTGGCGCTGACCACCATCAAGCCGGCGCAGCTCAAGCTCTCCCAGATGAACTGGGCGTGGGCGGCGGCGGCCCTGCTGGCGGCCGCGTTCAGCTACGTCGCCGCCGCGATGAGCCTGACCGGCTTCGTCCCCGAGCGGCTGCCGTTCCGGCGCACCGTCGCGGCCCAGCTGGCCGGCTCCTTCGTGAAGCTGGTCGCCCCGGCCGCGATCGGTGGCATCGCGCTCAACACCCGCTACCTGCAGAAGGCCGGCATCCGCCCCGGCCAGGCGGTCGCCTCGGTCGGCGCCTCCCAGCTGGCCGGCCTGGCCGGGCACCTGCTGCTGCTGTTCAGCTTCGGTCTGATCACCGGCAGCCAGACCAACGGCGACCTCTCCGCCTCCCGGGCGGTGATCATCGGGGTGCTGACCGCCGCGGTGCTCGCCCTGGTGGTGGCCGCGGTCGCGCCGCTGCGCCGCTTCGTCCTGGGCCGGCTGCGCTCGCTGTTCTTCGGCGTGGTGCCGCGGATGCTCGACCTGATGCAGACGCCCAGCAAGCTGGTCACCGGCTTCGGCGGCATCCTGCTGCTGACCCTCTCCTTCACCGCCTGCCTGGACTTCTCGGTGCAGGCCTTCGGCGGCGAAGTCAGCTTCTCGGCCGTCGCGGTGGTCTTCCTGACCGCCAACGCGGCCGGCTCGGCGATCCCCACCCCGGGTGGCATCGGACCGGTCGAGGTCGCGCTGATCGGCGCGCTGATCGCCGCGGACGTGCCTCCAGCGGTCGCCACCCCGGCGGTGTTCCTCTACCGGGCGCTGACCTTCTGGCTGCCGGTGCTGCCGGGCTGGATCTCCTACAACGTGCTGCAGCGCAGGCACGCGCTCTGAGACGCGCGAAGGAGGGCCCCACCGCCGGGGCGGTGGGGCCCTCCTTCACGTACCGGCTGCCTAGTAGACCGGCTTGTGCGGCTCGATCTGGTTCACCCAGCCGAGCACGCCGCCACCCAGGTGGACGGCGTTGGCGAAGCCCGCGGCCTTGACCACGGCCAGCACCTCGGCCGAGCGCACGCCCGACTTGCAGTGCAGCACGATCTTCCGGTCCTGCGGCAGCTTCTCCAGGGCGTCGCCCATGAGGAACTCGTTCTTCGGGATCAGCACCGCGCCGGGGATGTTGACGATCTCGTACTCGCCGGGCTCGCGGACGTCGATGAGGTAGATGTCCTCCTCGTCGTCCTGCCACTGCTTGAGCTGCTTCGAGGTGATGGTCGAACCGGCGGCGGCGGCCTGCGCCTCCTCCGACACGACGCCGCAGAAGGCCTCGTAGTCGATCAGCTCGGTGACCGTCGGGTTCTCACCGCAGACGGCGCAGTTCGGGTCCTTGCGGACCTTCACCTGGCGGTAGTTCATCTCCAGGGCGTCGTAGATCATCAGCCGGCCGACCAGCGGGTCGCCGATGCCGGCCAGCAGCTTGATCGCCTCGTTCACCTGGATCGACCCGATGGACGCGCACAGCACGCCCAGCACGCCGCCCTCGGCGCAGGAAGGGACCATGCCCGGCGGCGGGGCCTCCGGGTAGAGGCAGCGGTAGCAGGGGCCGTGCTCGGCCCAGAACACGCTGGCCTGGCCGTCGAAGCGGTAGATCGAGCCCCACACGTACGGCTTGCCGAGCAGCACCGCGGCGTCGTTCACCAGGTAGCGGGTGGCGAAGTTGTCGGTGCCGTCCACGATCAGGTCGTAGCCGGAGAAGATCTCCATCACGTTGGAGTTGTCGAGGCGCTCCTCGTGCAGCACCACGTCGACGTAGGGGTTGATCTCCTTGACCGAGTCGCGGGCCGACTCCGCCTTGGAGCGGCCGACGTCCGACTGGCCGTGGATGACCTGGCGCTGCAGGTTCGACTCGTCGACCACGTCGAACTCGACGATGCCCAGCGTGCCGACACCGGCGGCGGCCAGGTACAGCAGCGCGGGCGAGCCGAGGCCACCGGCGCCGACGCACAGCACCTTGGCGTTCTTCAGCCGCTTCTGCCCGGCCATCCCGACGTCCGGGATGATCAGGTGGCGGGAGTACCTGCGGACCTCGTCAACGGTGAGCTCGTCGGCCGGCTCGACCAGGGGTGGCAACGACACGGGGACTCCGATGGGTGTCTTGTTCAGGTGGCCAAGGGCCAGCCTCGGACGGGGTTGTCGCTCCGCCACTCGGATGGCTCTCTAGGCCAACAGTGTCACGCCCCTCCGGTATTCCGAGACAGCTCGTCCGATGGGCGAGACGGGCCGCGCCGGATCGTGGAACCGGCCGCCGGGCCGGTCAGGGCGCCCCGGGCCCGTGCCCCAGGCCCGTCGTTCCGCGGGCCCGGGGCGCCACCGGGACGACCTCAGACCCGGCAGGCCGTCTCCAGCCAGACGTCGCCGAGCGACTCCTCCAGCGGCACCTGTGTCCGCCAGCCGAGACGGTCCCGGGCGGTGCGCACGTCCGCCTGCCGCCACGGCACCGGCTCGCCCGGGGCGGGCCGGCCCTCCGGCCGACGCTCCTCCGCCCGGTGGCCCGGCAGGTGGTGGCCCGGCAGGTGGTCACCACCCTGCCCGCCGACCTGCGCGGGCAGCAGGACCTGCCGGTTCTCCTCCACGATCGCCCCCTCGAAGCCCGACGCCCGGACCAGCAGCTGGGCCGCGTCCCGGGCCCGCACCGCGTGCCCGCTGCCCACGTTGATCACCCCGGTGGCGGCCGAGACCGCCGCCGCCTGGATCGCCCGCGCGACGTCCCGCACGTCCACGAAATCCCGGTATCCGGACAGGTCCGGCATCCGCACCTGGTTCTCGTCCCGCTCCAGCGCCCGCCGCAGGCCCTCCGCGAGCCGCCCGAACAGCGAGGCGGTCGGCGCCCCCGGCCCCACCACGTCGAACACCCGCAGCACCGCCGCGTCCAGCCCGGAGGCCAGCACCAGCTCCGTCCCGGCCAGCTTGGACACCCCGTACGGGCCGACCGGCCGCGGCTCGGCCTGCTCGGACACCGGCACCCCGCCGGGCACCGGCCCGTACTCGGCGGCCGAGCCGACGTGCACCAGCCGGGCCGGCTCCCGGCTGCGCCGGATCGCCTCGCAGACCGTCGCGACGGCCAGCGTGTTCGACCGGATCAGGGTGCGCGAGCTGCCGTAGGTGGCGCCCGCGCAGTTGATCACCACCTGCGGCGCGACCGCGTCCAGGAAGCGGGCCAGCGCGCCCGGGCTCCCCGTGGTCAGGTCGAAGCGGATGTCGGCCGAGTCGCGCCGGCCGAGCACCGTCACCTGCAACTCCTGGTCCATCAGCAGACGATCGGTCACCCGGCGGCCGATGAAGCCGTCGGCGCCCAGCAGCAGCACCCTCATCGGGGGCGTCCTTCCACGAAGCGAGGTCGGGGACGACCTGGCGGACTGAAAAACAGCGAACGAGATCTGACTTGGGGTCAACGGTGCGAGCCGGCCCGGCCGAGCACCGCCCAGCCGTGGGCCAGCAGCACCGCCGCGACCGCTCCGCCGCCCAGCAGGACGGCCGACTGCCAGGGGCGGCCCAGGGCCAGCGGCACCGCCGTCGCGGCGGGCCCGGCCACGGCGCCCAGCGCGGCGGTCGCCGACCGGCCGCAGCGCGCCAGCAGCGCGGGCAGCACCAGCAGCAGGCCCAGCACGCCCTGCGCCGCCCACGCCGTGGCGCCGGCCCGCTCGGCGGCCAGGTGCAGCAGGCCGCCGCCGTGGCCGGGCCCGGGGCGCGGTGCGACGACCGCGAGCACGGCCAGCGCGGCGTAGGTCAGCACCGCCAGCACCGCCAGGTGCAGCGCGACCGCGACCGGCAGCACCGGCCGCATCCGGGCCCGGAACTCGGCCAGCGTGCGGGCCGCCCCCAGATGCCCCCGGCCGACCCGCCGGTACCAGCGGGCCGCCCGCTCGGCCGCGCCCGCCGACACCGCGGCGGCCAGCACCAGCGCGGCGGCCAGCGGCCGGTCCGCGCCCGGCGCCGCCAGCGGGAGCAGCAGCAGCGCTGCCAGGCCCAGCCCGTACCCGAGCGCGGCGGGGCGCCACCGGGAACCGGCCGGCCCGACCGGCGCGCGCACCGGGCCGAGCTCCCCCGGGCAGGCCGGGCCGCACGGCGCCGGACCCGGCTCGGCCGGGGGCGGCGAGGTCAGCGCGGGCAGCAGCACCAGCGGTACGGCCGCGGGCAGCAGCACCGGCCAGCGGGCACCGAGCGCCACCACCCCGGCGCAGGGCAGCACGGCCAGCGCGGCGGCGGTCAGCGCCGCCCGACCGGCGGCCCCGCCCCGCCGCTCCGCGGACGGCTCCGGCACCGGTGGCCGGCGGGGCACCCGCGCGTACAACTCCTCGGCCAGCGAGAACAGATCGGCGTGCCGGCAGCGCGCGGCGGCCTCCGGACCGAACCCGGCCTCCTCCAGTCCGGCGGCGATCTCCAGCGGGTCGACGGCGCGCTCGCACAGCTCCCGGTGCTCGGCCATCACCTCGCGCACCGGATCGGCGCTGGGGCTGCCGACCGCCGAGCCGGACATCAGACGGCCTCCGCGAAGGCCGGCCCGGCGGGTCTCGTCGGCTCGGGCCGGAACGGTCCTGGCCGGGCTTCGACGGCGGCCGGAAGGGCGGCGAGCTGCCCGTGCCTGTCCTCGGCGGGCGGCCGCGCGCCCGGGTCCTCGCCCCCGGCCTCAGGGGCCTCCCGGCCGTCCCGCTCGCGCGGACTGTCGGCGAGCCAGTACTCGGCGGGGCGGGCGAACGGGCGCGGTGCCCGGCCGCCCTCGCCGGTGCCGCCCTCGGGGAAGGCGGGGTACTGCGAGACCAGCTCCAGGTAGATCTCCCGGAAGGCGCCGATCACCGGCTCGACGGCGAAGCGTTCCTGCGCCCGCAGCCGTCCCGCCAGGCCGAGCCGGGAGCGCCGCTCCTCGTCGCGCAGCAGGGCCAGGCAGGCCCCGGCCAGGGCGCGCGGGTCGCGGGCGGGCACCAGCAGTCCGGTCGGGCCGACCACCTCGCGGGCCACCCCGACGTCGGTGGAGACCACCGCGCGGCCGCTGAGCATGGCGTCGGCGAGCAGCCGGGGGCTGCGCTGGGAGAGCGCGGAGAACACGGCGACGGTGCCGCCCTCCCAGACCTCGGCGAGCGAGCCGGGCCGCCCGGCGAAGTCCACCGCCCCGGCCACCCTCAGCCGCTCGGCGACCGCCGCACAGTGCGCCAGGTATCCGGGGGCCGTCTCCTCGCCGTGCACCACCAGGCGCGCCGCGGGCAGTTCGGCGCGGACCCGGGCGAAGGCGTGCAGCATCAGTTCGGTGTCGCGCCCGGGCTCCAGCGCGCCCGCCCAGACCAGGGTCGGCCGCTCGGGCTCCGGTCCGGCCGCCGGGCGGTCCACGGCCGGGGTGCCCTCGTACACCACCCGGGTGCGCGCCGGGTCGGCCCCGCAGTGGCGCTGCCACTGCTGGTCGTGGGCGCTGCCCGGGGTGAGTATCGCGGCCTGCCGGTAGGTCTCCTCGGTGAGCGCCCGGAAGAAGGACAGCAGCAGCGCCCGGACCGGCCATCGGTACGGCGCCTCGTGACTCGCCCGCTCGCCTCCGGGCGCTCGAACCCGATGCCGACGGTCGTCGCTCCGGCGCTCGTCCCTCGCTTGTCGCTCCTCGCTTTCGGCACCGGCGCGCCCTTCGGCTCGGGGCGGGCAGCCGAGGTACTGCTCGCGCAGGCGCAGCCCGTGCTCGGTGGCCACGAACGGCACCCCGTGCAGGTGCCGGGCGACCAGGGCGGGCAGTGCGGCCGGGCCACCGCCGACCACGTGGCACAGGTCGGCGCCGCCGAGGCCGCCGGGCCCGGTGCCGTACCAGGGCGCGGACAGCGGGCGCAGGCACTGCTCCAGCAGGTCGGCGGCGACCAGGACGTCGCAGACCAGCGGCTGTCCGGCCGAGGTGTCCGCGCCGGGCAGCCGCCAGGTCCGTTCCAGGACCCGCCGGGCGTGGGCGGAGGCGAGGAAGACGGGCAGGGTGCCGTCGTCCTCCCGGGCCAGCGCGGCCAGCCGGTACAGCCCGGCCCCGAAGCCGGCCCGCTCCCCCGGCAGCACCAGGGCCCGCACCAGTTCCTCGTACGCCCCGGCGTACTGGCGTCTGCGCAGCGACCCGGGGGCCCGGCCGCGCGGGCGGCGGCCCCACAGTGCCAGGTCGCGGGCGCCCTGCCAGGCGGGCGAGAGCCGGGCGACGGCGCCGAGGCCGGCCGGGCCGGTCAGCAGGTACAGCTCGAACTCGTGCTCCGGCAGGCCCTCGGCCAGCCGGTCGCACCAGGCTCCGGTGCCACGGTCGGGATGCGGACGGGCACCCTCGGTGAGCAGGGCGACGCGCACGGGAGACCTCCTCTGGTTGCTACCCCTCCGAGGGGCTACCGGAGCCGCGGGGCCGTACGCCGGGACCCATGCTGTTGCCCGCCACCCACCGGGTGTTCCGGTGTCTGCGGCTCTCCCCCACACCTGTTCGGTCCGGCAGCAGAACGGTAGGACCGGCCTCCGGTCACCCATCGCTCACATGCCTGCGTGCCACCTGAACGAGTGAACCGCCGTGACCTCGCCCCGAACCGGGCCGTTAGCGGGCGCTATACGGCGCGGGTCTCCCCGTCCGCCTCAGCGGGCGGGGGCCGCGATCAGCTCGCGCACGGCCCGGGCGACCGCGTCGGGGTGCTCCATCATCGCCACGTGCCCGGACTCCGGCAGCACCAGCAGCCGGGCGTCGGCGAAGGCCGCGCAGGCCCGGCGGGCGGAGCGGTAGGCGACCAGCTTGTCGCGCAGCCCGTACACCAGCGGCCCGGGCGACCGGCCGGCCGGCCGGCAGCCGGCGCAGCAGCGCGGGCAGGCCGGGCAGGGCGAGCAGGCCGGTGGACCAGGCGGAGCGCTGCGGGGGCAGTTCGGGCAGGGCGGGCGAGACCAGGGTGAGGGTGCGGACGAGGTCGGGGCGCAGCGCGGCGAGGCGGACGGCGACGGCGCCGCCGAGCGAGTTGCCGAACAGGTGGACGGGGCCGCGGCCGGAGGCCTCCAGGTAGCCGATGACGGCGCGGACGTGGCCGGAGAGGCTGAGGTTGCCGTCGGTGGGCGGGTCGGAGTGGCCGAAGCCGGGCAGGTCGACGGCCTCGCCGTCGACGACGCCGGCGAGCCGGTCCATCAGGGCGGTCCAGTTGGCGGCCGAGCCGCCGAGTCCGTGCACGAAGAGCCCGGGCTCGCGCCCGTCGGCGCCGGCTTCCTCTGCGGGCCGGTGCACCGCGAGCACCGCGCCGGGGACCTCGACCGTACGTACCTGCTGCTCAGCGCTGCTCATGGTGGACGATGGTAGTGAGCCCCAGGTCGGGGGCGGCGGGGGGTGGTGCGGCTTTCCCGTCCCTTGTCACACCACTGCCGAGGCCGAGGTCAGCGCCGTATTGTGGGCTCCTGACAAGGGGACCGGGCAGCTTTTCTCGCCTTCGCCGAACGCGGGCACGGTTACCGAAAAGTAGAATCGACCCTCTTGCCAGCCCCCGAGAAACCCCGAAGTGAGGAGCGCCGTGACGGCCATCCAGGAGGCGCAGGAGCGCCCGCGCGGTGCCCGCCTGCCGCGAAGCGCCCGCCGTGAACAACTGCTCGGTGCCGCCCAGGAGGTGTTCGTCGCGCAGGGGTACCACGCGGCCGCCATGGACGACATCGCCGACCGCGCCGGGGTGAGCAAGCCGGTGCTGTACCAGCACTTCCCCGGGAAGCTGGAGCTCTACCTGGCGCTGCTGGACAAGCACTGCGACGCGCTGGTCGAGTCGACCCGCGAGGCGCTGGGCACGACCACCGACAACAAGCTGCGGGTGGCCGCGACGATGGAGGCGTACTTCAACTACGTCTCCAGTGAGTCGGGCGCCTTCCGGCTGGTGTTCGAGTCGGACCTGACGAACGAGCCGGCCGTGCGCGAGCGGGTGGAGCGGGCGTCCGAGGCGAGCGCGACGCTGGTCAGCAAGGTGATCCAGGAGGACACCGACCTGCCGGAGGCGGAGTCCAAGCTGCTGGCCGCCGGGGTCTGCGGCCTGGCCCAGATCACCGCCCGGTACTGGCTGTCCCAGGGCCTGGAGATCCCGCGCGACGAGGCGGTGCGACTGGTCGCCAGTCTGGCGTGGCGGGGCCTGAAGGGCTTCCCGATGCACCCGGGCGACCTCGGGGCGGAGGGTTCCGCTCAGCGCTGACGATCCGCTGACCTTCGCCGGGGCGGTGATCGGGTGCTCTATGGTGAAGCCGTACGGCGCGGTCGTCGCGAACGCTTGTTCCAGGCGGTCCGGTGCCCGCGCGTGGAGGCTGCAACCCCGGAGGGACGGAATCCGTGGAGGTCAAGATCGGCGTGCAGAACGCGCCGCGCGAGATCGTGATCGAGAGCTCGCAGACTGCCGATGAGGTCGAGAGCGCGGTCGCGAAGGCGCTGGAGGGCTCCACCAAGCTCTTCTCGCTCACCGACGAGCACGGCCGCCGCGTCATCGTCCCGGCCGAGCGCCTGGCGTACGTGGAGATCGGCGAGCAGGCCGCCCGCAAGGTCGGTTTCGGCACCCTCTGAGGCGCCGCCCGAGCACGGTCTGTCCGGTGCCCCGTTCCCCCAGGGAGCGGGGCACCGTCGTGTGTACGGACGGATCGGCGGGGGTACGGCGACAGGGACGGCTCCGGTGCCGTACGCCCGTCCCCCCGGGAGGCCGCCTTGCTGGTCGAATCACTCGTCTTCGCGCTGGTCGGCCTGGTCGCGGCCGCGACCGCGCTGCTGGGCCTGCCGGCGTACTTCCGGGCCTCCCGCCTGACGGTGGTGGGGACGGCGCTGGCGGCGGCACTGCTCGGCGGGGTGGTCGCGCACTTCTGCCTGGACGGGCGCCACCCGGTGGTCGCGGTGGCGTTCTCGGCACTGGCCGCGGGTGTGCTCACCTCGCTGCTGGCCCGGCCGGACCTGGCCGCCGGGCGGGCCCCGGCGCACCGGCACCACCCGCACCGGGCCGGCGCCCACCGCGCTCCGCGGCGGCACCGGCCGGCCTGAGGGCGGGGCCCGGCGCCGGTCTTCGGGTCCTAGGAGGCCAGGCCGAGGGCGGCCATCCGCTTGGTGTGCGCCTCGGTGATCCGGTTGAACATCTTGCCGACCTCGACCAGGTCGAAGCCCTTCACGTGGACACCGCCGACCAGCAGGTTGGACAGCGCGTCCCGCTCGGCGACGACCCGCTGGGCCTGGCTGAGCGCCTCGCCCATCAGCCGCCGGCCCCACAGGGCGAGGCGTCCGCCGGCCCGCGGGTCGGCCTCGATGGCCTGGCGGACCTTGTCGACGGCGAACTGGCCGTGGCCGGTGTCGGACATGACGCCGAGGACCAGCTCGCGGGTGTCGTCGTCCAGCCGGACGGCGACCTCGCGGTAGAAGTCGGTCGCGATGGCGTCGCCGACGTAGGCCTTGACCAGGCCCTCCAGCCAGTCCGAGGGCGCCGTCATCCGGTGGAACAGCTCCAGCGGCTCGACGAAGGGGCGCATCGCCTCCTGCGGGTCGGCGCCGATCTCGGCGAGCCGGTCGTGCAGCCGCTGGTAGTGCTGGAACTCGGCGGAGGCCATCCGGGCCAGGGCCGCCTTGTCGGCGAGGTCGGGCGCCAGCTTGGCATCCTCGGCGAGCCGCTCGAAGGCGCTCAGTTCGCCGTACGCGAGCGCGCCGAGCAGGTCCAGCACCGCCGCGCGGTAGCCCGGCTCGGCCGAGCACGTGGCCCAGTCGCCGATCGAGCCGGCGCCGTCCTGCGTCTCACCATGGGTCTCCATGACCCGCCACCCTAAGGCCTGTCCTCGTACTCCCGCCCGCGGGGCGACGCCGGGTGACCTGCCGGATCGGCCGGTCGCGGGCCGGTCGCCGGGGGGCAATGTCACACGCGTCACGTGTTCGAGTCGTCGCCTGACTGTATGGTGGTACGGAGCCCCGTCGTGCTCGCACGGTGTCACCGCCGTCTCGGTGTCCCGCGCAAGCCCGCTCCCCAGCGGCGCCGTCCCCTCGGACGTGTCCGCATCGGAGGCACGGGTACTCACGTACGCGGATGCCCGGTCGGAGAGCCGATCGGCTCCGACCATGGCTTGGACTTCAAGCCTTGGCACCGCATCAGTGGCCGAGCGAGGGCCGCCGAGACCACGCCCACCTGGCGGAGGTCCCGCGCAGGTCCCTCACGGGAATCCTCCCCGACGCCGCCGGCGACGCGCCCCGCCATCGGGCCGCGCGCACCGGCCGGCCGCAGGGACCGGCGCGGTTGTGCGTCCGCGCAGCTGTTTCAGGACCGTCCAGGTCCGTACGCAGCCGCGCGCCCGCCCGCCCGCCGCTCGCTCTCGGCCCCTCCACACGGAAGAGGCAGCACCCTGTCCACCACCGCTGAACCCATCAAGACGACGTTCCGAGAGCTGGGAATCCTCCCGGAGACCGCCGAGGCCCTGGAGGCCGTCGGCATCGTCCACCCGTTCCCCATCCAGGAGATGACCCTGCCGGTCGCGCTGACCGGCCACGACGTCATCGGCCAGGCCAAGACCGGCACCGGCAAGACCCTCGGCTTCGGCCTCCCGCTGATCGAGCGAGCCGTCGTGCGCGCCGACGTGGACGCCGGCCGGGCCTCCGAGGAGCAGCTCTCCGACTTCCCGCAGGCGCTGATCGTCGTCCCGACCCGCGAGCTGTGCACCCAGGTCACCAACGACCTGCAGACCGCCGGCAAGGTCCGCAACGTGCGCGTCCTCGCCGTCTACGGCGGCCGGGCGTACGAGCCGCAGGTCGAGGCGCTCACCAAGGGCGTCGACATCGTCGTCGGCACCCCGGGCCGCCTGCTCGACCTGGCCGGGCAGAAGAAGCTCAACCTCTCCAAGGTCCGCGCGCTGGTCCTGGACGAGGCCGACGAGATGCTCGACCTGGGCTTCCTGCCCGACGTCGAGAAGATCATCACCATGCTGCCGGCCAAGCGGCAGACCCTGCTGTTCTCGGCCACCATGCCGGGCCAGGTCATCAACCTCGCCCGCCGGTACATGAGCCAGCCGACGCACATCCGGGCCGCCGCCCCGGACGACACCGGCGCGACCGTCGCCAACATCGAGCAGCACATCTTCCGCGCCCACTCGCTGGACAAGGTCGAGATGGTCTCGCGCATCCTGCAGGCCGACGGCCGCGGGCTCGCGATGATCTTCTGCCGCACCAAGCGCACCGCCGCCGACGTGTCGGACCAGCTGACCCAGCGCGGCTTCGCGGCCGGCGCCGTCCACGGCGACCTCGGTCAGGGCGCCCGCGAGCAGGCGCTGCGCGCCTTCCGCAACGGCAAGGTCGACGTGCTGGTCTGCACCGACGTGGCCGCCCGCGGCATCGACGTCGAGGGCGTCACCCACGTCATCAACTACCAGTGCCCCGAGGACGAGAAGACCTACCTGCACCGGATCGGCCGCACCGGCCGGGCCGGCGCCTCCGGCACCGCCGTCACCCTGGTCGACTGGGACGACATCCCGCGCTGGCAGCTGATCAACAAGGCGCTGGACCTGCCGTTCAACGAGCCGGAGGAGACCTACTCCACCTCGCCGCACCTCTACGAGCTCCTGAAGATCGCGCCGGGCACCAAGGGCGTCCTGCCCCGCTCGGAGCGCACCCGTGCCGGCCTCGGCGCGGAGGAGGTCGAGGACCTCGGCGAGACCGGCGGACGGGGCGCCCGCTCCGGCCGCGGTGCCCGCGGCGGGCGCAGCGGCTCGGGCCGCCCGGCCGTCGAGACCCCGGCGGCGGAGGAGAAGCCGCGCCGCACCCGTGAGCGCCGCCGCACCCGCCGTGGCTCGGAGGTCGCCGAGGGCGAGGCCGCTGTCGCCACCGCGGTGACCGAGGCGGCCCCGGCCGTCGAGGGCGCCGAGGGCGACACCGCTCCGCGCCGCCGTCGCCGCCGCTCGCGCGGTGGCGCCGCGGCGGGCGAGAGCGCCGCGGCGGCGGCCGAGGTCGTGGCCGAGGCTGCCGCGGTCGTCGAGGCGGCCGTGGTCGCGGCGGAGCCGGTGGCCGAGGAGAAGCCGCGCCGGACCCGCGCCCGCAAGCCGAAGGCGGAGGCCGTCGAGGCCGCCGCCGTGGCCGAGGCTCCCGTCGAGGAGAAGCCGGCCACCCGGACCCGCACCCGCAAGCCCAAGGCCGAGGCGGAGGCCGTCGAGGCCACCGCCGTGACCGAGGCTCCCGCCGAGGCCCCGGCCGAGAAGAAGCCCGCGACGCGCACCCGGACCCGCAAGCCCAAGGCCGAGGCCGAGACCGTCGAGGCCGCTCCGGCGACCGAGGCCCCGGCCGAGGAGAAGCCGGCCACCCGGACCCGCACCCGCAAGCCCAAGGCCGTCGCCGAGACCGCCCCGGAGGCCCCGGCCACCGAGGCCCCGGCCGCCGAGGTGCCCGCGCCGCGCAAGCGCACCCGCACCCGCAAGACCGCGGCCACCCCGGAGACCACTCCGGAGGGCTGACGCACCCCACCCCCGAGGGGGCGGCCCGGGCCACACCAGGCCGGGCCGCCCCCTCGGCGTTTCCGCCGCCGGCCGCTGCGCAGGGCGGCGGCACCGCCTCCCGGAGGTGCCCCGGCTGCCCCCACCAGCCACGCCACGGGCATCCCGGCTGGCGGGGCGGGGTGCCGGGACGGCATAGGCTCGGGTCGTCGCCTGTCGCGGGAGGGAATCCGTTCATGAGTACTCCGCCGTTCCTGACCCTGCCCGGCTGTGCCCGGGCGGAGCGTGTGGTGACCGCGCGCGGGGAGTTCGCGGCGTTGCGGGCGGAGCCGGCCGGGCCGGTGCGCGGGTCGGCGCTGCTGGTGCCGGGGTTCACGGGCAGCAAGGAGGACTTCATCGCGCTGCTCGAACCGCTGGCGGCCGCCGGGTACCGGGTGACGGCCGTGGACCAGCGGGGCCAGTACGAGACCGGCGGGCCGGACGACGCCGCGGCGTACGCCGTCGACGCGCTGGGCGCCGACGTCCGGGCGCTGACCGAGGCGCTGGCGCAGGACGGCCCGGTGCACCTGCTGGGGCACTCCTTCGGCGGCCAGGTGGTCCGGGAGGCGGTGCTCGCGGCGGCCGCCGAGGGCCCCCTGCCGTGGCGTTCGCTGACTCTGATGGCCACCGGCCCGGGGGCGATCGACCCGGCCGAGGCGGCCCGGACCAAGCTGCTGCTGGACGTCCTTCCGGTGCTGAGCCTGGAGGAGATCTGGCAGGTGATGCGGCAGATGGACGAGAGCAGCGGGGAGCCGAAGCCCGTCCTGGAGCCGGCCGTCGCGGAGTTCCTGCACCGCCGCTGGGTGGCCAATGTGCCGCGGGCGCTGGCCGTCACCGGCGGACACCTGGTGGCCGCGCCGGACCGGGTGGACGAGCTGGCCGCGGTGACCGCCGGGGCGCTGCCGGTGCTGGTGCTGTCCGGGGAGCGGGACTACGCCTGGCCGGTGCCGGAGCAGAGCGGCATGGCGGAGCGGCTGGGCGCCCACCGGGTGGTCGTCGCGGGCGCGGGCCACTCCCCCAACGCCGAGCAGCCGGCCGCCACGGCCGGGGCACTGGCCGCGTTCTGGGCCTGAGCGGCGCCCCCCGCACCCCGATCCCATCGAAGTGGTCTCTACCACTTCCGGAAGTTCGACCGGTCTCAGCGCAGGACAAAATTCGTTAGTTACGGTAATCTTTGATTCTGTCCGGGAATCATCGCCGGCCCGCACCCGGGTACCGATCAGCCGAAACCTGGACGTTACGGACGGGCAACGGCCCAGTAGCACCGCCACGACACCGTGGTTCACGAGGCATTGGACGCACCAGGCAAGCAGGGGGAGCCCTTGCCGCAGCAGACCGCCGCACGCACGACCCGCCCGGTCCGGCTTCAGCGCCGGATCCGGAAGACCCCGAAAGGGCTGATACCCACTCAGCCGCAATCGCCCCGCACGTCGGGGCCCGGAAAGGAGACGCCCATGACCAAGCCCATGCGCTTCGAGATCCTCCGACTGGACGACGCCAACGGCTCCGCGACCGACCGCGTGATCGCCGACGCCGAGACCGTCCGCGAGCTCGTCCAGGACGCCGCCCGCACCGGCGAACGCCTGCTCATCCGCCCGTGCCCGACCGTCTGACCCAGCGCGGCGCCTCCGACCGGGAGGCCTCACCCGCCGCCGACGAGCCGGGAGCGTCCGATCCGGACGTACCGATACCCGACTGACGCCCCGTCACCGCGACCGCCGATGACGGGGCGTCAGTGCGTCCGGCCCCGGACCCGCCCCGCACCCCGGGACGTTTGCCGCCACCCGCCACGGGACATCCCCCAACGGGAGCCGCCGCCCGCGCCGCACCCCACCCGCGCCGGCCGGGCGTCCAGCACCGACAGGTGCCGCCGAGCCGTCCGTACGGGTGATCGTCCTTGACGCGGCGGTCCGGAGGGAGGAGCGTTGTCGGCTATGAGGGGCGAGCCAAGCTGCCCGAGGTGCGCCGGTCGGGTCCGCGCCCCCGGTCTTTTTTCGGACACCTGGCAATGCGACCGGCACGGAGCCGTGCACCCGATGCAGCCCGTGCTGCCCCCGAGCGTGGAAGCCCTGGGTGTCGCCGTCGCCCGCTCGCAGGTCCCCGTCTGGCTGCCCTGGCCGCTCCCGGTCGGCTGGCTCTACACCGGCATCGCCCACGTCGGCGACGACGTCTCGGGCGCCCGGGCCACCGCCGTCGCCTGCTCCGGGCCCGCCCCGCTCGGCGGCTTCGGCGAACTGGTGCTGGTCGCCGAGGAGCTCGGGGTCGGGCTCGGCGCCCGCTACGCCGGACTCCCGGGGCCGGACCCGGGCGACTCGGTCGGCCTGTACAAGCCGGCCGACGCCAAGCTGATGGCCGCCGGGCGGCCCACCCCGATGTTCCACGTCCCGGACGCCCCGGCCGACCGCGCGGTGTTCGCCGGCGAGGCCCGCGGGCTCTGGCTCTGGGCGGTCGCCTGGCCCGAGCAGTCCGCCCTGGTGATGTACGACGAACTGGTGCTCACCGATCTGCGCGAGGCCGGGGCCGAACTGGACCTGCTGCCCTGCGGGGCGCTCTCCCCCCGACTGCTGGGCTGACCCCCCGGACAGCCGGACGGCCTATCCTGGGCGGCAGCCAACTTCCAGGAGTCCGCCCCGTGCGCATCGACCTGCACGCCCACAGCAACGCCTCCGACGGCACCGACAGCCCGGCCGAGCTGGTCGCGGCGGCGGTCGCCGCCGGCCTCGACGTGGTCGCGCTGACCGACCACGACACCGTCGCCGGCCACGCCGAGGCCGCCGACGCGGTGCACGCGCTGCCGGACGGCACCCGGCTGACCGTCGTCCCGGGCGCCGAGCTGTCCTGCGTGGTGGACGACGTCAGCATGCACCTGCTGGCGTACCTGTTCGACCCGGAGGAGCCGGGGTTCGCGCGCGAGCGGGAGCTGGTGCGCACCGACCGGTTCCGGCGCGGACGGGCGATCGTCGAGCGCTGCCGGGAGCTCGGGGCGGACATCAGCTGGGAGCAGGTGCGGCGGATCGCCGGGACCGGCTCGGTCGGGCGGCCGCACATCGCCAGCGCGCTGGTCGAGGCGGGCGTGGTGACCACCGTCTCGGACGCCTTCACCCCGGACTGGCTGGCCAACGGCGGCCGGGCGGACGTCCGCAAGCACGAGACCGACCCGGTGGAGGCGGTCCGGCTGGTGCGGGCCGCCGGCGGGGTGCCGGTGTTCGCCCACCCCGGCGCGGTCAAGCGCGGCCGGACGGTCTCCGACCAGGTGATCGCCGACCTCGCGGCGGCCGGACTGGCCGCGCTGGAGGTCGACCACACCGACCACGACGAGGAGACCAGGCAGCGGCTGCGCGGCCTGGCGGGCGAGCTCGGCCTGCTGGTCACCGGCTCCAGCGACTACCACGGCGGCCGCAAGACCGTCCGGCTCGGCGAGCACACCACCGACCCGGAGGTGTACGAGGCGCTGCTCGCCCAGGCGACCGGGGCGAAGCCGATCGCGCGCTGACGGCGTGTGGGGCCGCGCTCCGGCGTACCGGAGCGCGGCGAGGGCGCGCCTGCAGGGCCATACGCCCCTCCCGGAGGACGGCTCCCCGGGGCCCGGCCGGCGCCCGAAGGTCAGTCGAGCTTGACGCCCCGCCGCTGCGGGTCGCGCAGGTCGGTGCCCTGGTTCAGCCAGCGCTCCTGGAGCGCGGCCGCGCCGTGCACCCGCTTCCAGCCCGCCTCGTTGGGCGTCATCGGCAGCAGCGGCAGGAAGCGCACCGGCTCGGCGGGCTCGGCCAGTTCCAGGTCCTCGACCAGGCCGCCCGGCTCGGCGGCCAGCACCGAGGTGAACGGGGCGCCGTCCCAGAGCGGGGCGCCGAGGTCCAGCGAACCGCCCGGGGCCACCACCAGGCCCTCGACCTGCGGGGTCGCGGCGAAGGTGGCGAGGCTGCGCAACACGCCGTCGCGGCCGCCGCGCACCGTCAGCACCAGTTCGGCGCGCGGTCCGCGCACCTGGTCGGCGACCAGCGCGGTCGGGTCGGCCATCGGGGCGGCGGACATCCCCAGCGTCGCGTAGCGGACCAGGCCCTCGGCGTCCGGGCCGAAGCGCAGCACCTCGATCCGGTCGGTGCCGAGGAAGGTGACGGCGGCGCGTCCGCTCGGCTCGCCGAAGGTGGTGATCAGCCGGGCCTCGACGGCGGCCAGCACCGCCTCCCGGGAGAGTTCCGGGGAGCTGCCGCCGTGGGGGTCGCCGAAGGACGGGAAGTCGTGCGCCATGCCGGTGAGCGTAACCCGCGCGGTTGTCGCGTCCGCGCGGGGGCGTAGGGGCGAACGCCCCGGAAACCGCCGGGCGCCGATGCTCGGTCAGCTGTTAGGGTGAGCGACTGGCCACCGGGATCTTTCGTCCCGGGGCGGCGGCGCGAAGGAGGTGGTTGCGGTGGATACCGGCCGACCATGCAGTACCGGCAGCTCTGCCCGGCCCCGACTTCCCCGCACCCCTCGCCCCGCAGGCCACGGCGGCTGATCCAGCCGTAGTGGCCCGGGCGCGGATCGGTGGCGGACGGACCGGCCGGGAGAGCACCCTCACCCCCTTCACCGGTGTTCCGCGCCGTCGCACCACGGCCCTGCCCGCGGCCCTTCCGCGCCGCCGTGCGACGGCTCCTGTCCCAGGGAGCCTGTCATGTCGATGATCAACAGCCTGCGTGCCGCCGTCCGCACCAACCGCCGCCGGGGCGCCACCGGCGCGTACGACGCCGTGCCGGAGGGCAGCGGCTCGGCGGTCGTGGACTGCGCGGTCTACCAGCACGGCCGGCGCAGCGGCGAGACCTGCAGCCCGCGCGAGGCCGCCCACCGGGTCAAGGCGGCGCACCAACTCCCGGACAGTTCGGGGTCGTTCAGCTGGATCGGGCTGCACGAGCCGACCGAGGACGAGTTCGAGGGCATCGCCCAGCGCTTCGGCCTGCACCCGCTCGCGGTGGAGGACGCGGTGCACGCGCACCAGCGGCCCAAGGTGGAGCGCTACGACGACGTCCTGTTCGCCGTCTTCAAGACGATCCGCTACGTCGAGCACGACCAACTCACGCCCACCAGCGAGGTGGTGGAGACCGGCGAGCTGATGGTCTTCGCCGGGCGGGACTTCGTGATCACGGTGCGGCACGGCGGCCACGGTTCGCTGCAGGAGCTGCGGCACCGGCTGGAGGCGGACGCGGACGAGGCCGGGCTGCTCGCCAAGGGCCCGGCCGCGGTGCTGCACGCGATCGCCGACCACGTGGTGGACAACTACCTGCTGGTCGCCGAGCGGCTGCAGAACGACGTGGACGAGATCGAGTACGGCGTCTTCTCGGCCAAGGGCGCGCGCAGCGCGGACGTCGGCCGGGTGTACCAACTCAAGCGCGAGGTGCTGGAGTTCAAGCGCGCGGTGGTGCCGCTGCTGCGCCCGGTGCAGCAGCTGTCCGAGCCGCTGCAGCGGCTGGTGGACCCGGACATGCAGAAGTACTTCCGGGACGTCGCCGACCACCTGGCCCGGGTCGCCGAGCAGGTGCACGGCTTCGACGAGCTGCTGAACTCGCTGCTGCAGGCGAACCTGGCGCAGGTGTCGGTGGCGCAGAACGAGGACATGCGGAAGATCACCGCCTGGGCGGCGATCTTCGCCGTGCCCACCATGATCACCGGCGTGTACGGCATGAACTTCGAGGTCATGCCGGAGCTGAAGTTCGAGTACGGCTATCCGATGGTGCTCGGCGCGATCGCGCTGATCTGCGTGGGGATGTACCGGGGCTTCCGCCGCAACGGCTGGCTGTAGCCGCTACCTGCGCCCGCCGCGGGCGACCAGGACCAGGCCGAGCAGGATCAGCACCACCGCCGGGTAGGCGGCCGCCGGGGGCCACTGGCCGAGCCACAGGGCGGCGATCAGGGCCGCGCCCGGGGTCTCCAGCAGGATCGCGGTGGAGGTGATCGACGGGCCGAGGCCCAGCACCACCCGGTTGCTCAGCGAGTGCCCGAGCAGCTGCGCGGTGACCATCAGCAGCACGATCTGCCACCAGGCCCCGGCCGACCAGCCGGACAGCCGCGTCCCGGTGACCAGGCAGATCGCCAGCAGGCCGACCGCCGTGGTGGTGTAGCAGACCAGGGTGTACGCGGTGGTGCTGACGGTCTTGCGGACCTCGGCGCCCAGCAGCATGTATCCGGCCGCGGCCAGGCCCGCGGCGAGGGCGAGCGCGTCGCCGAGCAGCGCGCGCGGGGACATCGAGAGGTCCACGCCGGTCAGGACCAGCACACCGGCGAAGGCGACGACGGTGCCGAGCCAGACCATCCGCGGCGCGCGGACGCCGAACAGCCGCATCAGCAGGATCGTCCACAGCGGCGTGGTGGTGACCAGGGCGGTGGCGGAGGCGACCGAGGTCATCCGCAGGCTGGGCATCCAGAGCGCGAAGTGCACCGCGAGCAGCGCCCCGGCGGCGATCGCGAGCAGCAGCGCCCGCCGGCCGATCCCGCGCAGTTCGGCGCGGTGGCGCAGCAGCGCGTACGGGCCGAGGACGCCGACCGACATGACGTTGCGCCAGAAGGCGATGGCCAGTGCGGGTGCGGCGGTGGCGGAGATCAGCGGGCCGGAGAAGGAGATGCCGCCGATCGAGACGGCGAGCAGCAGCAGGTCGAGGGTGGGGAGCGGCTGCGCGGGCCGCGGGTCGGCGGCGGTGGCAGGGGCAGGGGCGGTCGCGGGCCGGGCGGCGGGCACGGCGCTCCTTCGCTGGTCGCGGGGGTGGGGCGGTCATACGGTAAGGCCCGTGGCCCGCTAATGGAACTGTCGCCCGGAGGCTGAGACATCCGGCGGGGCGTCCGTGGACATCCGGCGGGGCGTCCGTGGACATCCGGCCGACGGGCGGGGGCCGGAAGCCCGTACGCTGTCCGCCATGGACCGCAACTCCGCCGCCACGACCGCCGACGACTTCCTCGACCAGGCCCTGCTGGAGGAGGCCGCGAAGAAGTCCGGGCTGCTGTGGGTGCGCGCGGACGGCGAGTCCCAGGCCCGCCCGCTCTGGCACGCCTGGCACGACGGCGCGGTGGTGGTGGTCGGCGGGGGCGCCGAGCAGCCGCTGCACGGCCTGACCGCGGGCGCCGGGGCCGTGATCACCGTGCGCAGCAAGGACAAGGGCGGCCGGCTCACCGGCTGGAACGCCGAGGTCGTCGAGCTGGCGCCGAACGGCGAGGCCTGGCTGGGCGCCGTCGAGGAACTCAAGGGCAAGCGGCTGAACGCGCCCGACACCGACGCGATCGCCGAGCGCTGGGCGCGCGAGTGCCGGGTGCTGCGGCTGCAGCCGGCCGGCGCGCTGACCGAGCGTCCTGGCGCGATGCCGGACGGCTCGCACGCCGCTCAGCCGATGCCCACCCCGGCCACCACCCGCCGCCCGATCCCGGCCGGGCTGCCCAGACTGCTCTTCAAGCGCCGCTGAAGGTTCACGCCCAGTACGCCTGCGGTCGCTAATGTGCCCCACCGGGCCGGGCGTACGCCGCACGGGTAGCCTTGGCCGAACGTGCGCCCTGTGCGCATGCCGGACGGAGTCGAGCGAGTCGAGGGAGTTCATGGCAGGGCCAGGCACCCGGGTCTTCATCTCCCATCTCTCCGCCATCGCGGTCTTCGACCCGAACGGCGACCACGTCGGGCGGGTCCGCGACGTGGTCGTCTCGCTGCGCCTGGGCGGCCACCCGCCGCGGGTGCTCGGCCTGGTGGTCGAGGTCGTCGGCCGGCGCCGGATCTTCCTGCCGATGACCAGGGTGACCAGCCTGGAGTCCGGCCAGGTGCTCACCACCGGACTGATCAACCTGCGCCGCTTCGAGCAGCGCCCGTCCGAGACCCTGGTGCTCGGCGAGCTGCTGGACCGCACCCTCACCTGGTCCAAGACCGGTGAGGACGTCACCGTGCTGGACGTCGGCATGGTGCAGACCAGGCTGCGCGAGTGGGAGATCAGCAAGGTCTTCGTCCAGGTCGGCCGGGCCACCCGGCTGCGCAAGGGCAAGGGCGAGCGGCTGACCCTGGACTGGCAGGACGTCACCGGCTTCGCGCTGCCCGAGCAGGACCAGGGCGCGGCCAACCTGCTCGCCACCTTCGAACAGCTGCGCCCGGCCGACCTCGCCAGCGTGATGCACCACCTGTCCGCCAAGCGCCGCGCCGAGGTGGCCGCCGCGCTGCCCGACGAGCGGCTCGCGGACGTCCTGGAGGAACTGCCCGAGGACGACCAGGTCGAGATCATCGGCAAGCTCCAGGAGGAGCGGGCGGCCGACGTCCTGGAGGCGATGGACCCGGACGACGCCGCCGACCTGCTCTCCGAGCTGCCCGGCGACGAGGCCGAGCGGCTGCTCGGGCTGATGGAGCCCGAGGAGGCCGCGCCGGTCCGCCGCCTGCTGTCCTACGAGGAGGACACCGCCGGCGGTCTGATGACCACCGAGCCGATCGTCCTGGAGCCGGACGCGACGGTCGCCGAGGCGCTGGCCCGGATCCGGATCCGCGACCACAAGCCCGCGCTGGCCGCCCAGGTGTACGTCTGCCGGCCGCCGAACGAGACCCCCACCGGCAAGTACCTGGGCGCGGTGCACTTCCAGCGGCTGCTGCGCGAGCCCCCGTACGTCCTGGTCGGCGAGCTGGTGGACGACGACCTGGACGCGCTGCCGCCGGACACCCCGCTGTCGCTGGTCACCAGCTACCTGGCGACGTACAACCTGGTGGCCGCGCCGGTCGTGGACGAGGCCGACCACCTGCTCGGCGCGGTGACCGTCGACGACGTACTCGACCACCTGCTGCCCGACGACTGGCGCGACGCCGCGCTGCACGCCGGGGACGACGACAGAGAGGAGATGCACGGTGGACGGTGACCGCAACGGACGGCCGAGCGACTCCGCGCGCCGGCGCCTGCAGGGCGAGCTGCGGGAGCTGCGCCAGCTGCGCGAACTGCGCGCCCGCGAGGGCGGCGGCCGGGACCGCCTGGAGACCTCCCCCATCACCGGCTCCAACCGCACCCGGCTCGACCAGCCGCGCACCGCCCGCCCCGGCCTGATCACCCTGCCGTCCTACGACCCCGAGGCCTTCGGCGTGCTGTCGGAGCGGATCGCCCGCTTCCTCGGCACCGGGCGGTTCATCGTCTGGATGACGGTGTTCGTCGTGGTCTGGATCGGGTGGAACACCCTGCTGCCGGCCGGTGTCCGCTTCGACGAGTACCCGTTCATCTTCCTCACCCTGGCACTGTCGCTGCAGGCCTCGTACGCGGCGCCGCTGATCCTGCTGGCGCAGAACCGGCAGGACAACCGGGACCGGGTCAACATGGAGCAGGACCGGGCCCGCAGCGACCGCAACATCGCCGACACCGAGTACCTGGCCCGCGAGGTCGCGGCCCTGCGGCACGGGCTCGGCGAGGTGGCCACCCGCGATTTCATCCGCTCCGAGCTGCAGTCGCTGCTCAAGGAGATCGACGAACGACGGGACGCCGCCGAGCCCTTGTGACCGGCGGCACGCTACCGGCCGGTTAAGCAGTTCGCCCGGCGCCGTACCATCAAGGCATGGCCAACGAGACAGAGGTCGCGGCCGGCGTCACGGAGGACTCCGTACGCCAGGCGCTGGCGACCGTCAACGACCCGGAGATCAACCGTCCGATCACCGAGATCGGCATGGTGAAATCGGTCGAGATCGCCGAGGGCGGCGCGGTGCGCGTCGCGGTGTACCTGACCGTCTCCGGCTGTCCGATGCGCGACACCATCGTCACCCGGGTCCGCGAGGCGGTCGGCAAGGTCGCCGGCGTGACCGGCGTCGAGGTCGAACTCGACGTGATGAGCGACGAGCAGCGCAAGGAGCTCTCCCAGCTGCTGCGCGGCGGCGCCCCCGAGCGGGAGATCCCGTTCGCCAAGCCGGGCACGCTGACCCGCGTCTACGCCGTCGCCTCCGGCAAGGGCGGTGTCGGCAAGTCCTCGGTGACGGTCAACCTGGCCGCCGCGATGGCCGCGGACGGGCTGAAGGTCGCCGTCGTGGACGCCGACATCTACGGCCACAGCGTGCCCCGCATGCTGGGTGTCGAGGGCCGGCCGACCCAGGTCCAGGACATGATCATGCCGCCGCAGGCGAACGGCGTGAAGGTCATCTCGATCGGCATGTTCACCCCGGGCAACGCCCCGGTGGTCTGGCGCGGCCCGATGCTGCACCGCGCGCTCCAGCAGTTCCTCGCCGACGTGTGGTGGGGCGACCTGGACGTGCTGCTGCTGGACCTGCCGCCCGGCACCGGCGACATCGCGATCTCGGTGGCGCAGCTGGTCCCCAACGCGGAGATCCTGATCGTCACCACCCCGCAGATGGCCGCCGCCGAGGTGGCCGAGCGGGCCGGCACCATCGCGGTGCAGACCCACCAGAAGATCGTCGGCGTGATCGAGAACATGTCCGGCATGCCGTGCCCGCACTGCGACGAGATGATCGACGTGTTCGGCACCGGCGGCGGCCAGACCGTCGCGGACGCGCTCACCCGCACCGTCGGCGCGACCGTGCCGGTGCTCGGCTCGATCCCGATCGACGTCCGGCTGCGCGAGGGCGGCGACGACGGCCGTCCGGTCGTGCTCGCCGCCCCCGACTCCCCGGCCGGCGCCGCCCTGCGCGCCGTGGCCGGCAAGCTCGGCGGCCGCCAGCGCGGGCTGTCGGGGATGTCGCTCGGGCTGACGCCCAAGAACAAGTTCTGAGGCCTTGACCCGTCCCTCCTCGGAGGGGGCGGGCGAGCAACGGGGCCCGGGTGGACTCACCACCCGGGCCCTCGGCGTATCCGCGTCCGTTACGGCCGGGCGTAGCAGCCCAGGTCCGGGACGGTGGAGAAGCCGATGCCGTAGGCGCTGACGCCCCGGCCGAAGGCACCGAGCAGCACGCCGGGAGCCTCGCCCGCGAGCACCCAGCCGTACTCGGACTCGCGGTACCGGAAGGCCTGCGGCAGGCCGTTGACCGGCAGGCTCAGGGTGGACCAGCCGGGGCCGGCCAGGTCGTCGGCGAGGTCCCACGCGAGGGTGCTCTGCTGGTCCAGCCAGTCCTGGCGCAGCATCCGGTCCAGCTGGCCGGGCCAGGTCGCGGCGAGCAGGCCGGAGCCGGCCAGCCAGGCCGCGGAGGAGGGGGAGGTCGCCTCCAGCGTGCCGGTGTTGTCGGCGCTGCGGCGGCTGTCCCGGCGGGCGACGGTGACCACGACGGCGAACTTCCGCACGTCGCGGGGCTCGTACTGCTTGGCCGGCTCGTCGCCGTGGCCGAGGGTGCCGTAGTCGACGCCGGCCGCCCCGGCGCGGGTGCCGCCGGCGCCGGCCTGCATCAGGAAGCGGCGGCCGGTCCAGCCGTCGTCCAGGCCGTACCACGGGAAGTCGGCGGACAGGTAGGGCAGCAGCGGGTCCGCCGGGCCTGCCTGCCCGCCGACCACCGGGCTGCCGGCCGTGGCCGTCGCCCCTCCCGCCTGACTCGTCGCGTCCATCCCCGGGCCTCCTCAAACGCACGTGTGCCTGCCGTGGCGCGCTCCCATGGTGGCGTACCTCGGCGTTCCCGGGGGCCGTTACCGGTCCGCGTGGACGCGGATGTGACGGACGGCTCAGCGGGAACAATCAGCACAATAGCGGCGCACACGCCGCCGCCCCGCTCAGCCGGGCGGCAGGACGGGGCGGTGGCGTCGGGCCCGCACCCGGTGGGCTCAGGTGGCGTCGGGGTCGAACGGGGGCCGCTCGCCGGGCTGCAGGGGGGCGCCGGCGGAGGCGGGCGCCGGGGTGGCCTTCTCGAAACTCACGCTGCCCGCACGGCCGTTCACCGGCGCCGCGGGCTTGTCGTCCAGGACGGAGCGGATGTCGAGCGACTCCTTCATGTCCTTCAGGCCCAGCGGGTCCTGCGTGTCACCCATCAGCTGCTTGCGGACGAAGGTCTTGGGGTTGAGGTCCTCGAACTCGAAGTCCTTGAACTCGGGCCCGAGCTCGCTGCGGATGTCCTCCTTCGCGGTGTCGGCGAAGGCACGGACCTTCCGGATGAAGCCCATGGTGTCCTGGATCAGCTTCGGCAGCTTGTCCGGGCCGAAGATGATGATCGCCATCACGATCAGGGTAAGGAACTCCAGCCCACCACCTGCGCCGCTGAACACCTTTGCTCCCTAGTTCGTCGGACGACGGTTCCTACAGGGTAATGGCCACCGGCGGGTCCCTGTTCCACAGCGGGATGAAGCCGTGGTAAAGACCAGCCGGTGGCCCGGGGCAAGGGTGGTTCGCTAGCGGATCTGCTGGCGCAGGGCGGCGATGTTGCCCGGGAATCGCTCCGGGGACGAGGCCGGCTTCGCGTCGCGGTCGGCGGCCACCGGGCGGCCCGGGAAGTCCACCGGAACCTGCGCGGTCATCGGGACCAGGCCGGTGCGGCCGGTGGTGCCACCGCTGCCGGCCGGGCTGACGGTGGTGCCGTGCTGCTCCTCGCCCTGGGTGAGCCCGCCGACGCCGCCGAGGGTCACCGCGGCGACCGAGAAGGCGCCCGCGGCGGCGAACACCAGCCGGCGTCCGCGGGCCGCCGAGGGGCGGACGGCGGCCGCGGCGGGCTGCGGCCTGGGTGCGGGCTCGGGACGGGCGGTGCGCCGCCCCATCAGCGGCCGCAGCACCGAGCCGCGGCCGAAGGCGCGCGGGTCGACCCCGGGCACCGGGGTGTCGGCGCCGAGCGCGCCCGCGCCGAAGGAGGCGCCGGCGCCGCGGCCGAAGGAGCCGCCGGTGAGCCGGCTGCCGCCGAAGGTACCGGCGGCGGGGACCCCGCCGCCGGGCAGGTCGTCGTCGTCGCGGCCGCGCCCGCGCGGCCAGCCGGCGTCCGCCGGGGCGTCCTCCGGCAGGCTGCCGACGGCCATCAGCCGGGCCATCAGCGCGGAGGAGGGGCCGGGGGTGTCGGTGCGGGTCAGCAGGTGCTTGACGGACCGGCCCTCGTCGGCCTCGGCCTTGCACTGCGGGCAGGTCGCCAGGTGGGCCAGGACCCGCTCGCGGGAGTCGTGCCCGAGTTCGCCGTCCAGGAAGGAGGACAGCCGGTCACCGAGGTGGTGCTCCTCGGCCGCGGGTTCGGCGGGCCGTACGGGCACCGCGCGCAGCGCCGTGTCGGCGGGCAGCGGGACGGCGGGCAGCAGGGGGTCACCGGGTTCGCCACCCGCCGGGTCCCCGGCGCCGCGGCGGCCCGGCAGGGCCCAGCCCCGCCAGGTCGAGGACCGCTCGGACGCATCCGAACGGTCCGGACCGGACCGGCTGGTTCCGCTCACGATCGCCTCCGTCCGCGCCCGCCCGGTGCGGCCGCGACCTCGGCGACGGCGCCGACCGGCACCGGCTCCTCCGAGCCGCCGCGGCGCTCGCGGCCCGGCGCCGAGCCGGGGGCACGGTGCTTGAGCGCGGCGCGCAGGTGGGAGCGGCCGCGGTGGATGCGGCTGCGGACGGTACCGAGCTTGACGCCCAGCGTGGCGGCGATCTCCTCGTAGGACAGGCCCTCGATGTCGCAGAGCACCACGGCGGCGCGGAACTCCGGGGCGAGGGTGTCCAGGGCCTGCTGCACGTCGGCGTCGAAGTGGGTGTCGCTGAAGTGCTGGGCCGGACTGGGCTCGCGGGAGGCGAGCCGCTCGGCCGCGTCCTCGCCGAGCGCGTCGAAGCGGATGCGCTGGCGGCGGCGGACCATGTCCAGGAACAGGTTGGTGGTGATCCGGTGCAGCCAGCCCTCGAACGTGCCGGGGGTGTAGGTGGACAGCGAACGGAACACCCGGACGAAGACCTCCTGGGTGAGGTCCTCGGCGTCGTGCTGGTTGCCCGTCAGACGGTAGGCGAGGCGGTAGACGCGGGCGCTGTGGGCCTCGACGATCTCCTCCCACGTGGGCGGAGTCCAGGTCTGCGCGTCGGGACCCTCGGCGAAGGTCGCGAGGACAGGAGCCTCGGTGGTGCCGGCGGCCGTCGTCTCGGCGGCGGCGGGCTGGTCCAGGTCGGAGTGCGCAGGCTGGTTCATCACGGGCTTCGGCGTACGGGCCGACGCGGTGCCGCGGAAGTGCCGCCGCACAGGGACGTCGCCCTCGGCCACACCTCCTCGGTCGGCTCTTCTGCCCAGCAGGGCCACCACCATATCCACCTCACCCGTCAAGCCCGGATAAAAGTGCCCGGGAGGTCTTGCGCACCCGGTCCTCAGTGACAACGGCCCGCCGCCGTACGCGGTTCCCGCCCGGCCAGTAATCTGTGGCAGGAAATATCGACATCCCTCCGCGCCGGGCCTCCGCCCGGGGCTCCGAAAGAGGCAGCCATCAGCGAGTTCGGGCCCGCGCGCGCGGCCCTCGCCGACACCTACGTGGGCGAGGACGCGGTGCTGACCTACGCCCGGGCGCAGTCCGCGCGCACCGGCATACGGGCCATCGGGCCGAGCGGCGGGGCGTGCCTGCGGCTGCTGGCCGCGGCTCTGGACGCCAAGGCGGTGGCCGAGATCGGCACCGGCACCGGGGTGTCCGGGGTCTACCTGCTGCGCGGGATGCGGCCGGACGGCGTGCTCACCACGGTCGACTCCGAGCCGGTGCGCCAGCAGCTGGCCCGCGAGGCCTACCAGGCGGCCGGGTTCGCGGCCAACCGCTCGCGGTTCATACCGGGCCGGGCCCTGGAGGTGCTCCCCCGGCTCGCCGACGGCCAGTACGACCTGGTGTTCTGCGACGGGGATCCGGCCGAGTCGCGCGAGTACCTGCTGGAGTCGCTGCGGCTGCTGCGGCCGGGCGGGATGGTCTGCTTCGAGGGGGTCTTCCAGGAGGGCCGTCTCGCCGAGCCGGAGCTGCAGGACCCGCAGACCGGCGCCGTGCGGGACCTGGTCCGGGACGTGCGGGAGAGCGAGGCACTGCTGCCCGCGCTGCTGCCGGTCTCGGACGGGCTGCTCTGCGCCGTCAAGCGCTAGCCCGAGCAGTCACGGGCCCGCCCCGTGGAACGCGCGGGCCCGGGCCGACATGACGTCGTACCCGGGCCCGGCGGTACGTCTCCAGGAGACGAGCACCCGCTGCGGTCAGCCGGTGACCTCCATCAGGGCATCGCCCAGGGCTTTGGCCTCGTCAGGCGTGAGCTCCACCACGAGGCGTCCGCCGCCTTCGAGCGGAACGCGCATGATGATGCCCCGCCCCTCTTTGGTGACTTCGAGCGGGCCGTCACCCGTCCGCGGCTTCATGGCCGCCATGCTCGTTCCCCTTCCTGCAACCGCTCAGCTACGCACCGGCAGTCCGTCCACCGCCGGTATCGAACGCATTGATCGGAAGCCATTATCCCGCATGCCACGGCCTGATGACCAACATCACTCTCGGTGCAACCACGGCCGGACCGGCCGCAACCACCGCAATTGGCGTCATAAGCCCCGGCGTGGCGGCGATACCGGAACAGCCGGAAGGTGCGATACCTCACACTCCCCAGTCCGCCCCGTGCTCCGGCATCCTGACACCACCACCCACGCGACGATCACTGAGGGAGCCTCGCCCATGGCGGATTCCGTGCTGTACGAGCTGGACGGCGGCCTGGCCGTCATCACCATCAACCGCCCGGAGGCGATGAACGCCCTGGACGTCGCCACCAAGGTGGCGCTGCGCGACACCGTGATCGAGGCGGCCGGGGACCCGGCGGTGCGCGCGGTGCTGCTGACCGGCGCGGGCGAGCGGGCCTTCTGCGTCGGGCAGGACCTGAACGAGCACCTGGCGCTGCTGAAGCGGGCCGAGGAGACCGGCGAGGGCGCGCTGCGGACCGTCGCCGAGCACTACAACCCGCTGACCCGCGCGCTGGCCGGGATGCGCAAGCCGACCGTCGCCGCGGTCGGCGGGGTGGCGGCCGGGGCGGGCGCCTCGCTCGCCTTCGCCTGCGACTTCCGGATCCTCTCCGACCGGGCCGGGTTCAACACCGCCTTCACCGGGATCGGCCTGACCGCCGACTCCGGCGCGTCCTGGACGCTGCCCCGGCTGGTCGGGCACGCCAAGGCCACCGAGCTGCTGATGCTGCCCCGGACGGTCAAGGCCGCCGAGGCGATGGAGCTGGGCCTGGCCACCAAGGTCGTGCCGGCCGACGAACTCGCCGCCACCGCACGGGTCTTCGCCCGCGAGCTGGCCGAGGGCCCGACGGTGGCCTACGGCGCCGTCAAGGAGTCGCTGGCGTACGGCGCCTCGCACTCGCTGGACGAACTGCTCGACAAGGAGGACGAGTTGCAGACCCTGGCCGGGGAGAGCGAGGACCACCGGATCGCGGTGCGCGCCTTCATCGCCAAGGAGAAGCCGAAGTACATCGGGCGCTGACGCCCGGCGCTTCCGATCGCTCGACGCCTACCGCTCGTGGCCGCCGGCGCGGACGTGGCAGTCCGCCAGGTGGTCGTCGACCAGGCCGCAGGCCTGCATCAGGGCGTAGGCGGTGGTCGGGCCGACGAAGCGGAAGCCCGCCTTCTTCAGCGCCTTCGCCAGCGCCGTCGACTCGGGGGTGACGGCCGGCACCTCGCCCAGTGTGCTGGGGGCCGGCCGGTCCGGGTCGGCGGCGAACTGCCAGATCAGCGCGTCCAGTCCGCCGTCCAGGTCGCGGGCGACCCGGGCGTTGGCGATCGCCGCCTCGATCTTGGCCCGGTTGCGGATGATGCCGGTGTCGGCGAGCAGCCGCTCCCTGTCGGCCTCGCCGAACTCGGCGACCTTGCCGATCTCGAAGCCGGCGAACGCGGCCCGGAAGCCCTCCCGACGGCGCAGGATGGTCAGCCAGGACAGGCCGGACTGGAAGGCCTCCAGGCAGACCCGCTCGAACAGCGCGTCGTCGCCGTGCACCGGGCGGCCCCACTCGGTGTCGTGGTAGACGCGGTAGTCGTCGGTGGAGTCGCCCCAGCCGCAGCGGCGAAGGCCGTCCGCGCCGAGGACGGCACCGTCGGACGTGGCGGTCACTGGTCCTTCACCGGCTTCGCGTCCTCGGGGGCCGGCTCCTTGGCGAGCGCGACGGCCGGCTTGACCACCTGGGCGAAGGACTCCAGGCCGGGCAGCGGTTCGGCGGCCGGGTCGGGGGCGGTGGTGGCCTCGACCGCGCCGCGCAGGTGGGCGGCGGCCTCCAGTTCGGCGATCCGCGAGTCGCGGTAGGCGAGTTCGGCGCCGAGGCGGTCCAGGACGTCGTCCACCTCGTCCATCCGGTAGCCGCGCACGGCCATCGGCAGGCGCAGGTCGTCGACGTCCGTCTTGTTCAGCGGGCGGTCCTGCGGCAGCCGCGCGGCGATGCGGTCCGGCACCGCCTCCGGCATCGAGCCGCCCCCGCCGAGCGCCACCAGCGCGGCGCCGCCGACCACCACGGCCATGGCGACCACGATCACCCAGAACACGAGCTGTCCTCCCGAACTCCCGGTCGGCCTCCTCCGAGGTGCCAGGGAACCGGGCTGATCATGACAGCATGGTCCCTGGTGAGGCCGGGGGGGCCATCATCGCACCCGTAGGAGCTGTGGAGGAGACATCGGTGGCACTGCGCCTGGGACCGCGCGAATTCGGTGACGACGAGCTGGTGATCATGGCGATCGTGAACCGGACTCCGGACTCGTTCTTCGACAAGGGCTCGACCTTCGCCGACGAGGCCGCGTTCGCCGCCGCCGACCGCGCGATGGCCGAGGGCGCGGCGATCCTGGACATCGGCGGGGTGAAGGCCGGTCCGGGCGACGAGGTCACGGTCGAGGAGGAGCTGCGGCGCACCGTGCCCTTCGTGGCCGAGCTGCGCAAGCGCCACCCCGACGCGGTGATCAGCGTGGACACCTGGCGGCACGAGGTCGGCGAGGCGGTCTGCGAGGTGGGCGCGGACCTGCTGAACGACGCCTGGGGCGGGGTGGACCCCGAGCTCGCCGAGGTGGCCGCCCGGTACGACGCCGGGCTGGTCTGCACCCACGCGGGCGGCGCCGAGCCGCGCACCCGGCCGCACCGGGCCGGATACGAGGACGTGATGGCGGACATCCTGCGGGTCACCCTGGGCCTCGCCGAGCGGGCGGTCGAGCTGGGCGTCCGCCGGGACGCGGTGATCATCGACCCGGGGCACGACTTCGGCAAGAACACCCGGCACTCGCTGGAGGCCACCCGGCGGCTGCCGGAGATGACCGCGACCGGCTTCCCGGTGCTGGTCTCGCTCTCCAACAAGGACTTCGTCGGCGAGACCCTGGACCGGCCGGTGAACGAGCGGCTGCTCGGCACCCTGGCCACCACCGCGGTCTCGGCCTGGCTGGGCGCCCGGGTCTACCGGGTGCACCAGGTAGAGGAGACCCGCCAGGTGCTGGACATGGTCGCCTCGATCCGGGGCACCCGCCCTCCGGCGGTCGCCCGCCGGGGGCTGGCGTAGGGCCCCTCCCGGTGGCGCTCGGCTCGCGCTAGATCTCGTTCACGGGCCGACGGGCCTCGGCGAGGATCTTCAGGACCTCGTCGATCTCGTCGGTGATGTGGAACAGCTCCAGGTCGTGCGGGGCCGCCTTGCCCTGCGCGACCAGGGTGTTCTTCAGCCACTCGTAGAGGCCGCCCCAGTAGGCGCTGCCGTAGAGGATCACCGGGAAGCGGGTGACCTTCTTCGTCTGCACCAGGGTGAGCGCCTCGAACAGCTCGTCCAGCGTGCCGAGTCCGCCGGGCAGGACCACGAAGCCCTGCGCGTACTTGACGAACATCGTCTTGCGGACGAAGAAGTAACGGAAGTTCAGCCCGAGGTCGACGAACTCGTTGAGGCCCTGCTCGAAGGGCAGCTCGATGCCGAGCCCGACGCTGAGGCCGCCGGCCTCCGAGGCGCCGCGGTTGGCGGCCTCCATCGCGCCGGGGCCGCCGCCGGTGATCACCGCGTAGCCGGCCTCGGCGAGGGCCCGGCCGATGGCCGTCCCGGCCTCGTACTCGGGTGAGTCGGCCGGGGTCCGGGCCGAGCCGAAGACGCTGATCGCGGGCGGGAGTTCGGCGAGGGCGCCGAAGCCCTCGACGAACTCGGAGGTGATCCGCAGCACCCGCCAGGGGTCGGTGTGCAGCCAGTCGGTGGGCCCCGTGGTGTCCAGCAGGCGCTGGTCCGTGGTGCTGGTGCCGACCTGGTCCCGGCGCACCAGCACCGGGCCCTTCTGCTTCTCGGGCCAGGCCTTCTTCTTCCGCGGCACGCCGACCTGCTCGGGGCCGTGTCCGTAGTACTTGTCGTCTCCTGTGCCTGTCATGACGAAACCCTACGCCCGCCTTCCCCCGTTTTCAGGCAACGGGGGAAGGTCGGTTGGGCAACCGGAAGGTGGAGTTCGACCGTCGGTTCGATCGACCCCGAACGCCTTCGGTTCAGCTGGTCAGCCAGGCGCGCAGCCGGTCCTCGGTCTCGGCGATGGCGGTCAGCGAGCAGTGCTCGTCCCGCTTGTGGGCGTAGTTCGGGTCACCGGGGCCGTAGTTGACCGCCGGGATGCCGAGCGCGCTGAACCGGGCGACGTCGGTCCAGCCGAACTTGGCGCGGGCCTGGCCGCCGGTCGCCGCGAGGAAGGCCCTGGCGGCGGGCTGGGCGAGACCGGGGAGGGCGCCGGGGGCGAAGTCGGTGACGGTCAGCTCGAAGCCGTCGAAGACCTCGCGGACGTGCTTCTCCGCCTCGGCCTCGCTGCGGTCGGGCGCGTAGCGGAAGTTGATCGTGATCACGCACTCGTCCGGGATCACGTTGCCGGCCACGCCGCCGTCGATCCGCACCGCGTTGAGGCCCTCGCGGTACTCCAGGCCGTCGATCTCCACCCGGCGCGGCTGGTAGTCCGCGAGCCGGGTGAGCACCTCGGCGGCGTGGTGGATGGCGTTGTCGCCGAGCCAGCTGCGGGCCGCGTGGGCGCGCACGCCGGTGAGCCGGACCTGCGCCCGCAGGGTGCCCTGGCAGCCGCCCTCGACCATGGCTTCGCTGGGCTCCATCAGCACCGCGAAGTCGGCGGCCAGCCACTCCGGGCGGTCCTTGGCGAGGTGGCCGAGCCCGTTGCGGTGGGCCTCCACCTCCTCGCAGTCGTAGAACACGTAGGTGAGGTCGCGGTTGGGCTCGGTCAGGGTGGCGGCGAGGCGCAGCGCGACGGCCACGCCGGACTTCATGTCCGAGGTCCCGCAGCCGTAGAGCAGGTCGCCCTCGACGTACGAGGGCAGGTTGTCGGCGATCGGTACGGTGTCCAGGTGGCCGGCCAGCACGACGCGCTCGGCGCGGCCCAGGTTCGTCCGGGCCACCACGTTGTTGCCGTAGCGGTCCACGGTCAGGTGCGGGTAGCCGCGCAGGGCGGCCTCGACGGCGTCGGCGAGCGCCTGCTCGTCGCCGCTCACCGAGGGGAAGTCGACGAGGCGGGCGGTCAGCGCGCCACCGTCGAGGGTCAGGTCCAGAGGCGTCGGGTTCGGGCTGCTCATGGCGCCAGCCTAGCCGCGTGGCCGTGTGCCCTGTGTGGTCGTGTTGTGACCCGGAACGCCTCCGGATCGGCAACCGGAGTGCGCCGTACACCCGTCCGAGTGGGTACGGTGTCGGATCAAGAAGGCGGGCGCGAGAGGGGCGAGGGTGGCCAGGAGAAGGCACAGCGAGGAGCTGGGCGAGGAGCAGGGCGACGATGTGGCGCCCCGCCGCCGCGGTCCGGTGCGCGCGCTGCTGCTCGTGCTGGTCGGACTGCTCGGCCTGGCGATGGTCGCGGGCCTGGCCGTGGTCGGGATCTGGTGGTTCGGGTTCCGGCAGGGCGCCACGGAGGAGTGCACGGTGAAGACCGCGGCCGGCAGCGGCACGCTGGAGCTGCCGCAGGCCGCCAACGCCGCGACGATCGCCGCGGTGGCGCGCTCGCGCGGGCTGCCGGACCGAGCGACGGCGATCTCGCTGGCGACCGCGATGCAGGAGTCCAAGCTGCGCAACCTCGCGGGCGGCGACCGGGACTCGATCGGCCTGTTCCAGCAGCGGCCCTCGATGGGCTGGGGCACCCCGGAGCAGATCGCGGACCCGGTGTACGCGACCAACAAGTTCCTGGACGGTCTGGTCAAGGTCCCGGGGTACACCCGGATGCCGCTGACCGACGCGGCCCAGGCGGTGCAGAAGAGCGGCTACCCGCAGGCGTACGCCAAGCACGAGACCAAGGCGGCGCTGCTCACCTCGGCGCTGGCCGGCCGTGAGCCCGCCTCGTTCAGCTGCGTGGTGCACGACTACGCCAAGCCGGACCCGGCCGACTCGCCGTCGCCGACCGCGGGCGCCTCGGCGACCCCGGTCGCGCTGCCGGACCGCACCCAGGTGCTGTCGGACCGGGTGCGCCGGGAGTTCGGCCGGAGCGTTACCCCGGCCACCGGCTACACCTCGACGATCAAGGGTGCCGAGAACGCCGTATCGCTGACCCCGGACCCGGCCACCGCCGCGCTGACCTCCTCGGCGGACGCCGGGGCCGACGCCGGGGCGAGCGCCGAGCGGACCAGCGGCTGGGAGGTCGCCCACTGGGCGGTCGCCCAGGCGCAGCAGCTGGGCATCGCGACGGTCGCCTACGACGGGAAGATCTGGCGCAAGACGGAGTCCGAGGACGGCTGGCAGACCCAGACCTCGGGGACGTCGACCAAGCTCGTCCAGGTCACCCTGGCGCCGTCCGCAAAGGGCTGACGCACAGTCGTTCGGGTTGCCGCCGGACGGGTGATTCCGGTCAACTCCGGTGGACCGACCGCCCGTTCCGGCGAACCCCGGTGCCGAACCGTCACTTCCCTTGGCCGGGGCCGGTCCGACGGTGCTCCGGAGGGTCCGGCGAGCGTCCTTGCTGCGGTCGTACGATCCGATGATCGGTCAGGCACTTTCCGGCCCAGGCCGAAACCTTCTGGCTTCTCAAGCGGTAACAACGTCGTCCGCCAGGTCCCGTCCACGCTCGGATCGTCCACCCGGCGGACGGGACGGACCCAGACCCCTTCGAGGAGCCTCATGTCTCACCCCCTCACGCGCCGGATCGCCCAGGCCGCGCTCGTCGTGGCCGCCGGAGCGACCCCGCTGGTCGCGGCCGGCTCCGCGTCCGCCCTGGGCGGGGACGCCCTGCTTCCCAAGAGCGACCTCGCGGCGCCGCTGGGCCAGCTGACCAACACCGACACCGGTTCCACCCTGCAGCACACCACCCACCAGCTCGGCCAGGCGGCCGGCACCACCGGTGCGGCCACCGTCGCCGCGGGCGTGCCGGCCTCCGCCGACGCCGCGGGCAACATCGTCGCCCACCAGCTCCCCGAGGCGAACGAGAAGGCCAGCTCGCTGACCGCGCCGGTCGACCAGACCGCCGCCACCACCGGCCAGCTCTCCGGCGTCACCCCGAAGGTCGCCTCGACCCTGGCCGGCAAGCTCGGCGAGGCCGTCACCGGCAAGGGCATGGGCACCCGCAGCGCCACCGCCGGCACCGGCCCGGTCGGCGCGCTCCCCCAGACCGGCGCGCTCACCCAGGCCCTGCCCGGCGCCGACCGGCTCTCCAGCGCCGTCCCCGGCACCAACGCCGTCACCGACGCGCTGCCGACCAGCGCGGTGGAGCGCGCCCTGCCGCTCGGCCCGGTGGAGCACGCGCTGCCCGGCGGAGTGCCCGCCACCGACGTCCTGGGCCTCGCGGAGCACGGCTCGGCCAACCGGCTCGGCGGCGCCGACCTCGGCCCGAACAGCCCGCTCTCCGGCCTGTCCGGCCTGACCGGCGCGCTCGGCCCGGTCGGCGGCCTGCTGAACGGCGTGGGCGGCGGCAGCGTCAGCGGCCTGCCGCTGTAACCCTCCGGGAACGTCGAAGGGGCCGGCGCTCGAAGCGCCGGCCCCTTCGACGTGTCGTCAGCGCGCCGCGGTCAACCGCTCCACGGCCGCGGCGACCCGCTCGTCGGTCGCGGTGAACGCGACCCGGACGAAGCGGTCGCCGGACGGCCCGTAGAAGTCACCGGGCGCCACCAGGATGCCCAGCGCGGCCAGTTCGGCCACGGTCTCCCAGCACGGGCGGTCCTGGGTCGCCCACAGGTACAGGCTCGCCTCGGAGTGCTCGACCCGGAAGCCGTACGCCTCCAGCGCCGCCCGCAGCGCCGAGCGCCGGGCCGCGTACCGCTCCCGCTGCTCGGCCACGTGGGCGTCGTCCGTCAGCGCCGCGATCGTCGCCGCCTGGACGGGCGCCGGCACGATCATGCCGCCGTGCTTGCGCAGCCCCAGCAGCTCCCCGACCACCACCGGGTCGCCCGCCACGAAGGAGGCGCGGTAGCCGGCCAGGTTGGAGCGCTTGGAGAGCGAGTGGACGGCCAGCAGGCCCTCGTGCCGCGTTCCGTCGTCGGGGGCACCGCAGACGTCCGGGTGCAGGACGGAGACCGGCTCGGCCTCCCAGCCCAGCTCGAAGTAGCACTCGTCGCTGACCAGCAGCACCCGGTGCTCCCGGGCCCACTCGACGGCGCGGCGCAGCTCGTCCTTGCCGAGCACCCGGCCGGTCGGGTTGGACGGCGAGTTCACCCAGAGCAGGCGCACCCGGGAGCCGTCCAGCTCGTCCACCGAGTCGTACTCGACCGGCTCGGCGCCGCACAGCCGTGCGCCCACCTCGTAGGTCGGGTAGGCCAGCCGCGGGTAGGCGACCTGGTCGCCCGGGCCGAGGCCGAGCTGGGTCGGCAGCGAGGCCACCAGCTCCTTGGAGCCGACGGTCGGCAGGACGGCCCGCGGGCCGATCTCGGCGCCGCAGCGGCGGTGCAGCCAGCCGGCGATCGCCTCGCGCAGCTCCAGCGGGCCCCAGACGGTCGGGTAGCCGGGGGTGTCCGTGTGGGCGGCCAGCGCCTTCTGGATCACCTCGGGGACCGGGTCGACGGGGGTGCCGACGGAGAAGTCGCAGAGGCCACCGGGGTGGGCGAGGGCGGTGGCCTTGTAGGGCTCCAGCTTGTCCCAGGGGAAGACTGGCAGCCGGTCGGAAACGCGGCGCGCCGCCCCCGGGTGGCCCGGGAACGGCGCGCGCGTGCTGTTCGTGCTCACAGCTCAGTAGCCACCGATCGTCAGTGGTCGGCGTTCTGCGGCGGCAGGGCCGCGATGAACGGGTGGTCCCGCTCGATCAGGCCGAGCTTCGAGGCACCACCGGGCGAACCCAGGTCGTCGAAGAACTCGACGTTCGCCTTGTAGTAGTCCTTCCACTCCTCCGGAGTGTCGTCCTCGTAGAAGATCGCCTCGACCGGGCAGACCGGCTCGCAAGCGCCACAGTCGACACACTCATCCGGGTGGATGTAGAGGGAACGCTGGCCCTCGTAGATGCAGTCAACCGGGCACTCTTCGATGCACGCCTTGTCCTTCACGTCGACACAAGGCTGCGCGATGACGTAGGTCACGCTGTCGTTCCTCCTCGGAAGGGCCTGGCGGCCCGTTCTGTTCTGCTCGCGTGCGCGGTGAGCGCGGCGTCGTCGATGCCCGCCTCTAGTATCGCGGGTCGGAGACCGCAAATGCACAGGAGGTGGCCGGATCATGACCCGAGACCCGCTGGAGAGCCGTCCAGAAGTCCGGATAGATCGCTCTGACGTGGGACTTCGCGTGTCCGTGCGACGCCTCTCGGAGTTCGTGGACGACCGCCCCGTGTTCCGCGATGTGATCGGCGTTCTCACATCATGGAACGATCAAGGGCTGGTGGTCGAGCCGCGCTCGGGCGGGCCGGTCGCCTTCCCGGAGAAGCTGCTGGTCGCGGGCAAGGTCGTGCCGCCGTTCCCGGCCCGGCGGGCGCCGCTGCCCGCCGCCACTCCGGTCGAGCTGCAGCGGATCGCCGGGCGCGGCTGGCCGGCCGTCGAACAGGAGGCGCTCGGCGAGTGGACGCTGCGCGCCGCGTCCGGCTTCACCCGGCGGGCCAACTCCGCCCAGGCGCTCGGCGACCCGGGACTGCCGCTGCCGCGGGCGCTGGCCGCCCTGCGGGCCTGGTACGCGGCGCGCGGACTGCCCGCGTACGTCGAGGTGATCACCCCCGGATCGCCCGAGGACCTGCGCGTCGAACTCGACCGGCTGGGCGCCGGGTACGCGCCCACCCTGGTGCGCACCGCGCCGCTGGCCGCGGTCGCCCGGCTGGGCTCCGGGCACGAGCGGGTACGGCTCTCCCGCACGGCGGACGCCGACTGGATGTCGCTGTACCGCCGGGTGAGCGCGGACCCGGCGGTGGAGGCGGCGGCCCGGCAGGTGCTGCACGGCGGCCCCTCGGTCTGGTTCGCCACCGTGCCCGGCGCCCCCGGGCAGCCCCCGCTGGCGATCGGGCGCTGCGTCATCGACGGGCCGTGGGCCTGCTTCGGCGCGATCGAGGTGCAGCCGTACGCCCGGCGGGCCGGACTGGCGACGACGGTCATGGCGGTGCTCGCCGCCCGCGCGGCGGAGGAGGGGGCGAGCGGCGTCTACCTGCAGGTCGAGGCGGAGAACGACGGTGCGATCGCGCTCTATGACGGACTCGGCTTCACGACCAGTCACACTTACCACTACGCGCTCCTTCCCCAGGAGTAGCCGCCCGACCGTTCCGCCCTGGTATGTCCGCTTGTCCGTCCGTCGTACGAAGGCCGCCGCCGTCACCGTGACCGAGCAGAGCAGAGACCGCTTCCGGACCGCCGCCCGCGCCGAGCAGCCCGACCCGGTGCTGCTCTGCCTACTCGCCGCCGCCGAGCACGAGCCCGTACTCGACCCGGGTGATCCGGGCGAACCGCCCGGGGCGGACACCCTGCTGGCCGCCTGCGCGGCCGCCTTCGACCGGCACGCGGCGGCCGTCCGGCTCGCCGTCGCCGAACGCTCGCCGTCCGGGCCGGAGGAGACCGCCGCCCTGCTCGCCGCCGTGCTGGGCGGGCGGGAGCGGTTCCACGGACGCCAGTCCGACTACCGGCGGCTGGAGTCCTCGCTGCTGCCCGACGTGCTGCGCCGGCGGCGCGGACTGCCGATCATGCTCTCGCTGGTGTGGATGGAGGTCGGGCGGCGCGCCGGGCTCACCGTCCACGGCATCGCGCTGCCTGGTCACTTCATCGTCGCGGTCGGCGGCCCGGCCGGCGGCGAGGAGTACGTCCTCGCCGATCCCTTCCACGGCGGACGGCTGCTCGACCCGGCCGACGTCGAACACCTGGTCGCCGCCGCCGGGCACGACTTCACCCCCGCCCTGCTCACCCCGGCCCAGCCGCTGGACATCGTGCTGCGGGTGCTCGGCAACATCCGGGTCTGGGCCTCCGACCGGCCCGAGCACGCCCGCACTCAGCTGTGGGCCACCGAACTCGCCCTGCTGCTCCCCCGCCACCCGGCCCAGCTCCGGCTGGAACGGGCCGAACTCCTGGTGCGGATGGGCGACTTCCTCGGCGGCTCGGCGGAGATGGACTCCTACGCCCAGATCCTGGACGCCTTCGACCCGGACACCGCCGCGAAGGTCCGCCAGGAGGCCCGGGCGGCCCGCCACCGGCTCAACTGATCGTCCGCGGGGCTACAGCCAGCCCTTCTCGCGGGCGATCCGGACCGCCTCGGTGCGGTTGCGCGCCTCGGTCTTCTGGATCGCCATCGAGAGGTAGTTGCGGACCGTCCCCTCCGACAGGTGCAGCCGCTTGGCGATGTCCGCGTTCACCGCGCCGTCCGCGGCCGCGCCCAGCACGTCCCGCTCGCGCGCGGTCAGCGGATTGGCGCCCTCGGCCAGCGCGGCCGCCGCCAGCGCCGGATCGATCACCCGCTCCCCGCGCAGCACCCGGCGGATCGCCTCGGCCAGCTCGGAGGCGGGCGCGTCCTTCACCAGGAAGGCGTCCGCCCCGGACTCCATCGCCCGGCGCAGGTAGCCGGGACGCCCGAAGGTCGTCGCGATGACCACCCGCGTCCCGGGCGCCTGCCGGCGCAGCTCGGCGGCCGCCTCGATGCCCGTCATGCCCGGCATCTCGATGTCCAGCACGGCGACCTGCACCTCGTTCGCCAGCACCGCCGCCACCACCTCGTCCCCGCGACCCACCTGCGCGACGACGTCGATGTCCCCCTCCAGCCCGAGCAGCGCCGCCAGCGCCTCCCGGACCATCCCCTGGTCCTCGGCGAGCAGCACGCGGATCGAGGGGCTGTTCTCTGTGTTACCCATGGTCACGACCTTAGAGGGGAGCGTGCCTGACCCTCCGACAGGGGATGCCGACCGGCCCTCGCGAGCAATTCGGGTGGAGACCTAGGAGGCCTTGGACGGCTCGGACGGTGCCGACACCGTCCGCAGCGGCACCGAGGCCCGCAGGCGGAAGCCCTTGCCGCGCTCGCCGGGGCCGGTCTCCAGCCGTCCGCCGACCAGCGCGAGGCGCTCATCGAGCCCGGAGAGCCCGTTGCCCGGCTGGGACTTGCCCGGTCCGCGCCCGTTGTCGGTGATCTCCAGGACGGCGTAGCGCTCGCCGCTGGCCTCCCAGCTCTCGTCCGCCGTCACCGTGCAGACGGTGGCTCCCTCGCCGTGCCGGACGATGTTGGTGACGGCCTCGCGCAGCGCCCAGGCCAGCGCGCCGGCCTCCTCGTTGGCCAGCGACGGCCAGGCGTCCACCAGCTCCGGCGCGGCCTCCAGCCGGACCTGCGCGGCGGACAGGGCGGTCCGGGCGGCGGCGAGCTCGACCGGCAGGGTGGGACGACGGAAGCCGGTCACGGCCTCCCGCACGTCGGTCAGCGACTGCCGGGCGACCTGCTCGATGTCGGCGACCTGCGCCCGCGCCGCCTCGTCCTTGCCTGCGTCCATGAACCGCCCGGCCAGCTCGCTCTTCAGGGTGATCAGCGAGAGCGAGTGCCCGAGCAGGTCGTGCAGGTCGCGGGCAAGTCGCAGCCGCTCCTCGGAGGCGGCCAGGTGGGCCACGGCGGCCCGGGCCTCGCGCAGTTCCTTCATGGTGGCGACCAGCCGCTGGAGGCCGGTCATCGCGACGCCGGAGAGGAGGGCGCTGAGGGCGAAGGTGGTGATGTTGTCGCTCCCGGCGTGGATCATCAGACCGATCGCGGCGGTGAGCGCAGCCATGCCGACCAGCGCGCGCAGCGCGTAGTTCGGCGGCGTGATGATCGCGAGGCACACCGAGGCGTAGATGAACAGCGTCAGGAAGGCTTCGCCGAGGACGCAGGAGGCGGCGACCGCGAGCACGATCATCGTCACGACGATCACCTGGCAGGCCCGCGGCTTCATCCCCGCCTGCGAGCGGAAGATCACCAGCAGGACGTACACGGCGACGAACCCCACCAGGCAGCACCAGCCGAACGCCTGGCCGACCAGGCTGTGGTGCCCGTTCAGCAGGTTGCCCGCCGGGTAGGCCAGGTAGAGCATCCACAGCAGCATCCAGGCGACCTTGACCAGCATCTGCCGCCTGGTCTCCACCGGGGCGCCCGGCACGTTCATGAACGACACGCGCGCCACACCCGCCTCCGGCTGCTCGTCGGTACGGTGGGTCTGGCGCGCGTCACTCATGTGGATCATCATGCCTGGCGGGTGTCACGCCGGTACAGCGCGGCCGCCGCGACCACGAAGACCGCGAAGAAGGCGGCCAGCCCGGCGACCGCGACCAGGTCCAGCGAGTGCCCGGGCTGGGTGAAGGTGGCCAGCTTGTTGTACAGGAACACCGGGTTGAACCGGGCGAACTTCTCCAGCGAGCCGCTCACCGGGAACCAGGTGCCGCCGAGCAGCGCCATCGCCATGTAGGTGATCATCACGATCGGCTGCACCGCGTCCGGCGCCGCCGCGTAGCCCAGCGCCACCCCGAGCGCGGCGAAGACGAAGCTGCCCAGCCAGAGCGCGGCCGCCAGCCCGATCCACTGCGCGACGCTCAGCGAGACGCCCTGGGTGGCACCGACCACGAAGACCACCAGGATCGCCGGCAGCGTGGTCACCGCGGTCGCCGCGATCTTGCCGACGGTGTACGCCCGGCCCGGCAGCGCGGTCAGCCGCAGCTGGCGCGTCCAGCCGCTCTTGCGTTCCAGCGAGATCCGCTGGGCGCTGCCGGAGAGCACCGCGCCGACCGCGCCGAAGGTGGCCATCGAGACCATGAAGTAGGTCTTCACGGGCAGGCCGCCGGCCTGGTTGCCGGAGCCGTAGGCGTTGATGAAGAAGACGTACATCAGCGCCGGGTAGACGACGGTGAAGAACAGGTAGCGCCGGTTGCGCAGGGTCCGCAGGATCTCCAGCTTGATCAGGGTGGTCATCGCGCGCTCTCCTCTGCCAGGTCCTGGTTGTCCAGCTCGCCCGTGATGGTCAGGAAGGCCTGCTCCAGGCCGACCCCGGTGACCTCCAGGCCGCGCGGGTACAGGCCCGCCCGGTAGATCCCGGCCACGCCCGCGTCGGCGTCCGTGGTCCGGATCCGCACCGTCCGCACCCCCGGGACGCGGGCGGTGACGTCCAGCGACTGCACGCCCGGCAGGGCGCGCAGCACGGCCTCGTCGAAGCGGGCGGCGTCCACGGCGAAGTCGACGTCGTGGAGTTCGAAGGCGATCCGGCGGGCCCCGGCCCGCGCCTTGATCTCCGCGGAGCTGCCGTCGGCGATCAGCCGGCCCCGGTGCAGCACCAGGACGCGGTCGGCGATCGAGTCGGCCTCCTCCAGGTAGTGGGTGGCGAACAGGACCGTGCGACCGGCGTCGGCCTGCGCGCGCATGCTCGCCCAGAACGCCTGCCGGACGCTGACGTCCATGCCGGTGGTGGGCTCGTCCAGCACGATCAGGTCGCTGTCACCGGCGATCGCCAGGGCGAAGCGCACCCGCTGCTCCTGGCCGCCGGACAGCTTGTCCACCCGGCGTTCGGCGATCTCGGTGATCCCGGCGTCGGTCAGCACCCCCGTGACCGACCGACCGCGCGGGTGCACCTTGCAGGCGAGTTCGACCAGCTCGCGGACCTTGACGTCGGTCATCAGCCCGCCGCTCTGCAGCATCGCGCCGACCCTCCCGTCCGCGATCGCCGCCCGTGGGGTGCCGCCGAACAGCGTGACGCTGCCCTGGTCGGGCTCGCGCAGGCCGAGCAGCAGGTCCAGGCTGGTGGACTTCCCGGCGCCGTTCGGGCCGAGCAGGGCGACGGTCTCGCCCGGCCGCAGCACCAGGTCCAGCCCGTCCACGGCGCGCACCCGCCCGTAGCTCTTGCCAACGCTGCGGAAGGCGGCCACCTCGGTAACCATCGCCCGGCTCCTCTCGCCTGTTGGTGTCGCGTGCGGTCCTGTCCGCACCACCTCAGAGTCCCGCGGGGGCGGGGGCCGGCGGCAGTGCCGGCCGTCGTGCCTTCGGTATGACGGATGTCATGCCGGCGGCCGGTACCCCATCAGGGGTACCGGCCGCGAAAGAGGCTGGTCAGGAGGGATCTACACCCCCAGCGAGCGCTTCACGAAGTCGACCTGGAGCAGCAGCAGGTTCTCCGCGACCTCCTCCTGCGGGGTCATGTGGGTGACGCCGGACAGCGGGAGCACGGTGTGCGGGCGCCCGGCGGCCAGCAGGGCCGAGGAGAGCCGCAGGGTGTGGGCGGCCACCACGTTGTCGTCCGCGAGGCCGTGGATGATCATCAGCGGGCGCTCCAGCCCGGCCGCGTACCCGGTCAGCGAGTTGGTCTCGTACACCTCGGGCCGCTCGGCCGGGTGGCCCAGGTAGCGCTCGGTGTAGTGGGTGTCGTACAGCTCCCAGTCGGTCACCGGCGCCCCGGCCACCGCCGCGTGGAACACGTCGGGGCGGCGCAGCACGGCGAGCGCGGAGAGGTAGCCGCCGTACGACCAGCCGCGGATGGCGACCCGGTCGAGGTCCAGCGGGAACTCCCCGGCGAGCGCCCGCAGCGCCTCCACCTGGTCGTCCAGGGTGGCCCCGGCGAAGTCGAAGGCGATGGACTTCTCCCAGGCCGGCCCGCGCCCGGGGGTGCCGCGACCGTCGGCGACGACCACCGCGAAGCCCTGGTCGGCGAACCACTGCGAGTTGAGGTGCGGGTTGTGCGCCTGGACGACGCGCTGGCCGTGCGGGCCACCGTACGGGTCCATCAGGACGGGCAGCAGGCCGTCGCGCTCGCGGTCGTAGCCGGTGGGCAGGAAGACGGCGGCGGGGATGCGGCGCTCGCCGGCGAAGCGAAAGACCGGCCGGGCGGTGATGACCGGGGTCTCGGCGTACGACGCGATGGTGGCGACGTCGTCGACCACCACGCCCTCCGGCAGGTCGCGGGCGACCTGCACCAGGGTGCCGGGCAGGTCGGGCTCGGCGGTGGCCCGGACGGTGATGCCGCCGGCGTGCACCACGCTGGTGACGGAGGTGAACGGGCGGCCGTTGGCGCACTCCCAGGCCAGCTGCTTGCCGTCGTGGCTGATCCGGCCGACGGCGATCCAGCCGGGCTCGGGGTCGGTCTCCCCGGCGCCGCCGGAGGCGCTGAAGAACACCTCCCGCTCGGTGACCGCGACGACCGAGCGGACGTGCAGGTCGGCTCCGGTGACGGCCTGGTCGCCGACCACCAGCGCCCGCACTCCTCCCTCGTCGGAGATCCGCACCAGCTTGCCGTCCGGGGTCCAGGCCGGCACGCCCGGGAAGGCCTCCAGCCAGGCCTCGTCGCGCTCCTCGAACAGCACCTCGGTGCCGCCGTTGGTCACGTCCAGGCCGAGCACCTGCTGGGCGCGCTGGTCGCGGGACTGGACCAGCAGCAGCGGCACGCCGCCCTTGGACCAGTGCACCCGGGCCAGGTACGGGAAGGCCTCGTGGTCCCAGGACACCTCGGTGCGCCCGCCGTGCAGGTCGAGCACCCAGAGGCCGACCTCGGCGTTGGCGGTGCCGGCCGCCGGGTAGGCAACCTCGGCGGGCTCGCGGTCCGGGTTGGCCGGGTCGGCGATCCACCAGCGGCGCACCGGGCTGTCGTCGGCGCGCTCGACCAGCAGCCGCTCGCCGTCCGGGGACCACCAGAAGCCGCGGTCGCGGTCGATCTCCTCCTGGGCGATGAACTCGGCCTGCCCCCAGGTGACGTTGGGGGCGTCCGGCTCGGCGAGCGCCCGGTCGCCGGTGCCGTCGGTGCGGGTGAGCCGCAGTTCGCCGGTGGTGTTGGCGTAGGCGACGTGGGCGCCGTCCGGGGAGAGCCGCGGGTCCAGCAGCGGGCCCTGGGCGGGCAGTTCGTGGGTGACGCCGGCGATCAGGTCGGCGGTGAACAGCCGGCCGGACAGCGCGAAGGCGGCCAGCCCGCCCTCCGCGTCCAGGGCGTAGCCGACGATGCCGGCCGAGCCCTCCCGGCTGCGCTCGCGGCGGGCCTTCTCGGCGGGCGAGAGGTCCTCCTCGCCGCCGCCGAGCAGGACGGCCGGGTCGGCGGCGATCCGCTCCTCGCCGGTCGCGGTGTCGAGGGTCCAGAGCAGGTTGGCCCGGTCGCTGCCGGAGCGTGAGCGGAGGAAGACGACCCGCGAGCCGTCCGGTGCGACGGAGAAGGAGCGGGGGGCGCCGACGGTGTAGCGCAGGGTCCGCGCGTACTGCCGGGGGAAGGTGTCCGCAGGGGTGTGGAGGGTCATGGCACCAGACCCTATGACGGCTGACTCCGACTGCCTGGTGACTGACGATCACTCGTTCGGAGCATCGCCCCCAGGTACGCCCTAAAGGGACCTAAACCCCCTCCGACCGGCCCATGCGCCCCTCTGGCGCCCCGGTGCCCCGGCGCGCGCGGACTCACTGAATGTAACACTCCCCTTACTCATCGGGTATGACTGGTCGGGCGAGTGATCGTCGGGCCCCGTCCCGGGCCCCCGGTCACCCGGCCCCGATTCCCGTACGGTCCCATCGCCGCCCTCCCCAGGGGTCGGCGCCCGAGAAGGGGTATGAGCCGACATGGCCATGAACATCTCCGCAGTCGTGCTGACGCTGACGATCGTGGTGGTGCTGGTCCGCCGCTCCGACCTGAAGCCGGCGCACGCCATCGTCTGCGCGCTGCTCGGCTTCTACCTGGCCTCCAGCTCGATCGCCCCGTCGATCAGCCAGGTCACCACCAACCTCGCCGGGATGATCAACGGCCTGAAGCTCTGACCCCTGCGGGCCGGTGGTTAGGCTTCTTCCCATGACCCCGACTACCGGCCGCCGCCTCCTCCTGGTGCACGCCCATCCCGACGACGAGTCGATCGGCAACGGCGCCACCATGGCCCGGTACGCCGCGGAGGGCGCCCGGGTGACGCTGGTGACCTGCACCCTCGGCGAGGGCGGCGAGGTGATCCCGCCGGAGCTGGCCCACCTGACGGCCGATCGGGACGACACCCTCGGCGCGCACCGGATCGGCGAGCTGACCGAGGCCATGCGCGCCCTCGGGGTCACCGACTTCCGCTTCCTCGGCGGGCCGGGGCGCTACCGCGACTCCGGGATGATGGGCGTGCCCGACAACGACGTCCCCGGCTGCTTCTGGCGGGCCGACGTGGACGAGGCGGCGGACCACCTGGTCGCGGTGGTCCGCGAGGTGCGGCCGCAGGTGCTGGTCACGTACGACGACAACGGCGGCTACGGGCACCCGGACCACATCCAGGCGCACCGGGTCGCGATGCGCGCGTACGAGCTGGCCGCCGATCCGGCGCACCGCCCGGAGCTGGGCGCCCCCTGGCGGATCGCCAAGGTGTACTGGAACCGGATGCCGCGCTCGGTGCTCGATGCCGGGCTCGCCGCGACCGCCGCCGAGGCGGCCTTCCCGGGCACCGCCCAACCCGCCGACGTGCCCGGGGTGGTGGCCGACGAGGTGGTCACCACCGTGCTGGACGGCACCGCGCACGCCGGGCGCAAGGCCGCCGCGATGGCCGCGCACGCCACCCAGATCACCGTGGACGGCTCCTCCTTCGCGCTCTCCAACCACCTCGGCCAGCCGCTGTTCGCCACCGAGTACTACCAACTGGTGCACGGCCAGGCCGGACCGGAGCAGCCGGAACGGGACCTGTTCGCGGGCCTCGGCACCACCGACCCGACTCCCAGCGAGGGGAACGCCCGATGACCGCGCCCGCCGCCAAGCCGAAGCGCCGTTCGATCGCGGTGGCCGCCCTCGGCACCCGCGAGCAGCGGCTGGCCGAGCCCCAACCCCCGCGCGTCGCCCGGATCGCGGCGTATGTCCTGTTCTTCCTGCTGGGCATCGTGGTGTCCGTCTGCGGATCCTTTGTGCAGGCCCTGTGGCCGCCCGTGGGAGTTCTGCTGGCGCTCGCCGCCACCGCCGCGACCTTCTACGCGGGCCTGCGGGTCACCGGCACACGGCTGGGCGCCGCGATGCCCGCGGCCGGCTGGTTCCTGGCGATGCTGCTGATGATGGTGCCCCGGCCCGAGGGCGACAACGTACTGTGGTCCAACGCCACCTCGCTGGCCTGGCTGTTCGTCGGCTCGATCCTGGGCGTGATCTGCGCCACCCTGCCCACCCGCACCAGCTGGTTCCCCGGGGTACCCAACCCCCCTCGCTGACCCCGGTGGGCAGCCGCGTACGGTAGCGCACACAACGCGCAGTCAGGACCACTCCGCCGTACTCTCATACCGGAGGAACCGGACGTATCAGGATCTGTCCGAAGCCGTTCACCGCTCAGTTCTTCCCAGTATGGTGGTCCCGCAGTACGTCGCACCCGACCGCCGTTTGCCCCAGGCCCGGCGACCACGAACCGCGGTCGCGCCGCACGGCCCGCCCGCGAACCCGGAGCAGAGCAGCATTGAGCAGCCGCGAATCTGACAACGCCAACCCGACGCCCCGGCGCACGGGTCCGGACGCCTACCCGTCGGGCACGCCGCCCTACGGCACCCCGGGCCTCCCCGGTGGCGACCGGGCCGCGGCCGGCACCGACGCCGGGTCGGGCGGCGAGGACGACGGTCCGAAGACCGAGACCACCCTGACCACCCGGGTCCGGATCAACATCCCCGGCTCGCGCCCGATCCCGCCGGTCGTCGTCCGCAGCACCGTCAAGAACGAGACCGCCAGGAACGACGAGGGCCCGGCCGAGCAGCCGCCCGCCGCCGAGCCCGGCGGCCCCCGGCACCGCTCCGCGCCCGCCTCGCCCGTCCTCGGCGTGATGGAGAGCGGCCGCTCGGCCACCCCGCCGGACCTGCCCCCGGAGTGGCAGATCCCGCCGGCCACCTCGGAGTCCGAGTCCACCGGCGCCTGGTTCCGGCCGCGGCAGAAGAAGGCCCCGGCCGCGGAGCCCGCCCCGGCCGCGGTGCCGGCCGGCGCCCCGAGCGCACCGGAGGACCCGGCCGCGCCCGGCAGCGCCGCCGAGGCCCGTCCGCAGACAGCCCCGAACGGCGCCCGCCCGGCCCCCGCCGCCGGCGCGGCCCGTCCGAACGGCCGTCCGGTGCCCGCTCAGGGCAAGGCGCCCAACCCGGGCGCCCCCGCCTCGCCGTACGGCGCCGGGACCCCGGGCGAGGAGCCCGGGGTGTACGAGGTCTTCGACCCGTTCGCACCGGTCTCCGACCCGTTCGCACCGGCCGCCGACCCGTTCGCCTCGGCCGGCCCCGACGCCGGTGCCCGCGGCCCGCGCGGCAACCGTCCGCAGCGGCAGGCGCCGCAGCAGGGCGCGCCCCGGGCGAACGGTGCCCGCCCGAACGGCCCGCAGCAGGGCGGCCTGCCGCAGGCCGACCGGCTGACCGGGCCGAGCCCGGAGGACACCTCGGTGGACGGCTTCGCGCCGATCCGCGAGAACACCCCGCCGCCGGCCGCCATACCCGGCCTGCCCCGGAACGGCGCCCAGCGCGGCGCCGACGACCGTCCGCAGCCGGGCCTGTTCGCCTCGGCCCCGACCGGTGCCGACCCGTTCGCCACCCAGCGCCCGGCCGCCCCCGGCCAGGACCCCTTCGCCACTCCGGCGGCCCCCGGCGGGCTCTTCCCGGGCGCGCCCCAGCCCGCCCCGCGGCCCGCCGCCGGCGGCCCCCGGCAGGCCGGCCGCGACCCCGAGGTCACCGAGGTCACCCCGCTGCCGATGCCGGCCCCGGGATCCGGTTCCCAGGCCGCTCCCGGCGTGCCGGGTGCCCCGGGCACTCCGGGCATCCCCGGTGGTCCCGCCGCCCAGCCCGTCCCCGGATCCGCCCCCGGGCCCGGTCCGGCCCCCGCGAAGGCCAAGGCCGAGCCGGCCGCCCCCGCCAAGGCCAAGCGCGGCGGCGCGAAGAAGCTCGTCAAGCTCGGCGTCTACGCCTTCGGCGGTGTGCTCTTCCTCGGCGCCGCCGCGTACGGCACCGGCCTGATGCTCAACCAGTCCGACGTCCCCAAGGGCACCGTGGTGCTCGGCACGGACATCGGCGGCAACAGCCGTGACCAGGCGATCCACGCGCTGGACGCGTCGGTCGGCAAGGCCGGGCAGCAGCCGCTGAAGCTGAAGATCGGCGACCAGACGGTCGACCTCGACCCGACGGTCGCCGGGCTGACCTTCGACACCACGGCCACCGTGGACGGCCTCGCCGCGCACGACTACAACCCGGTCGACGTGATCAAGTCGATCCAGGGCGGCACCAAGGCCGTCGCCCCGGAGGTCCGTGTCGACCGCGCCAAGCTCAAGGCGGCGCTGGACTCGCTGGCGGCCGGCTCGGGCCAGGGCCTCCAGGAGGGCTACGTCAAGTTCGCCGACAACGGCGACCCGGTCGTCGTCCCCGGCAAGGCCGGCCAGGCCGTGGACTCCAACGCCGCCCTGGACGTCGTCGAGCAGGCCTACCGCGACCGCGCCGCCGGCAAGCCCGACCAGCCGATCGCGCTCGCCGTCACGGCCGCCCAGCCCAAGGTCTCCACCCAGGCCCTGCAGGCCGCCGCGGACAGCCTCGGCAAGCAGGTGACCAGCGGGAAGATCCACATCGTGGCCGGCGCCAAGTCCTGGGACTTCGGCCCGAAGACCGCCGCCAAGGCGCTCACGCTGGCCCCGGACGTCTCCGGCAAGATCGCGCCCAAGTGGGACCTCGACGTGCTGAGCTCCCAGCTGAACGGCCTGTTCGACAAGGTGAAGGTCAAGAAGAACGGCCAGACCGCCGCGATCACCCCGCAGGACGTCGCGGACGCCGTCACCTCGCTGTTCGACAAGACCGGTGACAAGGATCGCACCTACAAGTTCACCGTCGCCTGACCGCTCTCCTGACCGCGCCTCCCGACCGCGTCGTCTGACGAACCGGGCACGAACGAGGGGCGGGACCCCCGCATCGAACGGATGCGACGGTCCCGCCCCTCGACAACTCCCCCTCTCGGTCAGCAAGATGTGACGCCACACCATCCGTCACAGTCACCCCGGGAGCCACGCCGATGGGCCGCCGCCGCCTCCAGCACCACCGGACGGCGCTGCTCGCCGGTCTCACCGTCCTGACGCTCTCCCTCGCGCTCTGCTCCTGCTCCTCCGGGCAGGACGGCGCCGCCGCGGACGCGCTGCCGAGCGCCGCCGCCGGGGTGCCCAAGCTGACCTCGGTCGACATCAACGCCCACGACCGCGGCCAGCTGCGCCAGGGCGGCACCCTGAACCTGGCGATCGCCCAGTTCTCCCACCAGTGGTCGCCGATCCACACCGACGGCACCGAGTCCTCGACCGTCGCGGTCAGCAAGCCGCTGCTGCCGACCTTCTTCCGCTCGGACGCGGCCGGCACCCAGACCGTCAACCCGGCCTACCTCCAGGAGGCCCACGCCGAGGTCAGGGACGGCCACCAGGTGGTCACCTGGACGCTCAACCCGAAGGCCCACTGGTCCGACGGCACCCCGATCACCTGGCGCGACATCGAGGCCAACTGGCGCGCCCTGAACGGCAAGGACCCGGCCTACCGGCCCTCCAGCACCTCCGGTTTCGAGCAGGTCACCTCGGTCGAGCGGGGCAAGGACGACTTCCAGGCCGTGATGACCTTCGACCGGCCGTTCTCCGAGTGGCAGTCGATGTTCAACGGCGCCGCCAACGCCCCGCTGCTGCCCGCGAGCAAGGTCTCCACCCCGGAACTGTTCAACTCCGCCTACCTGGACGCGATCCCGCTCACCGCCGGCCCGTTCAAGGTCGAGCGGCTGGACCCGGCCGCGCAGACCGTCACCCTGGTCGCCGACCCGACCTGGTGGGGCGACAAGCCGATGCTGGACCGGATCGTCTTCCACGCGATGCTGCCCGACGCGATGGGCGCCGCCTTCGCCAAGGGCCAGATCGACCTCTTCAACAACGGACCGGACCTGGCCGGCTACCAGGTCATCAAGAACACCAAGGGCGCGGCCGTCCGCCGGGCCGGTGGACCGGACTTCCGGCAGCTCACCCTGAACGCCCGCAGCCCACTGCTCGCCGACGCGACCGTCCGCCAGGCCGTGTTCCAGGCGATCAACCGGGACACCCTGATCCGCGCCGACCTCAACGGCCTGGACTGGCCCGCCGTCCCGCTCAACAACCACCTGCTGGTCGCCAACCAGAACGGCTACCGCGACAACTCCCTCGGCCTGTCCCGCTTCGACCCGGCCGAGGCCGCCCGCAAGCTGGACTCGGCCGGCTGGAAGCTCGACGGCGACGTGCGGAAGAAGGACGATCACGAGCTGAACCTGCGGATGGTCGTCCCGGCCGGGGTCACCGTGGCCCAGGGCGAGACGGCGTCCGTGACCAAGATGCTCAAGGACGTCGGCATCAAGGTCACCCCGGTGACCGCCGCCCCCAACGAGTTCTTCGACAAGTACGTCAACCGCAACGACTTCGACATCGCCGTCTACGCCCTGCTCGGCACCCCCTTCCCGGCCAGCGGCAGCCGCGCCACCTACGCCCAGAACAGCACCACCAACCGCGCCGGCGCGGGCAGCGCGGCCGTGGACGCCGCACTCGACCGGGCGGGCGCCGCGACCGACGCCAACACCGCCTCCGAGGCGATCAACCAGGCCGACGGCGAACTCTGGAAGGTGGCCGGCGTGCTGCCGCTCTACCAGCGCCCCCAGCTGTACGGCGCGCGCGCCGACCTCGCCAACATCGGCGCCCAGGGCCTGTCCGACATCGTCTGGGAGAACGTCGGCTTCACCAAGTAGGTCCGGCGACGGGCGCTAGCCGTGCAGGGTCTCCCGCCAGTAGTGGCAGGCGCTGCGGCGGCCCGGCAGCTCGGCCCCGTCCTCGTCCGCCACCGGCACCAGCGGCGGGAGGTCGGTCAGGCAGACGTCCTGCACCCGGTCGCAGCGGGGGTTGAAGGCGCAGCCCTGGGGGATGCGCAGCAGGCTGGGCGGCAGGCCCTTGATGGCGTGGAGGTTCTGGCCCTTCTGGTCCAGCCGCGGGATGGAGTCCAGCAGACCGCGGGTGTACGGGTGGGCCGGGCGCGCGTACAGCTCGTGCACCGGCGCGGTCTCGACGATCCGGCCCGCGTACATCACCGCGATCTTGTCGGCGACGTCGGCGACCACGCCCAGGTCGTGGGTGATCAGGATCAGGCCCATGTTGAACTCGGCCTGGAGCTCCGCCAGCAGGTCCATCACCTGGGCCTGGACGGTCACGTCCAGCGCCGTGGTGGGCTCGTCGGCGATGATCAGGTCCGGCTCCAGGGCCAGCGCCATGGCGATCATGATGCGCTGGCGCATGCCGCCGGAGAACTGGTGCGGGAAGTCGCCGACGCGCTGCTTGGCCGCCGGGATGCGCACCCGGTCCATCAGCTCGACGGCCTTCGCCCGGGCCTCGGTGCGGGAGAGCCCCTGGTGCACCCGGAACATCTCGCCGAGCTGGTAGCCCACGCTGAGCACCGGGTTGAGGGCGGACAGCGCGTCCTGGAAGATCATCGCGATCTTCCGGCCCCGGACCGTCCGCCGGAGCTTGGAGCTCATGGTCAGCAGGTCCTCGCCCCGGAACAGGATCCGCCCGGCGGTGATCTTCCCGGGCGGCATGTCCAGGATGCCCATGACCGCCTGCGCGGTCACCGACTTGCCGGAGCCGGACTCGCCCAGCACCGCCAGCGTCTCCCCCGCGGCCACCGAGTAGCTCACCCCGTTGACGGCCTTGGCGACGCCGTCCTGGGTGTGGAACTCGATGTGCAGGTCGTCGACTTCCAGCAGCGGGGTCCCGGGCACCAGGTTCTCCCGACCGCCGCCGGTCACCTCCACCGTGTCCATCCGGACAGCCCTCCTCAGCGCAGCGGCGAGCATCGATAGGCGCAGTGCAACTATCAAGCAACGACGTGCACTTGGGGAGCCTGCGGGAGATCTCGGTTCCATCACGGCGAAGGGCGCGCCCTCGCTGCGAGGACGCGCCCTGGATGCGGCACCGGCCGCTACGACCGACTGCTGACGCCCTGCCCGTTCTCCCGCTCGGCCGCGAAGTGGCACGCCGAATCGTGGAACGCCTCCCCGCTCAGCCAGCGCGGCGAGGCCAGCAGCGGCACCTCCACCACGCACCGCTCCTGCGCCTTCCAGCACCGGGTGCGGAAGCGGCACCCCGAGGGCGGGTTGGCCGGCGAGGGCACGTCCCCGGTGAGCACGATCCGGTCCCGGGACTCGCGCGCCGTCGGGTCCGGCACCGGCACGGCGGACAGCAGCGCCTGGGTGTACGGGTGGGTCGCGTGGTCGTAGATCTTCGTGTCGCTGCCGATCTCGACCACCTTCCCCAGGTACATCACCCCCACCCGGTCGGAGATGTGCCGGACGATGGAGAGGTCGTGGGCGATGAACATGTACGACAGGTTGAACTCGCCCTGCAGTTGCTCCAGCAGGTTGATCACCTGCGCCTGCACCGACACGTCCAGCGCCGAGACCGGCTCGTCGCAGATGATGATCTCCGGCTTGAGCGCCAACCCCCGTGCGATGCCGATGCGTTGGCGCTGACCGCCGGAGAACTGGTGCGGGTACCGGTTGATGTACTCCGGGTTGAGCCCGACCACGTCCAGCAGGTCCTGGACAGCCTTGCGGCGGTCGCCCCTGGGCGCCACCTCGGGGTGGATCTCGAACGGCTCCCCGATGATGTCGCCGACCGTCATGCGCGGATTCAGCGAGGTGTACGGGTCCTGGAACACCATCTGGATATTGCGCCGGACGGCCTTCAGCGCGGCCCCGGACAGCCGGGAGATCTCCTCCCCCTTGTACCGGACGGACCCTCCGGTGGCCGGTTCCAGGTTCATCAGCACCTTGGCCAGCGTGGATTTGCCGCAGCCGGACTCGCCGACGATGCCGAGCGTCTCGCCCTGCATCAGGTCGAAGCTGACCCCGTCCACCGCCTTGACCGCGCCGACCTGCTTCTTGAACAGGATGCCCTGGGTCAGCGGGAAGTGCTTGACCAGGTCCCGGACCTCCAGGATCGGCTCACCGCGCGGCACCTCCTGGTCGAAGGCGACCTCCTCCGGTACCGCCGCGCCCGTCGCGCTGGCCCCGTCAGCGGTCATGGAGGGTCTCCTTCCAGAAGAAGCAGGCGCTGCCGCGCCCCTCCAGCGGCGTGCCGTCGTCCTCGGCGACCGGGAACAGCTCCGGCACCTCGGCCCGGCAGATGTCCTGCGCCCGGGGGCAGCGCGGGTTGAACGCGCAGCCCTTGGGGATCCGCAGCAGGTTGGGCGGCAGGCCCTTGATGGCGTAGAGCTCCTGGCCCTTCTGGTCCAGCCGCGGGATGGAGTCCAGCAGACCGCGGGTGTACGGGTGGGCCGGGCGCGCGTACAGCTCGTGCACCGGCGCGGTCTCGACGATCCGGCCCGCGTACATCACCGCGATCTTGTCCGCGACGTCGGCGACCACGCCCAGGTCGTGGGTGATCAGGATGAGCCCCATGTTGAACTCGGCCTGGAGCTCCGCCAGCAGGTCCATCACCTGGGCCTGGACGGTCACGTCCAGCGCGGTGGTGGGCTCGTCGGCGATGATCAGGTCCGGCTCCAGGGCCAGCGCCATGGCGATCATGATGCGCTGGCGCATGCCGCCGGAGAACTGGTGCGGGAAGTCGTTCACCCGCTCCTTGGCAGCGGGGATGCGCACCCGGTCCATCAGGTCCACGGCCCGCTGCTTGGCCTCCGCCCGGGAGGTGCCCTGGTGGGCGCGGAACATCTCGCCGAGCTGGAAGCCGACGCTGAGCACTGGGTTGAGGGCGGACAGGGCGTCCTGGAAGATCATCGCGATCTTCCGGCCTCGGATCTTCCGCCGCTCGTCCTTGCCCATCTTCAGCATGTCCCGGCCGCGGAAGCGGATCTCCCCGCGCGGGATCCGGGCCGGCGGCATGTCCAGGATGCCCATGATCGCCTGCGCGGTCACCGACTTGCCGGAGCCGGACTCGCCCAGCACCGCCAGGGTCTCGCCCGCCCGGACGCTGTAGTTGACCCCGTTGACGGCCCGGGCGACGCCGTCCCGGGTGACGAACTCGACGTGCAGGTCCCGTACGTCGAGCAGCGGCCCCTGGTACGGCGCCTCCACCTCGCGCTTGGTGCTGTCCACAGCGGTACTCACGATGCGCTCCCCTCGCTCAGCGAAGCTTCGGGTCGAGGGCGTCGCGCACCGCGTCGCCCAGCATGATGAAGGCCAGCACGGTGACGGAGAGCGCCGCGGCCGGGAAGAACAGCACGTACGGCGCCGTCCGGATCACCTTCTGGGCGGAGGAGATGTCGATGCCCCAGGAGATGGTCGGGTCCTGCAGGCCGATGCCAAGGAAGCTCAGCGTCGCCTCGGTGGCGATGTAGCCGCCGAGGGCGATGGTGGCGACGACGATCACCGGGGCGACCGCGTTCGGCAGGATGTGCCGGAACATCAGCCGCCCCGTCCCGGCGCCGAGCGCCCGTCCGGCCATCACGTAGTCAGCCTGCTTGACGGTCAGCACCGCGCCGCGCATGACCCGGGCGATCTGGGTCCAGCCGAGCACGCCCAGCGCGATGACCACGCTCCACACCGTGCGGGTGCTGAAGGCGTTCAGCAGCACCAGGGCGCCGAGCAGCAGCGGGATGCCGAAGAAGATGTCGATGATCCGGGAGATCACCGCGTCCACGCCGCCGCCGAAGTACCCGGCGACCATGCCGGTCATCCCGCCGAGCACGGTGACCGCGGCGGTCACGAAGATGCCGACGGTGATCGACGCGCGGGCGCCGTAGACGACCCGGGCGAAGATGGAGCGGCCCTGGGCGTCGTAGCCGAACCAGCCGGCCCCGAACACGTCGCCCCAGCTCGGCCGGCGCAGGTAGTCGTTCACCAGGTCGGCCTTGCGCGGGTCGGCGTCGGTGAAGGCGTACGGGAAGATCGCCATCACCACCAGCAGCAGGATCAGCACCGCCGAGAGCAGGAAGATCGGCCGCCGGCGCAGGTCCCGCCAGGCGTCGCCCCAGAGGCTGCGGGCCTCCTCCCGCTTCTCCACGTCGCGTTCGACCAACGTCTCCTGCTCGACCGCCATGCCCTGCTCGCCGGCGTAGTCCAGGCGCGAGACGCCGGGCTTGGGGTGCGGTTCGTACGAGTCCTCGTCGTGGATGTCAGGCATAGCGGATCCTCGGGTCCAGGACCGCGTAGAGCAGGTCGACGAGCAGGCTGGCGACCAGGTAGACGATCACCAGGACGGTCACGATGCCGACCACGGTCGGGCCTTCCTTCGTGTTGATCGCCCGGTACAGGACGTTGCCGATGCCCTGCACGTTGAAGATGCCCTCGGTGACGATCGCGCCGCCCATCAGCGCGCCGAGGTCGGTGCCGAGGAAGGTGACCACCGGGATCAGCGAGTTGCGCAGCAGGTGCCGCAGGACGACGGTGCGCCGGGGCAGACCCTTGGCGACGGCCGTGCGCATGTAGTCGGCCCGCAGGTTCTCGCCGATCGAGGTGCGGGTCAGCCGGGCCACGTACGCGAGCGAGAGCGATCCCAGCACCACTGCGGGAAGGACGAGTTGGGAGAGGTCGTAGCTGTCCTGCACGGTCGGGGTGACCCAGCCGAGATTGGTGGCGAAGACGGTCTGCGCGATGTACGCCAGCACGAAGACCGGGATCGAGATCACCATCAGGGTCAGTACGAGCACCAGGGTGTCCTGGAGGCTGCCGCGCCGCAGTCCGGAGAGCATGCCGAGGGCGAGGCCGAGGATCATCTCGAACACGAAGGCCAGCAGTGCGAGCCGGATGGTGACCGGGAAGGCGCCGGCCATGATGTCCGAGACCGGCCGGCCGGTGAAGCTGGTGCCGAAGTCGCCCTGGAACAGGTTCCCCATGTAGTGCAGGTACTGCTTCCAGAGCGGCTGGTCCAGGAAGTACTTGTGCTTGATGCTGGCCACCACCGCCGGGTCGGCCGCCTTCTCGCCGAACAGCGCCGTCACCGGGTCGCCCGGCAGCGTGTAGACCATCACGAAGATCAGCAGCGTGGTACCGAAGAACACCGGGATCATCTGCAGCACCCGCCGCAGCACGTAACTGCCCATCCGAGCCTCCTTCCAGGGCGTGACCGACCGGGCCGGTCGGCCGAGCGGACCGGGCCCCGCCCTCCGTGCGGGGAGGGCGGGGTCGGCGTGGGGGCGGATCAGCCCTTGACCTCGACCTGGGTCCAGGCCGGGTTGCCGAAGGAGTCGAACTTCACGTTCTGCACCTTGGTCGAGTAGCCCGAGTTGGTGCGGTAGTACCAGAGCGGGATGGCCGGCATGCCGCTCGGCAGCACCGCCTCGGCCTGCTGGTAGCCGGTCACCGTGTCGGCGACGCTGGCGGCCTCGTCGGCCTTGGTGGCCGCGTCGTCGAACTGCGGGTTGCTGTAGCCGAAGTCGTTGGAGGCCGCGCCGGTGCGGTACACGTCGGACAGAAAGTTGGCGTTCAGCGGGTAGTCCTGCACCCAGCCGGTGCGGAAGGCGCCGTTGAGCTGGTGCGTGGTGATCGCCGCGCGGGCGGTCTTGAAGTCGGGCTTCGGGTCGCCCAGGCAGTCGACGCCGGTGTTCTGCCGGATCGAGTTGCAGACCGCGTCGACCCACTCCTTGTGGCCGCCGTCCGCGTTGTAGGTGATCAGCAGCTTGTTACCGGGGACGCCGCCGCCGTCCTGGATCAGCTGCTTGGCCTTGCCCGGGTCGAACTTGCAGAAGTCGCCGCAGGCGCCGTCCTTGTAGCCCTCGACGCCCTCGGCGACCCAGGCGGTGGCCGGCTTGCGGGAGCCCTGCAGCACGGTCTTGGTGATGATGTCGCGGTCGATCGCCATCGACAGGCCCTGGCGCACCTTGGCCTTGTCCGGCGAGGACCAGTCGCCCTGGTAGAGCGTGAAGCCGATGTTCTGGATCGCGCCCTGCGGGGCGTCGATCGCCCGGTCGCCGAGGTCGTTCTTGTACGTCGCGAGCGCGGACGGCGGCACCTGGTCCATCACGTCCAGGTTGCTGGACTGCAGGTCCGCGTAGGCGGCCTCGGAGGTGGTGTACATCTTGAAGACGATGCCGCCGTTCTTCGGCTTGTCCACGCCCTGGTAGTCCGGGAAGGACTTGGTGACCACCTCGGTGTTGTGCGACCAGCTGACGAACTGGTACGGGCCGTTGCCCACCGGCTTCTGCCCGTACCCGGCCGGGTCCTTGAAGAAGCCGTCCGGCAGCGGCGAGAAGGCGATGTAGCCGAGCTTGTACTCGAAGTACGAGACCTTGTGGCTCAGCTTGACGGTGAAGTGCAGGTCGTCGGTGACGGTCAGCCCGGACATCTTGTCCGTGGTGGGCTTCCCAGTGGTCGGGTGGACGTCCTGGTAGCCCTCGATGTCGGAGAACCAGGAGCTGTTGATCTGGCCGTTGGCCGGGTTGGCGCCCCAGTTCCAGGCGTCCACGAAGTTCTTGGCGTGCACCGGGGTGCCGTCGTGGAACTTCCAGCCGTTCTTCAGCGTGATGTTGAAGGTCTGCGAGTCGCTGGTGTCGATCTTGTCCGCGACCTGCATCCGGATCTTGGCGGTGCCAGGGTCGTAGTCCACCAGCCCCTTGAAGAGGTTCTGGATGATGCGACCGCCGCCGACCTCGTTCGCGTTGGCGGGCTGCAGCGGGTTCTGCGGCTCACTGCTCTGGTAGCTGAAGGTCTTGCTGGCGTCCGACGAGCTACTGCCGCCTCCTCCGCCGCTGCTGCACCCGGTGGCCACCAGGACCACGGACGTCGCAGCGGCGAGGACCAGGCGAGCACGGGCGGCTACGGGCATGGAGGTCCCTCCTCAGGGTGTGTGTCGCATCACACCCCATGAGAAGCGTGCCCCGGCGACGGCGCGAGTCGGGTGCACCCGGACGGGTGCCGTAACCCGCCGCCGAGTTGACGCGGCGCCGGACGCCAGAACGCCAGAACGCCAGAACGCCGGAAGGGCCCGGGGCGGAATGCCACGGGCCCTTCCGGGTGCGTACGGGGACGTCAGGCCGCAGCCGACTCCCGGACCTCGGCGAAGTGGCAGGCCGACTCGTGCGCGGCCGGGCCCTCCAGCGTGGTCGGGATCGCCAGCAGCGGGATCTCCTCCGCGCAGCGGTCCTCCGCCTTCCAGCAGCGGGTGCGGAAGCGGCAGCCGGACGGCGGGTTGGCCGGCGAGGGGATGTCCCCGCTGAGGATGATCCGCTCGCGGGACTCGCGCGCCGTCGGGTCCGGCACCGGCACGGCGGACAGCAGCGCCTGGGTGTACGGGTGGGTGGCGTTCTCGTAGATCTGCTCGTCGGAGCCGATCTCAACCATCTTGCCCAGGTACATCACGCCGACGCGGTCGGAGATGTGCCGGACGATGGAGAGGTCGTGCGCGATGAACATGTACGACAGGCCGAACTCGCCCTGCAGCTGCTCCAGCAGGTTGATCACCTGCGCCTGGACGGACACGTCCAGCGCCGAGACCGGCTCGTCGCAGATGATGATCTCGGGCTTGAGCGCGAGACCGCGGGCGATGCCGATGCGCTGGCGCTGACCGCCGGAGAACTGGTGCGGGTACCGGTTGATGTACTCCGGGTTCAGACCCACGACGTCCAGCAGGTCCTGGACGGCCTTGCGGCGGTCGCCCTTGGGCGCCACCTCGGGGTGGATCTCGAAGGGCTCCCCGATGATGTCGCCGACCGTCATGCGCGGGTTCAGCGAGGTGTACGGGTCCTGGAACACCATCTGGATGTTGCGGCGGACGGCCTTGAGGGCCGCACCCGACAGCTGGGAGATGTCCTCGCCCTTGAACAGCACCTGGCCGGAGGTGGCCCGCTCCAGGTTCATCAGCACCTTGGCCAGCGTGGACTTGCCACAGCCGGACTCGCCGACGATGCCGAGCGTCTCGCCCTTCTTCAGGTCGAAGCTGATGCCGTCGACGGCCTTGACCGCGCCGACGTGCTTCTTGAACAGGACGCCCTGGGTCAGCGGGTAGTGCTTGACCAGGTCCTTGACCTCCAGGATGTTCTCAGCCACGGAGGGTCTCCTTCCAGAGGTGGCACGCGCTGCGGCGGCCGGTGAGCTCCGTGCCGTCCTCGTCGGTCACGTGGTGCAGTGCCGGGATCTCCGTACGGCAGAGGTCCGTGGCGACGTCGCAGCGGGGGTTGAACGCGCAGCCGGCCGGAACCTTCAGCAGGTTCGGGGGCAGGCCCTTGATCGCGTACAGCTCCTGGCCCTTCTGGTCCAGGCGCGGGATCGAGCGGAGCAGGCCCTTGGTGTACGGGTGCGCGGGGTTCGCGTACAGCTCGTGCACCGGGGCGGTCTCGACGATCCGGCCCGCGTACATCACGGCGATCTTGTCCGCGACGTCGGCGACCACGCCGAGGTCGTGGGTGATCAGGATCAGGCCCATGTTGTACTCGGCCTGGAGCTCCGCCAGCAGGTCCATCACCTGGGCCTGGACGGTCACGTCCAGCGCGGTGGTGGGCTCGTCGGCGATGATCAGGTCGGGCTGCAGCGACAGCGCCATGGCGATCATGATGCGCTGGCGCATGCCGCCGGAGAACTGGTGCGGGTAGTCGTTCACCCGCTCCTTGGCGGCCGGGATGCGCACCCGGTCCATCAGCTCGATGGCCTTGGCCTTGGCCTCGGCCTTGGAGGCACCCTGGTGCACCCGGAACATCTCGCCGAGCTGGTAGCCCACGCTGAGAACGGGGTTGAGCGCCGAGAGCGCGTCCTGGAAGATCATCGCGATCTTCCGGCCGCGGATCTTGCGCCGCTCCTCGTTGCTCATCTTGAGCATGTCCTGGCCGCGGTACAGGATCTGGCCCTGGGTCACCTTGCCCGGGGGCATGTCCAGGATGCCCATGATGGTCTGCGCCGTCACGGACTTGCCGGAGCCGGACTCGCCGAGCACGGCGAGGGTCTCGCCGGCCGCGACGGAGTAGTTGACGCCGTTCACGGCCTTGGCGATCCCGTCCCGGGTGTGGAACTCCACGTGGAGGTCCTTGACCTCCAGGAGCGGGGTTCCGACTTCGAGACGGTCGCTCTTCTGGCTGTTCTCGATCACGGTGGTCATCGGGTCGTCACCTCTTCTCTCAGCGGAGCTTCGGGTCGAGGGCGTCGCGCACCGCGTCGCCGAGCATGATGAAGGCCAGCACGGTGATGCTCAGCATGCCTGCCGGGAAGAACAGCGCGAACGGCGCCGTACGGATCAGCTTCTGGGCCGACTCGATGTCGATGCCCCAGGAGATGGTCGGGTCCTGCAGACCGATGCCCAGGAAGCTCAGCGTCGCCTCCAGGGCGATGTAGCCGCCGAGGGAGATGGTGGCGACCACGATCACCGGGGCGATCGCGTTCGGCAGGATGTGCTTGAACATGATCCGGCTGGTGCTGGCACCGAGCGCCCTGGCGGCGGTGACGAAGTCGGCCTGCTTGACCGTGATCACCGAACCGCGCATGACACGGGTCATCTGGGTCCAGCCCAGGGTGACCAGCGCGAAGACCACGCTCCAGATCGTGCGCGTGGCGAAGGCGTTGAGGATCACCAGCGAGCCGAGCAGCAGCGGGATGCCGAAGAAGATGTCGGTGAGGCGGGAGATGATCGTGTCGACCCAGCCGCCGAAGTAGCCGGCGAGCATGCCGAAGATGCCACCGAGGATGGTCGTACCGAGGGTGACGCAGATGCCGACCACGACCGAGGCGCGGGCGCCGTAGAGGACGCGGGCGTAGATGCTGCGGCCCTGACCGTCGTAGCCGAACCAGTCCCCCTCGAAGAAGTGGCTGTAGTTCGGCGGCGTGTGGAAGTGGTCGCGCAGGTCGCCGGCCCGCGGGTCCACCGAGGTGAACAGGCCCGGCGCGATCGCGATGACGATCAGCAGCAGGATGAGCAGCGCGGAGATCACGAAGATCGGCTTGCGGCGCAGGTCGTGCCAGGCGTCGGAGCCGAGGCTGCGGGCCTTCTCGGGCTTGGCGGCCGCCACGACGGCGGGCTGGGCCGGGGTCTCCTCGGCCGTCTTGGTCAGGTCAGGCATAACGGATCCTCGGGTCCAGGACCGCGTAAAGCAGGTCGACGATCAGGCCGGCGGCCAGGTAGACGATCACGAGGAAGGCCACGAAACCGGAGACGGTCGCGCCCTCCTTCATGTTGATCGCTTGGTAGAGCGCGTGACCGACACCCTGGACGTTGAAGATGCCCTCGGTGACGATCGCGCCGCCCATCAGGGCGCCGAGGTCGGTGCCGAGGAAGGTGACCACCGGGATCAGCGAGTTGCGAAGCAGGTGGGTGCCGATGACCTTGCGGCGCGGCAGGCCCTTGGCCACCGCGGTGCGCACGTAGTCGGCCTTGATGTTCTCGGCGATGGAGGTACGGGTGAGGCGCGCGACGTAGGCCAGCGACAGCGAGCCGAGCACGATGGCCGGCAGCACCAGCTGGGTGATGTCGGTGCTGTCCTGGACGGTCGGCTTAACCCACTTGAGGTTGATGCCGAAGATCGTCTGGAACAGGAAGCCCAGCACCGGGACCGGGATCGAGATCAGCAGCAGGGTGAAGATCAGGGCGCCCTTGTCGAACACCTTGCCGCGACGCAGGCCGGCGAACAGGCCGATGCCGATGCCCAGCACGATCTCGATGCTGAACGCGAACAGTGCCAGCTGGACCGTGACCGGCAGCGCCTCGGTGATCTTGTCGAGCACCGGACGTCCGTCCAGGGCCTTGCCGAAGTCGCCGGTGAACAGGCCCCCCATGTAGTCGAGGTACTGCTGGATCAGCGGCTCGTCAAAGTGCTGCTGGTGCTTCAGCGCGGCGAGCTGCACCGGGTCCGGCGCCTTGTCGCCCCACAGCGCTGCCAGCGGGTCACCGGGCAGCAAGTGCACCATGAAAAAGATGAGTGCGGTCGTTCCGAGGAACACCGGGATCATCTGGAGCAGTCGCCTCGCGACAAAGCGCCCCATCGTGCCTCCATGTATGGCTCTGCCGGGCCCGTCAACCCGGCAAGAGATAAGTCGGCGTGCCAACGGCCGGTGCCAGTCCCCGCCCTTGTGGGGATGGGACGGGCACCGGCCGTTGTCACCGGGTCAGGCGGTGCCGACCGATTACTTCTTCTTCTTGACCTCGACGTCGGTGTAGACCGGGTCGCCGAAGGAGTTGAACTTCACGTTCTGGACGTTGTTGGAGTAGCCCGAGTTGGTCTTGTAGTACCAGAGCGGGATCTGCGGCATGTCCTTGGCCAGAACGGCCTCGGCCTGCTGGTACAGCTCCGCGGTCTTCTCGACCGTGGTGGCGGCGTCGGCCTCGTGCGCCAGCTTGTCGAACTCGGGGCTCGAGTAGCCGGCGTCGTTCGCGGAGGCACCGGTGCCGTAGACGTCGCGCAGGAAGTTGGCGTTCAGCGGGTAGTCCTGCACCCAGCCGGTACGCATCATGCTCGGGACCTGCTTCTTGGTGACGATGTCACGCGAGGTCTTGAAGTCCGGCTTCGGGTCACCGAGGCACTCGACGCCGGTCGCCTGGCGGATCGAGTTGCAGACCGCGTCCACCCACTCCTTGTGGCCACCGTCGGAGTTGTAGAGGATGGTGATCTTGTTGCCCGGAACGCCGCCACCCTCCTGGATGAGCTGCTTGGCCTTGGCCGGGTCGTACTTGCACGCGTCGCCGCAGGTGCCGGCCTTGTAGCCCATGACGCCCGGCGCCACGAACGAGTCAGCGGGCTGACGGCTGTTGTTCAGCACGGTCTTGGTGATGGTGTCGCGGTCGATCGCCATCGACAGGCCCTGGCGGACCTTGGCCTTGTCCGCACTCTGCCACTCGGGCTGGTACATCGCGAACGAGATGTTCTGGATGGCGCCCTGGGCCTGGTCGATCGCGCGGTTGCCCAGGTCGTCCTTGTACTTCGGCAGGTCGGTCGAGTCGACCTGGTCCAGGACGTCCAGGGTGTCGGACATCAGGTCCTTGTAAGCGGCCTCGGGCGAGGTGTAGCTGCGGAAGACGATTCCGCCGTTCTTCGCCTTGTTGCTGCCCTGGTACTTGTCGTAGGCCTTCAGGGTGACGGCCTTGTTGTGCTCCCACGAGACGAACTGGTAGGGGCCGTTGCCGACCGGCTTCTCGCCGTAGCCCTTCGGGTCCGCGAAGAACCCGGTGGGGAGCGGGAAGAAGGCCGAGTAGCCGAGCTTGTACGTGAAGTACGAGACGGGCTGCGTCAGTTCGATGGTGAAGTGGGTGTCGTCGACGACCTTGAGGCCGGTCATCTCCTTGGCGGTCGGGTCGCCCTTGTCCGGGTGGACGGCGTCGTAGCCGGCGATGTCCGAGAACCAGTCGGAGTTGATCTGGTTGTTGGCCGGGTTCGCGGACCAGTTCCAGGAGTCCACGAAGGACTTGGAGGTGACCGGGGTGCCGTCGTGGAAGGTCCAGCCGGACTTCAGCGTGACGGTGTAGTTCTTGGCGTCGGTGGTCTCGATCTTGTCGGCCACCTGGTTGCGCAGCGCACCGGTCGCGGGGTCGTAGTCGACGAGGCCCGTGAAGAGCTGCTTGACGATGCGGCCGCCCTGGTTCTCCATGGCGTTGGCCGGCTGCAGCGGACGCTGCGGCTCCGCGCTCTGGAAGCTGAACGTGCCCGAGGGGTCGACCGCGGCGCTGTTCGAGCTCCCGCCGGAGGAGTCGCTGCTGCCGCTGCTGCTACAAGCAGTCGCGGCGAGCGCGACAGCAACAGCTGCGACAACCCACTTGGCCTGGCTCACACCACGCATCGGTGTGCCTCCTGAATTCGACGTTTGCGACGAGGAAGGCACCGCGGAACGGTGATCACCGAGCCCGCAATGCCGTCCGCGCTCGTGGTTTCGGCGCGCACCCCTGCGCGTTCACCCTTGACCCGAGCCTGACTGGCTCCACTATCCGTCACGCACGGACACGAAAGTGACCAGTGACGATCTCAATTAGGTCACATGAACAGTCGGTAAGTTTCGAAAACCGGACATTTGAGACATAGCCAGACAGGCACCAAACGGACAGTCGTCACGGATGACGAACTGTCACGTTCGCTCAGCGGACACCTGGGTGTGATGAGCGCTATTCCGTTAATAGCGGCCGCGACAACTTGGAGTAGTTGAAAAAGTTCGCCCCCCTCTCCATCGGAAAGGGGGGCGAAGCATTCCGGCCAAAGGCCGATCAAGCCGTCCGGATCACGCCTTCTTGGCGCGCGAGGCGGTGCGTCCGCGGTCCTTCTGGTCCAGCACGACCTTACGGATGCGAACCGTCTCCGGAGTCACCTCGATGCACTCGTCCTCGCGGCAGAACTCCAGCGACTGCTCCAGCGAGAGCTTGCGCGGCGGGACGATCGACTCGGCCACATCGGCGGTCGAGGACCGCATGTTGGTGAGCTTCTTCTCCTTGGTGATGTTCACGTCCATGTCGTCGGAGCGCGAGTTCTCGCCGACGATCATGCCCTCGTACACCTCGGTGCCCGGCTCGCAGAAGAGCACGCCGCGCTCCTGCAGGTTGGTCATCGCGAAGGCGGTGACCACACCGGCCCGGTCGGCGACCAGCGAACCGTTGTTGCGGGTGGTCAGGGTGCCGAACCACGGCTCGTGGCCCTCGTGGATCGAGTGGGCGATGCCGGTGCCGCGGGTGTTGGTGAGGAACTCGGTGCGGAAGCCGATCAGGCCGCGGGACGGCACGACGAACTCCATCCGGACCCAGCCCGAGCCATGGTTGGACATGTTGTCCATCCGGCCCTTGCGGATGCCCATGAGCTGGGTGACGGCACCCATGTGCTCCTCCGGCACGTCCACGGTGAGGCGCTCGACCGGCTCGTGGGTCTTGCCGTTGACCTCCTTGGTGACCACCTGCGGCTTGCCGACGGTCAGCTCGAAGCCCTCGCGGCGCATGGTCTCGATCAGGATGGCCAGCGCCAGCTCACCGCGGCCCTGCACCTCCCAGGCGTCCGGGCGCTCGGTGTCCAGGACGCGCAGCGAGACGTTACCGATCAGCTCGCGGTCCAGGCGGTCCTTCACCTGGCGGGCGGTGACCTTGCGGTCCACCTTGGCGCCGGACTTGGCGTCCGCGCCCTTGCCGCTGCCGCCGCGGCCGACCAGCGGGGAGGTGTTGGTGCCGATGGTCATCGAGATGGCCGGCTCGTCCACCGTGATCAGCGGCAGGGCGATCGGGTTCTCCGGGTCGGCCAGGGTCTCGCCGATCATGATGTCGGAGATGCCGGCGACGGCACAGATGTCACCGGGGCCGGCGACCTCGGCCGGCTTGCGGGTGAGCGCCTCGGTCATCAGCAGCTCGGAGATGCGGACGTTCTGGATCGAACCGTCGCGCTTGATCCAGGCCACGGTCTGGCCCTTGCGCAGCTCGCCCTGCTCGACGCGCAGCAGCGCGATGCGGCCGAGGAAGTTGTCGGCGTCCAGGTTGGTGACGTGGGCCTGGAGCGGCGCGTCCTCCTCGTAGCTGGGGGCCGGGACGTGCTCCAGCAGGGTGGAGAAGAACGGCTCCAGGCTGGTGCTGTCGGCCGGGACGGTGCCGTTCTCCGGCTTGGTCAGCGAGGCGACGCCGTCACGGGCGCAGGCGTAGACGATCGGGAACTCGATCTGGTCCTCGTCCGCGTCCAGGTCGAGGAACAGGTCGTAGGTCTCGTTGATGACCTCGTCGATCCGGGAGTCCGGACGGTCGGTCTTGTTGATGCACAGGATGACGGGCAGGCGGGCCGAGAGCGCCTTGCGGAGCACGAAGCGGGTCTGCGGCAGCGGGCCCTCGGAGGCGTCGACCAGCAGGACGACCGCGTCCACCATCGACAGACCGCGCTCGACCTCGCCACCGAAGTCGGCGTGGCCCGGGGTGTCGATGATGTTGATGGTGATCGGCGCGCCACCATCCTTCGGGTGGTACTTGACGGCGGTGTTCTTCGCGAGAATGGTGATGCCCTTCTCGCGCTCCAGGTCGTTCGAGTCCATCATGCGGTCGTCGAGCTGCTGGTGGGCGGCGAAGGCGCCAGCCTGCTTCAGCATGGCGTCGACCAGCGTGGTCTTGCCGTGGTCGACGTGGGCGACGATGGCGACGTTACGGATGTCGTTGCGCGTGGGCATGCCTAGCGGATTCTCCCGGAATCGTGGGTTACGGCGGGCCCGGCCGCGAGACGCGCACTTGCGGCCCCTCGGCCGCCGTCACCCGTTCCGCCTGCTACTACCGGTCCACCCGCCGGGCATCTGGACATGCCTCGGCTTTTCCCTATGGTACGGGGAAGCGCCCAAGGGGGCAGAAACGAGCAGGTCGGGCGGGACCAAGATCACAGCTGGGTCACACCTGCCGGGGCCTGCGCCCGCCCGCTGAGCTAGCGCGTCCAGCCCAGGTCCTGGAAGCGCGGCCACCCGAAGCCCCACACCCCGGCCCCGGCCAGCCCGGTCCGCACCGCGACCAGTTCCGGCCGCTGGTACAGCGGCACCGAGTGCCCGAGCTGCCAGATCCGTACGTCCGCCTCCTGCAGCAGGTCCAGCCGGGCCGCCGGGTCGAGTTCGGCGGCCGCCCGGTCGAACAGCCGGTCGATCTCCTCGGTGCCGCTGCGGCCGTAGTTGCCGCCGGAGGCGAGCGCGCCGTCGGCGTCCGGCCGGGGCTTGGCGTACGCGGCGCGCTGCTCGGCGGCCGGGCTGGGGCCGGCCGGCCAGGAGAACAGCGCGAGGTCGTAGTCCCCGACGGCCAGGTGGTCCTGGACGAAGGTCTCGGCGGGCGCGGTCCGCTGCTTCACCGCGATGCCGGACTCGGCGAGGTCGGCGGCGAGCGCGTCGGCGGTGCGCTTGGCGGTCGCCGAGCCGGCCGGGACGAGCAGGGTGAGGGCGAGTTCCTTGCCGCCCTTGGTCCGGGTGCCGCCGTTCGGCCGCTTCCAGCCGGCCCCGTCCAGCAACTGCGCGGCGTCGGCCGGTCCGGCCGCGGCGCTGTCGTCCCGGTAGCCCTCCTGATCGGCGGCGAGCAGGTGGCTGCCGAGCGGGGCGCCGGGCAGCCCGAGCGGTCCGAGCGCGGCCTCGGCGATCCGCCGCCGGTCGACCGCCCGGCCCACCGCCCGCCGGACCGCCGGATCGGTGAGCGGACCGCGGGCGGCATTGAGGGTGAGCTGGGTGAGCGAGGCGGCGGCCGCCCGGTGCACGGTGATCCCGGGCAACGACTCGGCCCGCCGAAGTGCCAGCACGGCCGCCTCGGGCGCGGCGGCGGGCGGGGCCGCCGGGGAGGCGGATGGAGCGGGCGGGACCGCGGCCGGGGTGGGGCCCGCCGAGGGGCTTGCCGTGGGGGCGGCCGGCACCGCCCGGTCCACCGCCGCGGTGAGCGGGGCGACGTCCACCCGGTCCTGGGCCAGCGCGTCCAACCGCTGCTCGGGCGGGGTCGCCAGGAAGTCGATCCGGTCGGACTTCGGCAGGTCGCCCCACCAGCGCGGGTTGCTCACCACGGTGACCCGTCCGCCCTTCGCGTCGTACCGGGAGACGGTGTACGGCCCGGCGCTCAGGTGGCCGCCGCCGGTGAGCGCCCGGTTGAAGGCTTCCGCCGTGGCGGTCTCGGCGGCCGGGTAGAGCGGCCCGAACAGCGCGCGCCACTCGGCGTACGGCCGCCGGAAGGTCACCTTGACCTCGTGCGGGTCGGCACCCTGGGTGATCGACTCGATGGTGTCGTACCCGGCTGGGTGTCCGCCCCGGTAGGCCGGGTCCAGCCCGGACAGTGCGGCCCGCTGGGCGGTGAGGTCGGCGGCCGACAGCGGGGTGCCGTCGCTCCAGACGGCGTACGGGTTGAGCCGGTAGGTGACCACCTGCGGCTGCTGCCCGGGCGGGGTGGACTCGGCACCGACCAGGTAGTCCGGGTCGGGGACGAGACGCCCGTGCTCATCGGGCCGGAACAGCGAGGGGTACAGCGCGTGGGCGAGCAGCGCCGAGTCGGCGTTCGCGCCGCTCTGGTAGACGTTCAGCGTGGCCGGCACGCCGTCCACCGCCCAGCGCAGCATGCCGCCGTTCTCGACGCCGGTGCGGTCGACGGGCCGGACGTCCCCGGTGGTGGCGGTGGGGTCGGCCGGGGCCGGGGCCGGTGCCGGCTCAGGGCCGCGGACCGGCTCCGGGCCGTCGGAGCAGCCGCCGAGACCGGCGGCGAGCAGCAGCGCGGCGGCTGCGGCGGTGAGCTGGCGAACGCGCATGGCGGCCATGGAACGCCGCCCGCCCGGCTCGGGCCGCGCCGACACGGCGGGCCGCCGGGCTACTGCACCCGGACGGCCCAGGGGTCCCCCCGGCTACAGCGCCAGCTCGAACCAGACGATCTTGCCCTTGGGAGTGCGCCGGCTGCCCCAGCGCTCCGCCAGCAGGCTGACCAGCTGCAGGCCGCGCCCGCCCTCGTCGGTCTCCTGGGCGCGCCGCTGCCGGGGCTGGGCGTAACCGTCGTCCCAGACCTCGCAGACCATGCTGCGCTCGCGCAGCAGCCGCAGCCGGATCTCGCCCCGCCCGTGCTTGAGCGCGTTCGTGACCAGCTCACTGACCAGCAGCTCGGTGGTGTCGACCAGCTCATCCAGGCCACGGGAGAGCAGCCAGCTGCAGGCCAGCTCGCGGGCCTTGGCGACGGAGGTGGGCTCGGGCGGCAGGAACCAGTTGCCGACGGCGTCCTCGGGGAAGGCGTGCACCTTGGCCATCAGCAGCGCGATGTCGTCCTCGCCGTGGTGCGGGTCGAGTTCGCCGAGGACGTGGTCGCAGAGGTCCTCCAGGCCCTTGCCTCGGTCGGCGAGCGCGGCCCGGAAGGCGCGCAGTCCCTCGTCCAGCTGGTGCTTGCGGCTCTCCACCAGGCCGTCGGTGTAGAGGCCGAGCACGGCGCCGTCCGGGAGGGTCAGCTCGACCTCCTCGAAGGGCTCGCCGCCGACGCCGAGCGGCAGCCCGGGCGGCACGTCGAGCATCCGGGCGGGCTCGCCCGGGCTGAGCAGGACGGGCGGCAGGTGGCCGGCGTTGGCGAACACGCAGCGGCGGGTGACGGCGTCGTAGACGGCGTAGACGCAGGTGGCCAGGTAGACCTCGCGGGCCTCCTCGTCGGCCGTCGAGGTGAGCCGGCCGTACGGGGTGGGCGGGCCGACCGGGACGGAGTCGTCGCCGAGGCCGCGGGCGATCTCGTCCAGCGCGCCGAGCACCTCGGCCGGGTCGAGGTCGAGCATCGCCAGGGTCCGTACCGCGGTGCGCAGCTGGCCCATGGCGACGGCGGCGCGCAGGCCGCGGCCCATCACGTCGCCGATGACCAGGGCGGTGCGGTTGCCGGGCAGCGGGATGACGTCGAACCAGTCGCCGCCGACCTCGGTGTTGTTGTTGCTGGGCAGGTAGCGGCAGGCGATCTCCAGGCCGCTGGCGGCCGGGTTGCCCGGGGGCAGCAGGCTGCGCTGGAGGATCAGCGCCCGCTCGTGCTCGCGGCGGTAGAGCCGGGCGTTGTCGATGCAGACGGCGGCGCGGGCGACGAGTTCCTCGGCGATCGCCACGTCGCGGGCGTCGAAGGGCTCGCTGCCGATCGCCCGGGAGAGCTGGACCAGGCCGAGCACCTGGTCGCGGGCGACCAGCGGGACGATCAGGGTGGAGCGCAGCAGCGGGTCGCGGCCGGGCTCGGGGACGACGCTGCGGCCGGTGCGCAGTGCCCGGGCGTGCGGGGAGCGGCGCGGGTAACAGAGCGTGCCGCCGGCCTCGGCGATCGGCAGGCCGGTGACCGAGCCGAGCACCGAGGAGGCGCCGCCGATCACACTGGAGACGGCGACCCGGCGCAGTTCGCCGCTGCCGTCGGTGAGCACGGTGTCGCCGAGCCGGCCGGCGCTGGGGACGGTCTCGCCGGAGAGCAGCGCGGTGTACAGGTCGACGGTGGCGAGGTCGCAGAACGGCGGGACGACGACGTCGAGGAGTTCCTTGGCGGTGGTCTCCAGGTCGAGGGTGGAGCCGATGTGGGCGCTGGCCTCGTTGAGCAGGGCGAGGTTGCGGCGCACGCCGTCGGCCTCGCGCTCGGCGACGTGCCGGCTGGTGACGTCGGAGACCTGCCCGGCCACGCCCATCGGCTGCCCGGCCGCGCCGTTGAGCCGGTACAGCGAGACGGCCCACAGCCGGTTGCCCTCGCGGGTCGGCACGACGCCGTGGAAGCGCAGGTCGAAGACGGGTTCGCCGGTGGTGAGGACCTTGCGCAGGGCGGCGGCGAGCCGGTCGGCCTCGGAGGGCGGGAAGAGGTCGTGCGGGGTGAGGCCCTCCAGATCGGTGGGGACGAGGCCCATGCCGGAGGCGAAGGCGTCGTTGACGCGCTGGAGTCGCAGCCGGTCGTCGAAGAGCACGAAGCCGGTGGGCGTCTGGCCGAAGACGGCCTCGGAGGCGGCGAGGTCGGTCTCGATCCGGCGCAGTCGGCCGAGGTCGACGGCCAGGCAGGTGGCGCCCGCGGTGGGCAGGGCGCTGTCGGGCATCAGGTAGAGCTCGGCGAGGCCCTCGCCGCCGCCGGCGTCCCGGTAGGGGGTGGTGCCGACCCACTCCTCGCCGGCCAGGGTGCGCTCCAGCCGGACGCGGCCGCGCTGCCACAGCTCGCGGGGGACGAAGGTGGTGATCGGGTCGGCGCCGACGGCCTCGACGGCGGGGACGCCGAAGAACTCGGCGGCCCGCTCGCTCCACTGGCTGATCCGCCCGTCGGGGCCGATCGCGAAGGTGGCGACCCGGATGTAGTCGTAGATCGAGCCCGGGTCCCCGGCGCCCCACGGCCTGGCCTCGGGGTGGGCGCCGGAGGCCGGCCCCGCGGGCCCGGTGCCCGGCGCGGCCGCCGGTACGGGCAGGTGCAAGGAACCGGCCTGCCCGGGTACAGCGGCATGACCGCTGCTGCTCGGCGCGTTCCGCGCCGGTGTGCTGTTCAACGGACCGACCCCTCCAACCCGCGACCGTCCGGATGTCGAGAAGACCGAGTATTCATCATCGAGGGGTGGGTTCACACGTCCTCAACATCACAACATCAGATCGGGCGAAGGTTTTTGTCCTACCGCCCGCGCAACCACAATGCCACGCGCGCGCCCCCTTCCGGAGCGCGCGCTCCCCCTGGGCGCCCGATGGCATATGCGGCACGGTTCTCCTGCGGCTCTACTCGCGTCACTAGTCGCTACGCTCGCTCAGTACCCGGCAGCGCCAGCTCGAACCAGACCACCTTGCCGATCCCCTCGGCCCGGGCGCCCCAGTGCAGCGCCAGCCGGTGGACCAGCTCCAGGCCCCGGCCGCCCTCGTCTGCCTCGGCCGCGTGGCGCTCCCGGGGCGGGTCCGGCAGCGGGTCGGAGATCTCGGCCAGCAGCGTCTCACCTAGCGTCAGCCGGACCCCGATCGGGGCACTGGCGTACCGGACGGCGTTCGTGACCAGCTCGCTGACCAGCAGCTCGGCGGTGTCGGTGAGGTCCTCGACGCCCCACTCGGTGAGCGTGGAGCGGACCAGCCGGCGGGCCCGGGAGACGGCGGTGGGCTCGGCGGGCAGCGTCCAGCCGGCCGTCGGGGTGCCGGCCTGGCCGTGCCCGAGCCGGGCCAGCAGCAGGGCGACGTCGTCCGGCTCGCGGCCCTGCTCCATGGTGTCGAGCACCGCCTCGCAGGCGGCCTGGATCGAGGCGTACGGCTCCTGGAGCACGGTGATCAGCCGGCCGAGGCCGACGTCGAGGTCCTTGTCCCGGGACTCCACCAGGCCGTCGGTGCACAGCGCGAGCAGGCTGCCCTCGGGGATCTTCAGTTCGACGGATTCGAACGGAACTCCGCCCACGCCGAGCGGGGCGCCGGAGGGCAGGTCGAGGATCCGGCCGGCGCCGCCGGGCAGCGGGCCGCCGGTGCGGGTCGGCTCCACGGCCTCCTCGCCCGGCACCACCAGCACCGGCGGGATGTGCCCGGCCTTGGCCACCGTCAGCTTCGCCGTGCCCGGGTCGAAGACGGCGTAGACGCAGGTGGCGAGCAGCGCCTCGTCCGGGCCCTGGGCGAGGTCGTCGGCCAGCTCGTGGACGTGCCGCAGCAGGACGTCCGGCGGCAGGTCGAGGGCGGCCAGCACCCGGACGGCGGTGCGCAGCCGGCCCATGGTGGCGGCGGCCCGCAGGCCGTGGCCCATCACGTCGCCGACCACCAGCGCGGTGCGGTCGCCGGGCAGCGGGATGACGTCGAACCAGTCGCCGCCGACCTCGGTGCCGCTGCTGCCGGGCACGTACCGGTAGGCGACCTCGACGCCGGTGGGCTGCGGGACCTGCTGCGGGAGCAGGGTGCGCTGGAGGGTGAGCGCGGCGGTGCGCTCGCGGGCGTACAGCCGGGCGTTGTCCAGCGAGCTGCCGGCCCGGTCGGCGAGTTCGACGGTGAAGGCGAGGTCGTCGCGGTCGAAGCCCTCGCGGTAGCCGGCCCGGCTGACCAGCAGCAGGCCGATCACGATGCCGCGGGCGCGCAGCGGGACGACCAGCATCGAGTGCACGCCCAGGTCGCGGGCGGCCTGCATCTTGGGGTCGCCGGGATAGGTGACGTCGTCCAGCTGGTCGGCGCCGGAGAGCAGCTCGGGCACGCCGGTGCGCAGCACCCGGCCGCAGGTGGAGTCCTCGGCGAAGGTGATCCGGGCGCCGCGCCGGAGCATCACCTCGACCTCGGGGCCGTCCTGGACGGAGGCGGTGCCGAGCTGGAGCAGCGAGGTGCGCCGGTCGTGGCCGTGCCGGGGCAGGTCGTCGCCGTGGGCGACGGCCTGGAGCAGGATCACCGCGGAGTGGTCGGTGAGCCGGGGGACGACGGAACTGGCGAGTTCCTGGGCGATCCGGGCGGCGTCCAGCAGGTCGCCGACTCGGGAGCCGAACTCGTTGAGCAGCGAGAGCCGGCGGCGGGCGTGCTCGACCTTGGCCACCGCCCGGTAACGCTCCGTCACGTCCATCACGGTTCCGGAGATGCCGAGCACCCGGCCGGAGCGGTCGGTCATCCGGCTGTAGGAGATCGAGCGGTAGCCGGGCCGGGTGGTGACCGGGGAGGCGAGCGTGACGTCGATGACCGGCTCGCCGGTGGCCAGCACCTGGCGCTGGATCGCGGTGATCTCGTCGGCGGCCCGCTCGGGCAGGGTCTCGCCGGTGGTGCGGCCGACGTGGTCCTCCAGGGCGACGCCGTTCATCTGGGCCAGGGTCTGGTTGACGGCGGTGTAGCGCAGGTCGCCGTCCAGGATGGCGATGCCCAGCGGGGACTGCTCGAACAGCGCGTCGCGCACCGCGAGGTCCCGCTCGACGGCCCGGACGGCGGCCGCCTCGGCCAGGCTGACCTGCAGGAACGGGGTTCCGTCGCCGTCCACCAGCAGGGAGATCCGGGCGTCCACGGCGACCGGCCGGGCGTCCCGGTCGCGCAGCTCGGCGTGGCCCGCCCAGCGGCCGTTGCGCAGGGCGCCCTGGATCGCGGCCCGGATCCGGGCGACCTGCTCCTGGTCCGGGATCAGCTCGTCGATCCGGCGGCCGACCAGCAGCTCGCTCGGCCAGCCGAGCAGCTCCTCGGCGGCCGGGCTCCACAGCACCACCCGGCCGGAGGTGTCCAGGATGGCGATGGCGACCTTGAGCATGTCCAGCAGGCTGCCCCCGGGCGGCGCGCCGAGGCCGGGCCCGGCGTCGGCCGGCCCGCCCGGGAACGGCCGGCCGGGGCGGCTGCGCAGGCCGGGCTGGACACCGGACTCGGGGACGGCCAGGGTCGGCGCCGACTGGACGGGCTGCGCGGACCCGGGGTCGGCGGGGCCGCCGCGCCGACGGCCGGACGGCGGCTGCGGGGCGGCCGGACGGGCGGCGCGGCGAAGTCGGGCGCGGGCGGCGGCGCCTCCCGCGGTGCCTGCCCGCCGCGCTCCCCCGCCGCCGTTCCCGGTAGTCGACACCGACGGGGCCTCCGGCTCTGGTCGGGATCGGCGGCGCCGGCTGGGGCGGCTCACCGATGGTGACGAATAGTGCCGAAAAGTGACATACCCAGCAGGACCCAGGCTATCCCGGGTCCCGGGTCGTCTTGTCCGATTGACCTATCCGGCGGCTTGCGCGTCGTCCACCGGCGCGAGCAACCCGGCGACGTGCGGCAGCACCTCGCGGTCGTGCTCGATCCAGTCCACCGAGTCCAGCTCCGCCGGTCCGAGCCAGCGCAGCTCGTCGTGGTCCGCCAGCGGGCTCGGCTCACCGGCCAGCAGCTCGGCGGCCCAGAACCGCAGCTCCAGCCCCGGGCGCACGGTCCACGCGCCGGGCAGCCGCCGCAGCGCCCGCGCCCGTACGCCCAGCTCCTCCAGCAGTTCGCGCTCCAGCGTCTGCGCCTCGGTCTCCCCGGGCTCGGCCTTGCCGCCGGGGAACTCCCAGCGCCCCGCCACCGGGGCGGGTGAGCTGCGCCGGGCGGCGAGCACCCGGCCGTCGCGGATCAGCGCGCCGCCGACGACGATCCGCAGCGGGCTGACGTCGGGGGTCTCGCCGGTCCGTTCCATGCCGCGACCCTACGGGGCGGGGTCGGCGGACTCGGACTCGACCCAGTACATCTGCTTGTGGCCGCGCGCCTCGAACTCGGCGGCCAGGCGCCGCGCCTCGGCCTCGGCCAGGCCCTTGGCGACCAGGAAGCGGTTGCCGTTGTCGTCCTGCCGCATCACCCGAAAGGTGCCCATGCGGGGAGGGTACCGGCCCGCCCGGTGTCCCCGGCCGGCGTGGGGGTCGGGCCGGGGACACGCGGGTGACCCTACGGGCCGCGCGCTACCGGCAGGTACGGGCAGTGTTAACTCTGCGTAACCGGCGGCCCGGCTCAGGCCCGGAGGTCGGGCACCTGCTCGCCGGTGGACAGGCCGAGCGAGCGCCGGATCTCCACGCTGATCGGCACCGTCTTGGCGATCAGCGCCCGGACCCGGCGCAGGTCGCCCGACACGTCGTCGCCGGAGGCCGCGGCGTCCCAGCCGGCGGCCGCCTGGGTCTGGGTCGCGGCCAGCTTGTCGATCTTCGGCTGGATGTCGGTCGGCCACTCGGCGGTCGGCTTGCGCAGCGCCGCGGCCTCCGCCCGGGAGGCGGCCGCCATCCGCCGGGCCCAGGAGCGGTACTCGGACTCGGCGACGGCCACGTCCTTCTTCGGCTCGTCCGCGTAGACCGCGCCGAAGCCCCGGACGGCGTCCAGGTAGGCCAGCTGGACCGAGGTCAGGGAGCGGCGGTCGGTGCGGACCGTCCCCAGGTGCTGGTCGTCGCGGTCCTCGAAGGCACAGGTGACGTACCGTTCGCCGGCCGCCCAGTTGCCCGCGCTCGGGTAGAGGTAGACGTCGTCCATGCCGTCCGGGACGGCCCACTGGTCCAGCGCGTAGTCGTCGAGCACCGTGCGGCACAGCGTGGTGGCGCGCTCGCGGACGACGGTCGCGCCCGGGTACGGGCCGCCGCTGTCGGGGATCTTGGCGGTGCCGGCCACCTCGCCGTGGTGCGGGTCCGAGCAGGCCACCCGGCGCACCCAGTAGACCGTCTCGTCGCCGTTCTCGTCCGTCTTGCCGCTCAGGCCGGGCGAGTTGTAGCAGTCCCCGGCCTTCAGCGCGGACCAGCGGACGGACCCGGCCGGGGGCTTCTGGGCGTACCCGCCGCCGCGCCCGTCCCGCGCGGGGCCGAAGTCCCCCGCGCCCAGGGCGAGCGACAGCAGCAGCGTGCCCACGACGCCGAGCACCAGACCGGACACCGCCATGCCGCGGCCGCGCTGCCCGCGGCGGTTGATCTGGACCAGCGCGACGATCCCGAACACCAGGGCCACCGGCGACAGCAGGCTCAGGCCGGTCGCCAGGGAGCCGACGGCGAAGCCGTTGGTGCGCGGCTCCGGCTGCGGGTTGTAGGGGTGGTGGGGGTACGTCGGGTACGGGTGTCGGTTCGAGTGTGGGTTCGGGTACGGGTGGCCGGGCCGGAAGCCGGACTCGGCGGAGGGTGGTACCGAGGCCCAGCCGCCGGCCGGCAGCGGCGGGGGCGGCGGCTGGGGCGGGGCCTGCGAGGAGCCGGGGGCAGCCTGCGCGGGCCGCTCGGCCGGCGGGGCCCAGGGGTCGACGGGCTCCTTTGGCTCCGGGTCCTCCGAGGGCTCCGGCTCGTCAGGGTCCTTCGGATCGACGCCCTCGGCCTTCGGGTCCACGGCCTCCGCGTCCACGGCGTCCGGCTCGACTGCGTCCGGCTCGACGGCCTCCGGGTCCTTGCGGAAGTCCACCCGCGGGTCCGGCCCCGGAGCGGCGGGCAGCTCGGACTCAGGCTTGGACACGTGGACTCCCCCGGCCCGCCGGGGCGGGCCTCGACTCGGCGTTTCGGCTTCGACGCCGCCGCCCGGGCCGGAGCCCGATGCGAACGGTCGCGCGACTTTACCCGATCTTTCCGAACGCCCGCCCGGGCATCAGCGCCCCCGCCCGCCGGCTCAGACCCGGGCCAGGATCTCGCCGTGGATCATCGAGAACCACCCGTCCTCGGCGGCGCTCCACTGCCGCCAGCCGTCCGCGATCCGTTCCAGCTCGCCCCGGTCCGCGAAGCCCCGTTCCACCGCCGTCCGGCCGAAGGCCGTGCCGGTCACCCGGTCCGCCCACATGCCGCCCCACCAATCGCGCCGCTCGGGCGTCGCGAAGGTCCAGGTACCCGCGCTCACGGTGACCTCGGTGAGGCCGGCCGCGCGGGCCCAGGACAGCAGCCGCCGCCCGGCGTCCGGCTCGCCACCGTTGGCGCGGGCGGTCCGCCGGTACAGCTCCAGCCAGCGGTCCAGTGCCGGCACCTCCGGGAACCAGGTCATCGAGGCGTAGTCGACGTCCCGGGCCGCGACCACCCCGCCGGACGCCGTCACCCGGCGCATCTCGCGCAGCGCGGCCACCGGGTCGGCCAGGTGCTGCAGCACCTGGTGGGCGTGCACCACGTCGAACTCGCCGTCCCGGTAGGGCAGTCGGTGCACGTCCGCGAGTTCGAACACCACGTTGGACAGGCCGCGCTCGGCGACGTACCCGGCGGCCTGCTCCAGCACCTCGGCGGAGGTGTCCACGGCCACCACCCGGCCGCCGGGGCCGACCAGCTCGGCCAGGTCGGCGGTGATCGTGCCCGGGCCGCAGCCGACGTCCAACAGCGCCTGCCCGGGCCGCAGTTCAGTCAGCAGATAGGCGGCCGAGTCGGCCGCGGTACGGGAGCGGTGTGAGCGCAGCACGGCCTCCTGGTGGCCGTGGGTGTAGGCGGCGGCAGGCTGTGGTCCGGGCATGGGGTCCCCCTGGGGCGTGATCGGTCGTCCGTTCCGCGACGCCCCCTGACGCTACGCCGAATCCCGTATGTCGAGAAGAACCGTCTCACATCGCGACCACCGGACGGCCCGCCCGCACCCGGCCGCCGTACCGTGGAGGCGCCCGACCGAACGGCCCCGACAGAACGGTCCCGCCCATGCCCGGCCCCGGCCAGCGCCCCTTCGTCCTGCTGAGCGCCGCCGTGTCGCTCGACGGCCACCTCGACGACGCCTCCCCCGACCGCCTGCTGCTGTCCAACGCCGCCGACTTCGACCGGGTTGACGAGGAGCGGGCGGCGGCCGACGCGATCCTGGTCGGCGGCAACACCCTGCGCGCCGACAACCCGCGACTGCTGGTCAACGATCCGGCGCGCCGGGCCGCCCGGCTGGCGGCCGGTCGGCCGGAGTACCCGCTGAAGGTGACGCTCAGCGCGAGCGGCGCGCTCGACGCCGAGCTGCGGTTCTGGCACACCGGCGGCGCGAAGCTCGCCTACACCACGGCGGCCGGGGCGGCCGTGCTGCGGCCCCGGCTCGACGGGCTGGCCGAGGTGGTCGCGCTCGGCGGCTCGGTGGACCTCGGCGCGGTGCTGGACGACCTGGGCGCGCGCGGGGTGCGCCGACTGATGGTCGAGGGCGGCGGCGGGGTGCACACCCAGTTCCTCGCCCGGGGGCTGGCGGACGAGCTCCAGCTGGCGGTGGCCCCGCTGCTGGTCGGCCAGGCCGAGGCGCCGCGGTTCGTCCGCCCGGCCGCGTTCCCGGGCGGGCCGGCCCGGCGGATGCGGCTGCTGGAGGCACGTACGGTGGGCGACGTCGTCCTGCTCAGGTACGCCCCGAAGGAGCCCGCGCCGTGAACCGCCCCGCGACGAACCACCCCACGACCGCCGACCTCGACCACCTGCGCCGGGCCGTCGAGCTGTCCCGCCGCTGCCCGCCCTCCGGGACGGCCTTCTCGGTCGGGGCGGTGGTCGTCGGCGCCGACGGCCAGGTGCTGGCGGAGGGCTTCAGCCGGGAGACGGACGCGCACGACCACGCCGAGGAGGCGGCCCTGGCCAAGCTCCCGGCGGGGGATCCCCGCCTGCGCGGGGCGACCGTCTACAGCAGCCTGGAGCCCTGTGGTCAGCGCGCCTCGCGACCGGTGCCGTGCGCCCGGCTGATCATCGCGGCGGGCGTGCCGCGGGTGGTGGTCGCCTGGCGGGAGCCGGACCTGTTCGTCACCGACTGCCAGGGCACGGCGCTGCTGGAGGCGGCCGGGGTCGAGGTGGTGGAGCTGCCGGAGCTGGCCGAGGAGGCCCGGGCGGTCAACGCCCATCTGCTCGGATGATCTTTTGTATCATTTAGAAACAAAGGACTCGTCTTCACCGACGCCTGCCGCCATTCTCCCTCCCCGGAGCCGCCCCATGCCCGCCACCCCCGTCCGGTTCACCGCCCGCGCCCTCCTCCTCGACATGGACGGCACCCTGGTCGACTCCGACGCCGTGGTCGAGCGCTGCTGGAGCCGCTGGGCCGAACGGCACGGCCTCGACCCCGTCGCGGCGCTCGCCGTCGTCCACGGCCGTCAGGGCCACGCGACCATGGCCGAACTGCTGCCGGACCGCCCGGTCGAGGTCAACCTCGCCGAGAACGAGCAGATGCTCGCCGAGGAGCGCGCCGACACCGAGGGCGTCGTCCAGGTCCCCGGCGCCGACGTCTTCCTCGCCTCGCTGGCCGGCCTGCCGCACGCCCTGGTCACCTCCGCCGACCTGCCGCTCGCCCGGATCCGGATGGACGCCGCCGGCCTCCCGATGCCGCCCGTCCTGGTCACCGCCGAGTCCGTCGGCGCCAGCAAGCCGGACCCCGAGGGCTTCCTCAAGGGCGCCGCCGCCCTCGGCTTCGCCCCCGCCGACTGCCTCGCCTTCGAGGACTCCGGCGCCGGCATCGCCGCCGCCCGCGCGGCCGGCATGCGCGTCATCGGTGTCGGCCCCCGCGCCGCCGCCCACCACCCCGACGCCCTCGCCCCCACCCTCGACGCCGTCACCGTCACCACCGCCCCCGACGGCACCCTGACCCTCACCGTCACGGCCTGACCGGCAACGCCGAAGGGCCGGACTCCGGGCGGAGTCCGGCCCTTCGGGCCTGGCCCTACGACGATCAGTAGTGGTAGCGCGCGGCCAGGACGATGATCTCCCGGTCAGTGACGAGATAGACGAGGCGATGCTCATCGTCGATGCGTCGAGACCACGCGCCGGGCAGGTGGTACTTCAGTGGCTCGGGCTTGCCGAGCCCGGTGAACGGATCGCGAAGGACGTCCTCGATGAGCTTGTTGATCCTGGCGAGCATCTTGCGGTCGTTCTTGAGCCAGGACGTGTAGTCCTCCCAGCCCTGCTCTTCGAAGACGAGCCTCACTCCACACCCTGCCCGACATCAGCCGAGTCGGGGTCGATGAGCGTGCGCTCGGAGAGCCCTGCACCGCTCAGGGCGTTTTCGTACGCCTTGAGCAGGCGGCGCGCGTTCGCCGGCGAACGCAGGAGGTACGAGCCCTCACGCAGGGCGGCGTAGTCCTCGGCCGAGACGAGCACGGCATTCCCGTGCTTGGACACGATCTCAATGGCGTCGTGGTCCTCGTTGACCTTCTTGATCAACGGGAAGAGGTCCCGGCGGGCCTCGCTCGCGGTGATGGACATGATGTGGCACCCCTTCCGCAAGTGGTACCGGAAAACGTACCACTCCTGGTTGCCGTCGGGCGGCCCGGAGGACGCCGAAGGGGCCGGACTCGGGAGGAGTCCGGCCCCTTCGGGCCTGGCGGTCGGGATCAGACGTTGAAGCGGAACTCCACGACGTCGCCGTCCTGCATGACGTACTCCTTGCCCTCGATGCGGGCCTTGCCCTTGGCGCGGGCCTCGGCGGTGGAGCCGGTCTCGACCAGGTCGGCGAAGGCGATCACCTCGGCCTTGATGAAGCCCTTCTGGAAGTCGGTGTGGATGACTCCGGCGGCCTCGGGGGCGGTGGCGCCCTTCTTGATGGTCCAGGCGCGGGTTTCCTTGGGGCCGGCCGTCAGGTAGGTCTGCAGGCCGAGGGTGTCGAAGCCGACGCGGGCGAGGGTCGCGAGGCCGGGCTCGTCCTGGCCCATGGACTGGAGCAGTTCGAGGGCCTCGGCGTCGTCGAGCTCGATCAGCTCGGACTCGATCTTGGCGTTGAGGAAGATCGCCTCGGCCGGGGCGACCAGCTCGCGCTGGGCGTTCTTGAACTCCTCGTCGGCCAGCTCGTCCTCGTCCACGTTGAAGACGTAGAGGAAGGGCTTGGCGGTCAGCAGGTGCAGCTCGCGGATCGGGGCGGTGTCGAAGCCGGCCTCGAAGAGGGTCTTGCCGGTCTCCAGGATCGCCTGCGCGGCCTCGGCGGCGGCCAGCACGGAGGCGGTCTCCTTCTTCAGGCGCGCCTCCTTCTGGAGCCGCGGCAGGACCTTCTCGATGGTCTGGAGGTCGGCCAGGATCAGCTCGGTGTGGATGGTCTCGATGTCGTCCTTGGGCGACACCTTGCCGTCCACGTGCACCACGTCCGGGTCGGTGAAGGCGCGCACGACCTGGCAGATCGCGTCCGACTCGCGGATGTTGGCGAGGAACTTGTTGCCCAGGCCCTCGCCCTCGCTGGCGCCGCGCACGATGCCGGCGATGTCGACGAAGTCGACGGTGGCCGGGAGGATGCGCTGCGAGCCGAAGATCTCGGCGAGCTTGGCCAGCCGCTCGTCCGGGACGCCGACGACGCCGACGTTCGGCTCGATGGTGGCGAACGGGTAGTTGGCCGCCAGCACGTCGTTCTTGGTCAGGGCGTTGAACAGGGTCGACTTGCCGACGTTCGGCAGGCCGACGATTCCGATCGTGAGCGACATGAAGCGCAGTCCCGTGGGCTTGGAGGAGTTGGGTCGGCACCGTACGGGCCGACCCCCAAGTCTACGGGCAGCTCCTCCGGTGGCTCACGCCTCGGTCGGGGCGGGCAGCGGCTCCAGGAACTCCAGCCGGTTGCCCAGCTTGTCGGCGGAGTAGAAGCGGCGGTGGCCGGGGTGGTTGTCGTCCCAGGTCACCTCGTGGCCGTGCGCGGTGAGCCGCTCGGCCAGGGCGTCCAGCGAGCGGACCAGGATGCCGGGGTGCCCCTTGCGGGCCGGGCGGAAGTCCGGGGTGACGCCGAGGTGCACCTCGACGCCCCCGCCGCGGAACCAGCAGCCGCCCCGCGCCGCCAGCACCGGCGGCTTCTGGAGTTCGGTCATCCCGAGCACGCCGGACCAGAAGGCCCGGCACTCGTCCTCGGCGCCCGCCGGGATGTCGAGCTGGAAGTGGTCGAGGCGTTCGAAGGTGAAGTCGGCGGTCATGCCAGTCCCCCGTGCGGTCATCAGATGATCATGGTGCGTCGACTCGGCCGAGCGGGTCGGCGCCTTGAGTGACGATCACAGAAGTACGCCATCCGGAGACACGGGACAAGGCCTGAACGGTCCATTACACAGTGTGGCGATGATCGGACCGTACGTTGGGCGGGTGGAGCAGAGCATCCGTACCCAGCCGCCAGGACCAAGACGCCGTCCGCCGAACCGCACGGCCCCGGCCGCCGTCCCCGGTCCCGGCCGGGCTCCCGAGAGCACCCGGGCCCCCGCCGGGCCCCCCACCCGGCTGCGCCCGGTGGCCGACCGGCCCGCGCCGGCGCACCCGTCCGCCCAGCGCCGGCTGCGGGTGTACGGGCGGCGCCGGACCGGGCGGCCGACCCGGCTGACCGCGATCGGCACCGGCGTGGTCGCGGTGCTGGCCACGCTCGCGGTGGCGGGCCTGGACCGGCTGCTCTTCGACGACCTCGGCTGGCTGTTCGGCCTCGGCTATCTGTTGGTCTGCTTCCAGCTGGCCGTCCGGGTCCGCTACGCCGACCTGCTGGCCGCCCCGATCAGCGGTCCGATCGCCTTCGCACTGGCCCTGCTGGTGCTCGCGCCGGTCGGCTCCTCGGGCGTCACCGCCCAGGTGGTGGCACTGGCGACCGGGCTGGCGCTGCGGGCCGGTTGGCTGTTCTCCGGCACCGGGCTGGCCGCGCTGATCGTGCTCGCCCGCTTCGTCGCCCAGCGCCGGATCCACCGCTCCCGCTGACCGCCCGGGCGCGGGGCCGTCAGCGCGCCGCCCGGGCCGCCGCCATGGCGGCCCCGACGATCCCCGCGTCGTTGCGCAGCTCCGCCGGCACCACCCTCGCCTCGCGGTCCTTCAGCAGCGGCAGGAACCTCTCGTGCTTGCGGCTCACCCCGCCGCCGATCACGACCAGCTGCGGCGAGAACAGCATCTCCACCAGGTCCAGGTACTCGTCGACCCGCCCGGCCCACTGCTCCCAGCTCAGGTCGTGCCGCTCCTTGGCGGCCGAGGAGGCCCGGCGCTCGGCGTCCTTTCCGCGCAGCTCCAGGTGGCCCAGCTCGGTGTTGGGCACCAGCGTGCCGTCCACGAAGAGCGCGCTGCCGATGCCGGTGCCGAAGGTGAGCACCAGGACCACGCCCGGCTCACCCCGCCCGGCGCCGTGCACGGTCTCGGCGAGGCCGGCCGCGTCCGCGTCGTTGAGGACGGTCGCGGGCAGGTCCAGCGCCTCGCGGAACAGGCCCGCGGCGTCCAGGCCGATCCAGCCCTTGTCCACGTTGGCCGCGGTCCTGGTGTGCCCGCCGACCACCACGCCGGGGAAGGTCAGCCCGACCGGGCCCTGGTGGCCGAAGTGCCGGACCACCTCGCGGACAGCGGCGACCACGGCCTCGGGCTCGGACGGCTGCGGGGTCAGCACCTTGTGCCGCTCCTGGGCGAGCGCGCCCCGGGCGAGGTCGACCGGGGCGCCCTTGATGCCCGAACCGCCGATGTCCACGCCGAATACCGCCGTCATCGCTCCACCCTCCGCCGTCCGGCCGCGGACCGGCTCGTCCACAGCCTGTGCAGGAAACCCAGCCTGGGCACAAAACTACGAGAGCCCGGGCGGGGACGCACAGCAAAGGACCCGGCGCCCGCACCGGGCACCGGGTCCATCGCGTTCGGCCTACAGCTTGCCGGCGGCCTCGGCGCGCAGGTCGCGGCGCAGTTCCTTGGGCAGCGAGAAGGTCAGGTGCTCCTCGGCGGTCTTGACCGTCTCCACCGTGTCGTAACCGCGGGTGGCCAGGAACTCCAGCACGCCGTCGACCAGGATCTCCGGCACCGAGGCACCGCTGGTCAGGCCGACCGTGGTGACGCCCTCCAGCCAGGACTCCTGGATCTCCTCGGCGAAGTCGACCAGGTGGGCCGCCTTGGCGCCGTACTCCAGGCCGACCTCGACCAGGCGGACCGAGTTGGAGGAGTTCTTGGAGCCGACCACGATCAGCAGGTCGGTCTCCGGGGCCAGCTGCTTGACCGCGACCTGGCGGTTCTGGGTCGCGTAGCAGATGTCGTCGCTGGGCGGGCTGACCAGCGCCGGGAAGCGCTTCTTCAGCTCGCCGACGGTGGCCATGGTCTCGTCCACCGACAGCGTGGTCTGGGACAGCCAGACGATCTTGGACTCGTCCCGCACCTGCACGTTGGCGACGTCCTCGGCACCGTCCACCAGGTGGATCCGGTCCGGGGCCTCGCCCATGGTGCCGATGACCTCCTCGTGGCCCTCGTGGCCCACCAGCAGGATGTCGTAGCCCTCGTCGGCGAAGCGCACGGCCTCCTTGTGCACCTTGGTGACCAGCGGGCAGGTGGCGTCGACGGTGGCGAGCTTGCCGGCCCGGGCCTCGTCGTGGACGGCCGGGGCGACGCCGTGCGCGGAGAACACGACGATCGAGCCCTCGGGCACCTCCTCCGTCTCGTCGACGAAGATCGCGCCCTTCTTCTCCAGGGTCTGCACCACGTACTTGTTGTGGACGATCTGCTTGCGGACGTAGATGGGCGCCCCGTACTGCTCCAGGGCCTTCTCCACGGCGATCACGGCGCGGTCGACACCCGCGCAGTAGCCCCGGGGGGCGGCGAGCAGGACACGGCGCTGCGCGGTGTTGGACATGGCTCCATCGTACGGGCGACCGGGAGCCCCGCCTCCCCGGGCGGGAAGCCGCGCCGACGGTGGGCACTTTCCGGTCGCAAGGAATCGGAACTGCTCAAATGTGGTGTCTATGAGCGCTGTGATCGAACAGCCGACGCCGAGCGGGCTGCGCCGCACCCTGGGCGTCCGCGATCTGATGGTCTACGGACTGCTGTTCATCGCCCCGATGGCCCCGGTCGGCGTGTTCGGCGTGCTGGACGCCAGGAGCCACGGCGCCGTCGCCACCGTCTACCTGGCGGCGACGGTGGCGATGGGCTTCACCGCCTTCTCGTACGCCCAGATGGTGCGCGCGGTGCCGCAGACCGGCTCGGTGTTCGCGTACGCCCGGGCCGGGCTGGGCGAGGCGCCCGGATTCATCGCCGGGTGGATGGCGATGCTGGACTACCTGCTGATCCCCGCGGTGGCCTACCTGTTCTCCGGGATCGCGCTGCACTCGCTGGTGCCGGGGGTCTCGCGCTGGCTGTGGACGGCGATCGCGGTGGTGGTGACCACGGCGCTCAACCTGATCGGGGTGCGGACGGCGGCCGCCGTCGGCTTCGCGGTGCTCGCTCTGGAGATCGCGGCGCTGTCGGTGTTCGTGGCCGCGGCCGTGGTGGTGCTGGCGCAGGACGGCGCCCGGCGCGGCTGGGACACCCCGTTCACCGCCGTCGGGGACTTCTCGCTCACCGCGGTGCTCTCCGCGGTCTCCGTCGCGGTGCTCTCCTACCTGGGCTTCGACGCGATCGCGACCTTCGTCGAGGAGGCGGTCGGCGCCTCGGCCGCGGTGGCCCGGGCGGTGCTGTGGTGCCTGGCGCTGGCCGGGGTGCTGTTCGTCGCCCAGACCTACCTGGCCGCGGTGCTGGAGCCGACCGCCCCGCAGCAGCTGGCCGCCGATCCGGCCGCCCAGGGCTCGGCCTTCTACGACACCGTGGAGAGCGGCATCGGCCACTGGCTGCACGTGCTGGTGGCGGCCAGCAAGGCGATCGGCGCGGCCTTCGCGGCGCTGGCCGGGCAGGCGGCGGCCGGGCGGCTGGTCTTCGCGATGGGCCGGGACGGGCGGCTGCCCCGCCTGCTCGGCTCGGTCGACCCGGGCAGCGCGGTGCCGCGCCGGGCACTGCTGACGGCCGCGGTGATCACCATGGCGGCGGCCGTCTGGGCGGCCAACCGGGACGACGGACTGGACCAGCTGACCTCGGTGGTGAACATGGGCGCGCTGACCGCCTTCGCGCTGCTGCACGCCTCGGTGGTCGGCTGGTACACCGTCCGGCACGGCTCCCGGGACCGGCTGCGCCACCTGGTCGTCCCGGTGCTGGGCATCGGGGTGATCGGCGCGGTGGTCTACGAGGCCTCGACGACGGCGCAGCTGGTCGGGCTGGTCTGGCTGGCGGTCGGCCTGGTGGTGCTCGGCGTCCAGGGCGGTACGGCGGACGGTGTCGGCGGGCGCCGCTAGGCCTGTCCGGCGGACGGTGTCGGCGGGCGCCGCTAGCCTCGTACGCATGGCCAACACCAGCTCCCCCGAAGCCCCGCTCCCGGTCGGCAAGGTCTCCGCGCTGATCGGCGGCTGGATCGACCGGCTCGGCGCGGTGTGGGTCGAGGGGCAGATCACCCAGCTCAGCCGCCGCCCCGGGGCGGGCGTGGTGTTCCTGACCCTGCGCGACCCGCAGGCCGACGTGTCGCTCACGGTGACCTGCTTCCGCTCGGTGTTCGACCAGGTCGCGGACGTGGTGCAGGAGGGCGCGCGGGTCGTCGTGCACGCCAAGCCGGAGTGGTACGCGGCCCGCGGGCAGCTGTCGATGCGGGCCTCGGAGATCCGGCCGGTGGGCCTGGGCGAGCTGCTGGCCCGGCTGGAGCAGCTGAAGCGGCGCCTCGCCGGGGAGGGCCTGTTCGCGGCCGAGCGCAAGCGGCGGCTGCCGTTTCTGCCGCAGTGCGTCGGGCTGGTCACCGGGCGGGGCTCGGCGGCCGAGCGGGACGTGCTGGAGAACGCCCGGCGGCGCTGGCCGGCCGTGCGCTTCGAGGTGCGCAACGTCCCGGTCCAGGGGGTCAGCGCGGTGGAGCGGGTGAGCGCGGCCGTCCGGGAGCTGGACGAGCACCCCGAGGTGGACGTGATCATCGTGGCCCGGGGCGGCGGCAGCGTGGAGGACCTGCTGCCGTTCTCGGACGAGGGGCTGGTGCGGCTGGTCGCGGCCGCCCGTACACCGGTGGTCAGCGCGATCGGGCACGAGCCGGACCAGCCGCTGCTGGACTTCGTCGCCGACCTGCGCGCCTCCACCCCGACCGATGCCGCCAAACGGGTGGTGCCGGACGTCGGCGAGGAGCTCGCCAAGGTCCGCCAGCTGCGCGACCGCGCCCGCCGGCACGTGCAGGCCCGGGTCGAGCGCGAGCAGCACGGGCTGGACGGGCTGCGCAGCCGCCCGGCGCTGGCCGCCCCGCACCGGATGCTGGACGGGCGCGGCCAGGAGGTGGAGGGCCTGCTGGAGCGGGCCCGGCGCACCCTGCGGCACCGGCTGGACCACGCCCAGAGCGACCTCGGGCACACCCTGGCCCGGGTGGTCGCGCTCTCCCCGGCGGCCACCCTGGAGCGCGGCTACGCGGTGCTGCAGCGGGCCGACGGCACGGTGGTGACGGACCCGGCACAGGTCACGGCCGGGGAGGGGCTGCACGCCCGGGTGGCGGGCGGCGGCTTCGACGTGGCCGTCGCGGGCGACTGACGGGCTCCAGGGTGTGTCGGACACGCCCTGGTGGGACCGCTGCCGGGAGAGCGCGATCAAGTGCTCGCCGAAGCCGAGGCCGCGGTGGAGCGCCTCGCCGCCGCTGCCGGCGGGCCTTTCCTGTCGGCGCCAGCCCCTACGCTGGCTCACATGGCAGAGCAGCAGGAGCAGCAGGACGCGGCGGCGCCGACCCCGGACGACGCGCTGGGCTACGAGCACGCCCGGGACGCGCTGCTGGACGTGGTCCGGCAGTTGGAGAACGGCGGAATCTCCCTTGAGGAGTCGCTGGCGCTGTGGGAGCGTGGCGAGCAGCTGGCGAAGGTCTGCCAGCGGTGGCTGGACGGCGCCCGGGCCCGGCTGGACGCCGCGCTGGCCGCCGAGGAGGGTGCGGACCCGGCCGGGGAGTGACGCGGGTCACATCCCCTTGGGGAATCGTTGAATCTTCACCTATGTTGGAGGAACTGATCGGCCGCGCCGGTCACACCGACGAACCCCTCCTCCCGCATGAGGTGCAGAAGCATGACCACCGACGCCCTGGTACTCGACGCCGCCGCTCAGGACCTCCTGTTCCGCGAGGCCCGCACCGCGAACACCTTCACCGACGAGCCGGTCACCGAGGAGCAGGTCCAGGCCATCTACGACCTGGTCAAGTACGGCCCGACCGCCTTCAACCAGCAGCCGCTGCGCGTCGTCCTGGTCCGCTCGGCCGAAGGTCGCGAGCGCCTCGTCCAGCACCTGATGGACGGCAACAAGGCCAAGACCGCCGCCGCCCCGCTGGTCGCCATCCTCGCCGCGGACAACGAGTTCCACGAGGAGCTGCCGACCCAGTTCCCGCACTTCCCGCAGGCCAAGGACGTGTTCTTCTCGGAGCGCGCCGTCCGCGAGCAGTCCGCCAAGCTGAACGGCGCCCTGCAGGCCGCCTACTTCATCATCGGCGTGCGCGCCGCCGGCCTGGCCGCCGGCCCGATGACCGGCTACGACGCCGAGGGCATCAACAAGGAGTTCTTCGGCGACGGCGAGCACTCGGTGCTGGCCGTGGTCAACATCGGCAAGCCGGGCGAGGACGCCTGGTTCCCGCGCTCCCCGCGCCTGGAGTACGACCAGGTCGTCACCACGGTCTGATCGCACCCCGCGACGGCGAAGGGCCCGCACCGGTTCGTCCGGTGCGGGCCCTTCCGCGTGCCCGTGGGAGGCCCGCCGCTACTTGAGCGCCCGGGCCAGCTCGGCCAGCTCGTCGTAGGAGGCGGTGCCGGTGATCAGGGTGGTCGCCGAGCCGCTCTGGGCGGTCAGCGCGCGGGCCTTGTCGCCCTGCACCCGATCCCAGGTCCGCCCGGCGGCGTCCGAGGTGCCGTCCGGCTGGGCGCCCGCGACCTTGTCGGCGAGCAGCTTGTCGCGCGGGACGTCGGCCTGCTCGACCGCCGCGTACTGGCCGGAGGGCGTCACGAAGCCCAGGTGCCAGGCGTTGCCCTTGCCGCCGTTGAGGTCGGCCGGCGTGTAGCTGACCGAGGTCGCCCGCCACTTGTCGGACAGCCCGTCCGGGGACAGCAGCGGATAGGGCGCGGCGCGCTTCGCCGAGGCCGCCGCCACCTTGTACTCGACCACGTGCACCGGGTCGCTGTTCGCGTCGTGCGGGAGGAACAGGTAACCGACCCAGACGACGAAACCGACCGCCAGCATCGACAGGACCATGTCCCGTACGGTCTGCCGACCCCTCATGCCCTTGCTCTCTGCAGCCACCCCCTCATGGTGACTCATCCACATTCCGGCGCGGCCACCCGGGGTGTGCACGTACGGGTGAAGCGGGACAAAACGGTGGTTTCCGCCACAGGGTGGCGACCCGCGCCACAGACAGTCATCTCGTGGGCAGATACGATCGCATCACCCTCACCACGGCGTTCGACCTGGCAGTAGTCGGGCGCTCACTGGCCGTCGCGTACAGAGAGGTAACGACGATGACCACGCAGTACCCGCACCACCTTCCCAGTGCCCTGGAGGTCGCACCCGAGGCCCCGGACCGGAACCTCGCGCTCGAGCTCGTCCGGGTCACCGAGGCGGCCGCGATGGCCGCCGGCCGCTGGGTCGGCCGAGGCGACAAGAACGGCGCGGACGGTGCCGCCGTCAAGGCGATGCGCACCCTCGTCTCGACCGTCTCGATGAACGGCGTGGTCGTCATCGGCGAGGGCGAGAAGGACGAAGCCCCGATGCTCTACAACGGCGAGCGGGTCGGCGACGGCACCGGCGCCGAGTGCGACGTCGCGGTCGACCCGGTGGACGGCACCACGCTGACCGCCAAGGGCATGAACAACGCGGTGGCCGTGCTGGCCGTGGCCGACCGCGGCACCATGTTCGACCCCAGCGCCGTGTTCTACATGGACAAGCTGGTGGCCGGCCCGGAGGCCGCCGAGTTCGTCGACATCACCGCCCCGGCGGCCGTCAACATCCGCCGGGTCGCCAAGGCCAAGGGCAGCGCCGTCGAGGACGTCACGGTGGTCGTGCTCGACCGCCCGCGCCACGACGGCCTGGTCCGGGAGATCCGCGAAGCGGGCGCCCGGATCAAGTTCATCTCCGACGGCGACGTGGCCGGCGCCATCATGGCCGCCCGCGAGGGCACCGGCGTGGACCTGCTGATGGGCGTCGGCGGCACCCCGGAGGGCATCATCGCGGCCTGCGCGATGAAGTGCATGGGCGGCGTGATCCAGGGACGGCTGTGGCCCAAGGACGACGCCGAGCGGCAGAAGGCCCTCGACGCCGGGCACGACCTGGACCGGGTGCTCACCACCAACGACCTGGTCAGCGGCGAGAACGTGTTCTTCGTCGCCACCGGCATCACCGACGGCGAGCTGCTGCGCGGCGTGCACTACCGCTCGGAGACCGCCACCACCAGCTCGCTGGTGATGCGCTCCAAGAGCGGCACGATCCGGGAGATCAACTCCGTCCACAAGCTGTCGAAGCTGCGGGCCTACAGCGCGATCGACTTCGACCGCGCCAACTGACCGGACCCGACCGGCTCACCACGCGGCCTCGGCGGAATCCCCCTCCGCCGAGGCCGCGAGGCTTTTCCGGCCGACCGCCGTACCGGCCGCCGGCCCGGCTTCGGCCGGTTCTCGGTCCGGCCCTCGGCCCGGTTCTCGGTCCGGTCCTCGGCCCGGTCTTCGGCCCGCCGTCAACCGGCTATCCGGCGCCCGGCCGTGGCCACCCCGGCCGCCTCGCGCAGCTCCGCGTCGCGGCGGCGCCGCCGGGCCAGCACCACCCGCCGCTCGGCGGCCGTCAGCCCGCCCCAGACCCCGTACGGCTCGGGCTGGGCCAGCGCGTGCTCACGGCACTCCAGCAGCACCGGGCAGCGGGCGCACACCTGCTTGGCCTGCTCCTCGCGCGACAGCCGGGCCGCCGTCGGCTCCTTCGAGGGCGCGAAGAACAGCCCCGCCTCGTCCCGCCGACAGGCCGCACCGGTGTGCCACGGATTGTCCTCGCCCGCGGCCGTACCCGCCGTGCCGCCCGGGGGCTGCGGCTGGGGGCGGACGGCCGGACGACGCTCCAGCAACTGGGCGGCGGCGACTGGCGAGGTGGTGCGGGACTCGATCGGATGCAGCACGGCCGTACTCCTGACGAGGCTCTCGGACACGGGGAACCCCGCTCCCCCGCCCGGCTGCGAGCCCCCGCTGTCCAACGCCCGGGACGGCCACTGGGCCGCCTCCGGTGCACAGCCGTACGAGAAGCGATGTGCGGAAGGAACTACCCCGTCCGGCCGCGATTCATGCACACTGCACGCAATCGACTACGGAGTGCACCGGACACAACATCGAATGCCCGACCGGGAGTTGATCCCCAGCCGGGCACTCGACAGGTCAATTCGGGCTATTCCGTACCGAGTTGCTTGCGCACCCACTCCTTGAGCTTCTTGCCCCGGCGCGGCTTGGCGTTGCAACCGCCGAACAGGGCAACGCCCTTGACCCGCACGACCGGAGCGTACGGGTCCGCCGCGGTCTGCTCCCGGACGTCGAAGCCGCCGAAGATGCCGACTCCCGAGCCGAGCAGGCTCACGTTCTCCGGCACCCGGATCTCCACCCCGCCGAAGATCGCCGTCACCGAGATCTCCACCTCGGGGGACTCGAACACGGCGTCCGTGAGGTCGATGTCCACCCCGCCGAACGCCGTGAAGGCCGTCAGGTGCGAGCCGACCCGCCAGCGGCCCTTGCGGGCCGCACCGCCGAAGATCGCCACCACGGACGGCGCCTCGTGCCGCGCGGGCGGCAGCGGCCTGGTCGGCGCGGAGGCGGGCTCCTGGGCGCCCAGCGGCGGCTTGTCGAAGGACACCGAGCGGTGGGCTGGCAGGTCCCGGGTCAGCGGGACCAGGTCACCGAAGGTCTTGGCGGCGTACGCGGCCCCGATCCGCTCCGCATGCTCCTCCGCGTCCAGGCGCCCCTCGGCGTAGGCGTCCCGCAGCAGCTCCGCGATCCGCTCGCGGTCGGCGTCCGAGACCCGCATCTCCGCGTCCGCCACCGGGGCGGTCGACGGCCGCGGCGCGGCCACGGGCTCGGACTGCGGCTTGAGTTCGGGCTTGGTCAGGGGCACGGGCGCCGGCACCGGCGGCTGCCCCGGATCGTCCTGCGACGGCGAGTTGTCCACGGCCCAAGCCTAGTGGCTCGCACTCCTGCCCGAGTGAGCCCGGTCACGCAAGGCTGACCTGTCCGCGTGCCCGCCGCGACCGGGTCCTACCCTGGATGGTGCTTCGCCGACGCAGCCGGACCACTGGACACCTAAGGACCGCCCCGATGGCTCCCACGCCAGACTTCGAGTACAGCGACCTGCTCCCCCTGGGCGCTGACCCGACCCCGTACCGCAAGCTCACCTCCGAGGGTGTCTCCACCTTCGAGGCCGGCGGCCGCACCTTCCTCCAGGTCGAGCCCGAGGCGCTGCGCCTGCTCACGGCCGAGGCGATGCACGACATCTCGCACTACCTGCGCCCCGCCCACCTCGCCCAGCTGCGCCGCATCCTGGACGACCCGGAGGCCAGCCCGAACGACCGCTTCGTCGCGCTCGACCTGCTGAAGAACGTCAACATCTCGGCCGGCGGCATCCTCCCGATGTGCCAGGACACCGGCACCGCGATCGTCATGGGCAAGCGCGGCCAGAACGTGCTGACCTCCGGCGCGGACGAGTCCGCCATCGCGCGCGGCGTGTACGACGCGTACACCAAGCTCAACCTGCGCTACTCCCAGATGGCGCCGGTGACCACGTGGGACGAGAAGAACACCGGCAACAACCTGCCGGCCCAGATCGAGCTGTACGCCACCGACGGCGACGCGTACAAGTTCCTGTTCATGGCCAAGGGCGGCGGCTCCGCCAACAAGTCGTACCTGTACCAGGAGACCAAGGCCATCCTGAACGAGGCGAGCATGCTCTCGTTCCTGGAGCAGAAGATCCGCTCGCTCGGCACCGCCGCCTGCCCGCCGTACCACCTGGCCATCGTGATCGGCGGCACCAGCGCCGAGTTCGCGCTCAAGACCGCCAAGTACGCCTCGGCGCACTACCTGGACAACCTGCCGACCTCCGGCAACGCCAAGACCGGCCACGGCTTCCGGGACCTGGAGCTGGAGGCCAAGGTCACCGAACTGACCCAGAAGATCGGCATCGGCGCCCAGTTCGGCGGCAAGTACTTCTGCCACGACGTGCGCGTGGTCCGGCTGCCCCGCCACGGCGCCTCGCTGCCGGTCGCGATGGCCGTCTCCTGCTCCGCCGACCGCCAGGCGCTGGGCAAGATCACCGCCGAGGGCGTGTTCCTGGAGCAGCTGGAGACCGACCCGGCGAAGTACCTGCCGGACACCACCGACGAGCACCTCGACGACGACGTGGTGCGCGTCGACCTCGACCAGCCGATGTCCGCGATCCGCGCCGAGCTGTCGAAGTACCCGGTCAAGACCCGGCTCTCGCTCACCGGCACGCTCGTCGTCGCCCGCGACATCGCCCACGCCAAGATCAAGGAGCGCCTGGACGCCGGCGAGGGCATGCCCAAGTACCTCCAGGACCACCCGGTCTACTACGCCGGCCCGGCCAAGACCCCCGAGGGCTACGCCTCCGGCTCCTTCGGCCCCACCACGGCCGGCCGGATGGACTCCTACGTCGACCAGTTCCAGGCCGCCGGCGGCTCCATGGTCATGCTCGCCAAGGGCAACCGCAGCAAGCAGGTCACCGACGCCTGCGCCGCGCACGGCGGCTTCTACCTCGGCTCCATCGGCGGCCCCGCCGCCCGCCTCGCCCAGGACTGCATCAAGAAGGTCGAGGTCCTGGAGTACGCCGAACTCGGCATGGAGGCCGTCTGGCGCATCGAGGTCGAGGACTTCCCGGCCTTCATCGTCGTCGACGACAAGGGCAACGACTTCTTCCGCGAGACCACCGAGGGCCCCCTGATCACCAACCTCCGGATCCGCTCCAAGGAGTAACCCCTCCCGGCTTCGTGAGCTGCCCCGGTCGCGCCCCGCGACCGGGGCAGCGGCGTTCGCGGCGCCGATCAGCTGACCAGCCGATCAGGCGATCAGGCGATCAGGCGTCGAAGTCGTACTCGAGGACGTAGGAGGCGGCGTCGAGGATCATCTCGTTGAGTTCGACGACCTGGCCCTCGTCGGCGAAGGCGGTGCGGCAGATCAGGATGACCGGGGTGCCGGCGGAGAGTTCGAGGCGGGCGGCCTCCTCCGCGGTGGGCATCCGGGAGCGGACCTCCTCGCGGAAGTGGACGGGCTTGGCGCCGATCTCGGCCAGGCGGGCGTAGGTGCCGCCGGGGCCGGTGTCCTCGCGGGTGATCGCGGTGCCTGCGACCAGGACGGCCGACAGGTAGGAGGTGGAGAGCAGCACCGGCTTGCCGTCCAGGACGAAGCGGCGGTGCCGCACGCACATCGGGATGCCCGGTTCCACCCCGAGCACCCTGGCCACGTGCTCGGGCGCGCCCCGCTCGGTGACGGACACCTGGTCGACCACCAGGCTGCGGTTGTCGATGTCCGCCGACCATATCGACCGCCCGGAGCCCCACTGCCCCTGCGCCAGCCGCTGGATGCCGCGCCGGCGCAGGGGCCGGAAGTCCCGGACGAACACCCCGGCGCCCTTGCGGGCCTCCGCGATGCCCTCGCTCTGCAGCACGCCCAGCGCCTGGCGGGCCGTCATCCGGGCCACGCCGTACTCGTCCATGAGGTCGTTCTCGCCGGGCAGCCGGTCGCCCGCGCGGTAGCGGCCGGTGTCGATGGCCGCCTTCAGGGAGTCGGCGATCCGCTGGTACTTGGGCTGCTTGTCGCCACTGCTGCCGGTCATCGCCGCTCCCTCTCCCTCGGACAATCGTAGGCGCGCCCGCGGTCGCCGGTAAGGAGATACGACCGTTGACATCTCTAGAGATATTAGCTTCTCTAGAGATGTCTGCCAGTCGCTGACGGAGCGAAGGAGCAGTGCGGTGACCATCCGACAGCGCAACGCCCCGGCCTACCGGCCACACGTGGGTGAACTCGTCCTCGACCGCAGGACCGGACGCACCGGCATCTACATGGACACCATCGGCGGCGAGCACTACCTGCGCCCCGAGCACGGCGGCCGCGAATGGACCGCCGAACCCGACCACGTCTCGCCCGCCCCCGAGCCCCGCGATTCGGCTGAATGCGATCAGCCCCGCTAATTGCGGCGAAAACCACGCAAACCATGGCATTCGGGCGCCCGGTAATCCCCCCGGTGAATCCGGAATTCCGGAACGCTTCGGGGGCGCCGCCGGGCACGTTACGGACGACCCCGGTCACCATGCGTGCACCGGGGACGGGAATCGGCCACCGATGCACCCGCACACGAATTGGCGCGCACATCACGACAGTGCCCCCGTGCCCGGACGGGGGCGCGGGGGCACTGATCCGGAACGACTTACGGGTGGCCGCCGATGACGCTCTCCGGCTTGCGCGGACCGCCCGGCTCGCCGGCGGGCTCGTCTATGTACTCACCCTCGTCACCGAACGGACCGTTCTCGAACGCGGTCTTGTCGGCGTCGGTCGGCGCGGTGTATCCGGCCGGGTTCGAGGACGCGGTGACCGCGCCCTCGACAGCCTTGCCCGCCTCCACAGCGGCGGCCGGGGTGCCGGTCTGCCCCGCGTTCTCGGGCGTCGACGCCACCGGGGTCTCGCTCTGGTCGTTGGCCATTGGGCGGCCGCCTTTCGGTCATCAAATGTGTTCAGCCCGACCTCCGTGGCGCGGGCGCGCGGACAGTATCGTAGGGTTGATTAAATGTCCGATAAACATCGTGCGGCTTGCGGTGCCGTCCGGCAGAGTCGGGCGTCCGCCTAAGCTGAAGCACCACGGCGGACCGCCGAGCGCCCTTTCACGGAATCGACACCACAGGCCATCGGGGGACTTCATGGAGTTTCGGGAGACGCCGCAGGTCCCTGCGCTGCGCTTCCAAGTCCTCGGTCCGGTCCAGGCCTGGCTCGATGGCAAGCCCCTCGCCCTCGGTTCCCCCCAGCAACAGGCCGTTCTGACCACCCTTCTGCTGCATTCCGGACGCCCGGTCACCACGCAGGACCTGGTCGACGCACTCTGGGGCGAGCGGCCTCCGACCCAGGCCGTGGCAGCGCTCCGCACGTACATCTCCCGCCTGCGTTCGGTCATCGAGCCTCAGCGGGAGGTCCGGCGCCCCGCCGAGCTGCTGGTCTCGGTCGCCGACGGCTACGCCCTGCGCATTCCGGGCGAGGCCCTTGACCTCTCCGTCTTCGAACGGCTTTCCGCCGAGGCCGCGACGGCCCGCACCTCGGGTGACAAGAACGAGGCACATCGGCTGCTGACTCAGGCGCTGGACCTGTTCACCGGCCGTCCGCTCACCGGCATCCCCGGCCCGTACGCCGACGCCCAGCGGCTGCGGCTGGCCGAGCGCCAGGTCGCCGCCTCCGAGGAACTGTGCGCCGCTGCCCTTGACGTCGGACTGCACGCCGAGATCGTCGGCGAGCTCAACAACCTGACCGCCGAGCACCCGCTGCGCGAACGCCTGCGCGAGCTGCTGATGCTGGCACTGTACCGCTGTGGACGGCAGGCCGAGGCGCTCGGCGTCTACACCGACACCCGCAAACTGCTCATCGAGGAGCTCGGGGTCGAGCCGGGCGTCGGCCTGTCCTCGATGCACAACCGCATCCTGGCCGCCGATCCGACACTCGCCGTCCCGGCCGCCCCCGCTCCTACCCCCGTCGCTCGCGAGGACGGTCCGACCACACCTCCGGCGCCAGCCCAACTTCCCGCCGACGTATCGGACTTCAGCGGTCGCAGTGAGCTGGTGGGCGACCTCTCGACAGTCCTGATGAACGCCACCGGCCAGGCCGTGGTGGTGACCTCGCTGGCCGGTATCGGCGGGGTTGGGAAGACCACCCTGGCGGTGCACGTGGCCCACCGTGTCCGTGCCGAGTTCCCGGACGGGCAGTTGTACGTCGACCTGCGCGGAGCCGGCGCCTCGCCGGCCGACCCGGTGGTCGTCCTGGGGGACTTCCTGCACGCGCTCGGCGTCACCGACAGTCCCGACTCTCTGGAACAGCGCGCCGCGCTCTACCGTTCGCTGCTCGCCAGTCGGCGGATGCTGATCCTGCTCGACAACGCGCGTGACGCCGAGCAGATCCGACCGCTGATCCCCGGGGTCTCCGGCTGCGCCGTCCTCGCCACCAGCCGTTCTCGGCTGGCCGGCATCCCCGGCGCCCAGCTCTTCGATGTCGAAGAGCTGACTCCGGCCGAGGCACTGGCTCTCTTCTCGGCCATCGTCGGCGAACACCGGGTCACTGCCGAACCCGACGCTGCGATGAAGGTCATCACCGCTTGCGGCTTCCTGCCCCTTGCCGTCCGCATCGCCGCCGCCCGGCTCGCCAGCCGTCCGCGCTGGAGCGTCTCCGACCTGGCCAGTCGGTTAGCGGACCAGCGCCGGCGCCTGGACGAACTCCAGCTCGGCAACCTCGCCGTGGAGACCACCATCGGGCTCGGCTACGGACAGCTGTCGGTGGACGAGGCCCGCGCCTTTCGGCTGCTCGCCCTGATCGACTCCCCCGACATTCCGCTGGCGGCCGCCGCGGCGCTGCTCGGCGTGGACGAGTACACGGCCGAGGACCTCACCGAGGCACTCGTCGAGGCGAACATGCTGGAGTGCTTCACCCCGGGCCGCTACCGATACCACGACCTGCTCCGGCTCTACGCCCAGCGCCAGAACGAACGGATCGGAGACACTGGGGAGCAGGAGCGTGCGGTACGGCGACTGCTCGACCTGCTGATCCCGACCGTCCGCAACGCGGCCCAGGTCATCGAACCCGATGATCCTCTGCCCGAGTTGCTGACCACGTTCACATCGCCGGGGCTCCACCTGTCGACGAACCAGGCCGCGCAGGACTGGCTCCGGACTGAGGGAGCCCTGCTGCTCAGTGCCGTCGAGGCCGCCGCGAGCGGCCCCAGCACCCTGCAACGGGCGGCCGTCGATCTGCTCAACTACCTGTTCAGCATCGACCCGGACCCGACTCGCGGACCACGGGCACTCCCCGTGCTCGCGGCCATAGCCGAGGATGCCCAGCTCCGTGACGACCCCGCCGGGATCGCGCGGGTGTACTTCGCCCTCGGCACGCTGCAGTCCGCCACCAGCGACTTCCAGGGGGCCGAGCACTCCTTCCGCCGGAGTCTGGATCACCAGAATCCGGACGAGCCGACCGTCCTGTTCCTGGCCACAGCCAACATGCTGGGTGTGATCCTGAACATGAACAACCGTCCGGCCGAGGCACTGCCGTTCCTGGAGCAGGCGCACGCCAGCAACCGGGCGGTCGGTACGTCGATCGGCGAGGCGCGGATCGTCAGCAACATGGCCCGGGTGCAGCACCGGCTCGGCATGACCGACACGGCGATCCGGTCCGCCGGCGAGGGCGTCGCCGCCGCACGGACGTCCAACAACGGCCCGCTGCTCGCCCAGACCCTCTACCAACTCGGCGTGGTGCTCTCCAGCGCCGAGGCCGTCCCGCACCTGCGCGAGGCCCATCAGCTCTACCAGTCCCAGCGCAACCCGCTCTGGGAGGGCTATACCCTGGCCCGTCTCGCCTCCGCCCTGCTCGTCGCCGAGCAGCCCACCGAGGCGGCCGAGGCGGCCGGCGAGTCGTTGGCGATCGCCCAGGAGCTGGACTCCGCCTACTGCCAGGGCCTGGCCAACGCCGCGCTCGGCGAGGCGCTCCTGGCCCTGGCCCAGCCGGCCCGTGGGCTGGCCTGTCTCCAGGAGGCGCACGCGATCTTCACGCGGCTCGGTGTGCCGGAGGCCTCCCCCGTGGCGGACCTCATCTCCCGACAGCACACCGAGCCCTTCTCTTCTCCCCCCCGCGCCGTAAGGCCTCCGCTCCCCTCGGAGCACCTCCCCCGATCTGCGCGTCGGCGCTCCCGCAGCCCCCCGGCTGCGGGAGCGCCCTCAACGCTTCCCCGGCGCTGGACTCAACTGTGCACTCCGCCGATTGACGTTCGATAAACGTCCGATTGTCAGCCTGCGGACTGGAGAAACCGCAGGTCAGGGCCGCCGCCCAGGCGCGTCATCCGGCGTGCGGGGCCCGGCGCACCACCCCGCCCGCACCGTAGTGCTTCCATGAACCCGGGCCACATCGGCCCAAGCACGACGAGTTGGCTGGAAAGGGACCCCATGGCGCAGTGATCGCGCATATTCTCAGATGCCAGTACGCACACGAGTGTCTGCCGGCAACGCGTCGGGGTGCGGTCCGTCGGTGTGATGCGGGGAGCGTGACGTACCGCCACCGGCAGCGGCCCGCGAGGCTGCGCAGGAGCCGACCGGAGGCCACGGGTGGAAGGGTGCCTCTCAACTTGACATCCTCCCCCTCGCGAGCGAGGGGGATTCCTAGCTCACTTCGCCTGACACCTAGCAGGTGGCAGGGCTTACAAGATCAGCACTAGCCGGGTTGAGACCAGCCCGGACGAGCATCACGCGGGCGGAGTTCTTGTCCCTGGGGGACGAGGTTCCGCACGCGGTGCACGTGTACGTTCTCTCGGAGAGGAGCATGCGGTGCTTGGCTCTCGCCCCGCAGTGCGCGCAGTCCATCGTTGTGTGCGCGGGGTGGATCAGGTGCACGATCCGGCCGTGCTTGCGGCCCATCTCGATCAGCGCGGCCTTGGTCGCGGAGATCGCGGCGTCGGCGGCCTTGCGGGCCATGGTGGTCTTGGCAAGGAACTTCGGGCGGAAGTCCTCCACCGCTATGTGGTCATGGTCGAGAACCACGCTCTTCGCCCACTTGCGCCCCGTGTCCTGGCGCTGCCGGGCGACCTTCTTGTGCAGCTTCGCGGCCTGACGCTGCGCCCGGCGGTAGCCCTTCGATGCGGGCTTCCCCTTCGGGGGTCGGCGTCGGGCCATGCGCCGCTGGTACTTCGCCAGCGCGGCGGAAGCGTTCTTCCCGTGCTGGGCATGCGGAAGGTCGTGGGCGTCAGACGTGGTGGTGGCGGTCTCCTTTACGCCCCAGTCGATGCCGATCACCTTGCCGGTCGCGGGCAGCGGTTCCGTCTCGGTCGCGACGACGAACGAGGCGTACCAGTGCCCCAGACTGTCCTGGTAGACGCGCACGCTCGACGGCGTGGACGGAAGATCACGAGACCACACCACCGCCAGCACGACACCGCCCGCAAGGTGCAGGCGACCGCCCTTGAGGCGGAAGCCCCGCTGCGTGTAGTTCAGCGAAGGCCGGTCGTCCTTGAGCTTCTTGCGCCTGGGCATACCCGAGCGCTGACGCATCGGCAGGTTTGCCTTGATGTCTTTCAACGCCTTGGCGCGAGACTTGGCAAAGTCCCGGATCACCTGCTGCTGCGGCACCGACGCCCCCTTGCGGAGCCACGCCATCGCGGCGCGGGCCTCGGTCAGCATCTTGTCGAGCTGCGCGGGCCCACAGGTGGTCTTCTCGGTGGCGTTCTTGTTCAGCAGGTGGACCTTGCGGGACATTCCCACGCACTCATTCCACACCCACCGGCACCGTCCCCACTCGGCGTTGAGCTGCGCGAGGGCGGTGGACGACACACGCAGCCGATAGGTGTACCGAGCATGCCCAGCCTCGCCAGCTGTCGTCATAACGCCCAACCTACAACGCCCCACTGACAACGGATGAGAGACCAGATCAGAGCATGCGCCGAAGAGGCCTCCGCCGCTGCGCGGCTCCGTCCCAAGGACCCATTCCTCCCCGGGCCGACGCCCAGGGCTTCCTGGGAGAAACCGGGTGACGACCGGACAGATATCCGATGCGTTCCCGGTCGGCGAGGACGCCGACGACGACGAACCCGACGTGCGGCGGCGCCGTGCGGCGCGGGCCCTGCAGGCGGTCGCCTTCGACACCATCGGCGCCGGGTACGGCGAGGCCTTCCCCGCCAAGGACGGGCAGCTGGAGTGCGGGAAGCAGCTGCTCACGGCGCTCGAAGCCGGGGCCCGGGTGCTGGACATTGGCTGCGGCACCGGCGAGCCGACCGTCCGCCAGCTGACCGCCGGCGGGCTGCGGGTGACCGGGACGGACCTCTCGGACGTGATGCTCGCGCTGGCCCGTCAGGCGAACCACCCCGGCCCGCACCCGCCCGATTTCTATCGGATCGACCTGTACGATCTGGCCACCGAACGCGCCGACCGGGTCTGGGGCGTCCCCGGGCTCGGCCCGGCGGGCCACGGCACCTTCGCCGCCGTCACCGCGTTCTTCTCCCTGATCCTGCTGCCGCAGGACGAGATCCCGACCGTGCTCGGTCGGCTACGCGAACTCCTGCGGCCGGGCGGACTGCTGGCCCTCGGTATGGTCGAGGCGGACCTGGATCACGTTCCGCTTCCGTTCCTTGGCAGAGAGCTGCGGATCAGTGGGTATCTGAGGGAGGATCTGGAGCGGGTCCTGGTCGCCGCCGGTTTCGCCGTCGAGGAGTGCTCGGGGCATCCGTACGCGCCGGCCAGTACCACGCTGCCGCCGGAGGAACAGCTGTTCCTGTGCTGTCGACGCGTCGGCTGATCGACCAGAGGACCAGACCAGTTCACCGACCACACCTCCCGACCACACCGAATCCAGGACAGGCAGCCGTGCGCGACCAGCTCAAGACCGAGGCGGAGCCGCCGTCCGCCGTCCCGGGCCAGCGCCGCCAGCTCCCGGCCCGGGTGCCGGCCCCGGCGAAGCCGCCGACGGCACGGCCGGACCGCGCCGGGGCGGCGAACGGGGTGGCGGACCGCCTCGCCTACCTCGACGCGGCGACCCGGCGGATCAACAGCGCCCTCGACCTGGCCGCGACCCTGCGCAACATCGGCCGGGTGCTGGTCCCGACCCTCGCCGACGCCGCCGTGGTCCACCTGCGCGATCCGCTGCCCAACGTCGAGCGCGAACCCGGCTTCCCGGAGGAGCTGCGGATCCACCACAGCACCGGCACCCGGATCGGCCGACGCGGCCGCAAGAGCGGCGCGGACGACCGGCACCGCTCCCGGTACGGCTCCCGGTCGACCGCCGACACCGGCCCGGCCACCCCGGTCACCCGCGGCGGCGCGCTGGCGCACATCCTGCTGAGCCGCCGCCCCGCCGAGTCGGCCGTCCTCGGCACGCCCGCCGCCGAGCGCACCGAGGCGCTGCTGCGCGAGCTGTACGGCACCCGCGGGCTGGCCCGGCTGGCCCCCGGCACCTCGGTCGTCGCCCTGCCGCTGCGCGGCCGCAAGGCCGTCCTCGGTCTGCTGGTGCTGATCCGCCGGCCCCCTGAACGCACCGGCCGCCCGGCCTTCGACCCCGCCGACACCGCGACCGCCGCACACCTGGCGACCCAGGCCGGGCTGGCGGTGGACACCGCGCTGCGGTACGCCCGCGAGTGGGAGATAGCCAACGAACTCCAGCGCAGCATGCTGCCGCTGCGCCTGCCGCAGTCGCACGGCGTCCGGCTCGCCCAGCGCTACCTGCCCGGCGAACGCGGCGCGCAGGTCGGCGGCGACTGGTACGACGCGGTGCCGCTGCCCGGCAACCGGGTCGCCCTGATCGTCGGCGACGTGATGGGCCACTCGCTCACCTCGGCCGCCATCATGGGCCAACTGCGCACCAGCGCCCAGACCCTGGCCGCGCTCGACCTGCCCCCGCACGAGGTGCTCTACCACCTGGACGAGCAGGCCCAGCGGCTCGGCCGCGAACAGCACCTGGCCACCTGCGTGTACGCGGTGTACGACCCGATCGCCAACCGGGTGGTGCTGGCCAACGCCGGGCACGTCCCGCCGGTGCTGGTCCGCCCGGACGGCACGGCCGAGCTGGTGGAGCTGGACTCCGGGGCGCCGATCGGCGTCGGCGGGGTGGACTTCAACTCCGTCGAACTGCCCGCCCCGCCCGGATCGGCCCTGCTGCTGTTCACCGACGGCCTGGTGGAGACCCGCACCCGCCCGCTCAGCGACGGCCTGGAGGTGCTCCGCGCACGGATCGCGGCTGCCCGCTGGCAGTCCCCCGAGCAGCTGTGCCAGGAGGCGCTGCGGATCCTGCCGCCCGGGGACCGCGGCGACGACATCGCCCTGCTGGGCGCCTGCTTCGACGGCATCCCGGCCGGGGACGTCGCCCACTGGTACCTGCAGCCGCGCAACGAGACGCCCAGCCGGGCCCGCCGGCTGGCCGCGCACACGCTGCGTCGCTGGGGGCTGGACGAGCTGAGCGAGGCGACCGAACTGATGGTCAGCGAGTTGGTGACCAACGCCGTCCAGCACGCGACCCGGCCGGTCACCCTCAGCCTGGTGCGCACCACCCGGCTGCGCTGCGAGGTCGGCGACGACAGCCCGCTGCTGCCGCGCCCGCGCCGTACCGGTCCGGAGGACGAACGCGGGCGCGGGCTGCAGATAGTGGCCCGGTGCGCGGACCGCTGGGGTGCGACCCGGCTGGGCACCGGCAAGGTGGTCTGGTTCGAGCAGCGGCTGCCCCAGACCGCCGTCCTGCCGGTGAAGTAGGCGCGCTGTCCGTGAAGCCGCTGTCCGGCCCGTGGAACAGCCGCGCGCCCGGCAGGAGGTGCTCCCGCCGGGCGCGTGCGTGACCGAGGCTCAGACCCCGGCGGGCTGCCTCGCCTCCCGCCGCTCCTCCTCCAGCCGGGCGATCAGCTGCTCGCCCTCCATGTCGACCTTCGGCACGGCCTTCTCCAGCGGCTTGGGGAACCACCAGGCCGCCCTGCCGAACAGCGCCATCGCGGCCGGCACCAGCGCCATCCGCACCACGAAGGCGTCCACCAGCACGCCCACCGCGAGGGCGAAGCCGATCGGCTGGACGATCGGGTCGTGGCCGAGCACGAAGGCGCCGAACACCGAGATCATGATCAGCGCGGCCGCCGTGACCACCCGGGCGCCGCCCTTCACCCCGCCGACGACCGCCTCTCGCGGGGCCTTGCCGTGGACGTACTGCTCCTTCATCCCGGAGACCAGGAACAGCTCGTAGTCCATCGCCAGCCCGAACAGCACGCCGACCAGCAGGATCGGCACGAAGCTGACCACCGGGCCGACCTTGGGCACGTCGATCAGGCCGTCCAGCCAGCCCCACTGGTAGACCGCGACCACCGCGCCGAGCGAGGCCAGGATGCTGAGCAGGAAGCCCAGCACCGCCTTGAGCGGTACCAGCACCGAGCGCAAGGCCAGCGCGAGCAGCACCAGCGCGATGCCGACGATCACCGCGACGAACGGCGGCAGGGCCTGGCCGAGCTTGGTGGAGACGTCGATGTTGGCGGCGGTGGTGCCGGTGACGGCGATGCTCGCGCCGGTCGCGGATTCGAGCCCGGCGCGCTGGTCGCGGATCTCGTTGACCAGCGCCTTGGTGTCCTCGTCGTCCGGGCCGGTCTTCGGGATGACCGGCACCAGGGCGGTTCCGCTGGCCCGGTCGACCTTCGGCGGCAGCAGGGTCTGCACACCCTTCAGCCCCTGTAGCTCGGCCGCCACGCCCTGCACCGCCTGCTCCGGCCGCGGGGTGCCGTGGGCGTCCACGACCACCACCAGCGGCGCGTTGAAGCCCGGGCCGAAGCTGTCGCTGACCAGGTCGTACGCCTTGCGGCCGTCCGTGCCGACGGCCTGTGAGCCGCCGCCCGGCAGGCCGAGGTTCAGGCTCGCGGCGGGCACCGCCATGGCGCCGAGCCCGGCCAGGCCGACCAGCAGGACGGTCAGCGGACGGCGGACCACGAAGCGGGCCCAGCGCTCGCCCGTGGTGACCTTGCCGTGGGTGGTCAGCGCCCGCTTCCAGACCGGCAGCCGGTCGATCGCGCGGCCGGTGAAGCCGAGCACCGCGGGCAGCAGCGTGATCGCGACCAGGACGGCCACCACGACGGCGCCGGAGGCGGCCAGGCCCATCACGGTGAGGAACGGGACGCCGGCGACGGCGAGTCCGGCGAGCGCCACCACCACGGTCAGGCCGGCGAAGACGACGGCACTGCCGGCGGTCGCGGTGGCCCGGGCGGCGGACTCCTCCGGCTCCAGGCCCTCGTCCAGGTGGCGGCGGTAGCGGAACAGGATGAACAGCGCGTAGTCGATGCCGACCGCGAGGCCGACCATCAGCGCCAGCACCGGCGCGGTGGTGATGATCTCGAACGAGCCGGTCAGCGCCAGCAGTCCGGCCATGGCCGCGGCGACACCGACCAGCGCGGTCAACAGCGGCAGCCCGGCGGCCACCAGGGTGCCGAGGGTGATCACCAACACCACCCCGGCCACCACCAGGCCGATCGCCTCGGAGCCGCCCTCGATCTGCGCGAACCTGTTGTACGCGTCGCCGCCGAAGGCCACGTCCAGTCCGGCCGCGCGGGCCGGTTCGGCCGCGGCCTTGACGGCGTCGCGCTGCTGGTCGGTAACGTCGGCGAGCTTGTGGTCGAAGGAGACCAGCGCGATCGCGACCTTCCCGTCCGGGGAGACCGCGCCGGTGGCGTACGGGTCGGGCACCGCGGCCACGCCGGGGACGTGGGCGATCCGGCCGACGGCCTCGCCGACCGCCCTGGTCGCCTCGGGCGAGGCGATGCCGCCGGACGCCGGGGCGGCGAAGACCACCTGCGCGGAGCCGTGGCCCTGCTCCGGGAAGGTGCCCTTGATCCGGTCCAGGGTGGCCTGCGCCTCGGTGCCCGGGACCTTGAACTCGTCGCTGGTCTTGCCCGCGAAGGCGCCCGCGGCCCCGCCGATCGCGATCAGCAGCGCGATCCAGACGGCCAGCACGGCGCGCCTTCTCCGGAAGCAGTGGCGGCCCAGTCGGTACAGGTACGTGGCCAAGGTCTGACCCCTCGCGTGCGGTCGGCGGACAGGCGGTTGCCTGAGCGAACCCCTCCCACGGTAGACCCAACTTTGTCAGGTGACAAAGTTGGGCGACAAAATCAGTCGACGCAGTTGCCCGACCATGGCGCTACCCTGGCTGGATGGCTCATGTCCCCGCCTCCGAACGCCGACCGCAGCTGGTCCGGGCCGCGATCGACCTGATGACCCGGGAAGGGGTCGCCGCCGCCAGCACCCGCGCCATCGCGGCCGAGCTGGGCGTGGCACAGGCGACGGTGCACTACACCTTCGGCACCAAGAAGGACCTCTACCGGGCCGTCGTCGAGGAGGTCGCCGCCCAGTTCATCGGCCAGGTCCGCGCCGCCTCCCCCGGCGACGGCCCGTTCGGCGAACAGGTCCGCACCCTGGTGCACGCGCTCTGGGACGCCGCCACCGGCGAGGAAGGGCGCTGCGTGCTGCTGAGCGAGTTCGAGACGCTGGCGATGCGCGACCCGGACGTGCGGGAGATCATGCTCGGGCTGCAGTGCGCGATCGAGGGCACTGCCACCGAGATGATCAGCACCCTCGCGGCCGCCCACGGACTGACCCTGGCCGCGCCCGTCGACCGGATCGCGGTCCACTTCCTCAGCGGCTTCGACGGCCTGACGGCCCGCCACCTGATCCGGTGCCACCCGGGCGAACAGCCCGAGCCGGAGACCCTGGAGGCGCTGGACGTCCTGGTGGCGACCACGGTCGGGCTCTGCCTCGGCGAGGCGCCGGGCCGGCAGGCCCCCTAGCCCTCCCCCTCGTCCCCCTTCCCGCCCTCTTCCTTGTCCTCTCCGCCGACGATCCGGACCGGCAGCTCGGCCAGCACCTCGCGCAGCGCCGCGGCGAAGCGCTCGTACTCGGCGCTGCGGGCCGAGCCCGGGCGGGTGGCCAGCCCGATCCGGCGGCCGGGCGCGGGGGCGGCGAAGCGGACGGCGGCCAGCCGGTCGGTGCGCCCGGCCTCCACGTCCAGCGCGGTGGCCGGCAGCAGGGTCACCCCGAGGCCCCCGGCGACGAGCTGGACCAGGGTGGACAGGCCGGCCGCCCGGGTGGTGGAGCCGGCCGGGTCGGCGCCGACCTCGCGGCAGATGTCGAGGGCCTGGTCGCGCAGGCAGTGACCCTCCTCCAGCAGCAGCACTTCCAGGTCGAGCAGCACGTCTCGCGGGACGTCGATCCGCCCGGCGAGCGGGTGCCCGGGCGGGGTGACCAGGACGAAGTCCTCGTCGAACAGCGGAATGTCCCGGGTCGGCGAGGCCCCGCCGGCCGGGAGCGCCAGCAGCAGGACGTCCAGGCGCCCGGCGGCCAGGCCCTCCAGCAGCGAGGGGGTGCGCTCCTCGTGGACGCGCAGCTCCAGCTCGGGGAAGCGGTCGCGGACCAGCCGCAGCACGATGGGCAGCAGGTACGGCGCGACGGTCGGGATCACCCCGAGGTGCAGCGGCCCGGTGAACGGGCGGCGGGCGGCCTCGACCTCCTCGGTGAGGGCCTGCAGTGAGGCGAGCACCCGGCGCGCGTGCTCGTGCACACGCTCCCCTAGGGGAGTGACCATCACCTTGCGCGTCGTACGCTCGACCAACTGCGCGCCCAGCGACTCCTCCAGCGCCGCGACCGCCCCGGACAGCGCCGGCTGGCTGGTCCCGGTCGTGGCGGCGGCTTCCCGGAAGTGCCGGTGCTCGGCCACCGCGACGAAGGCCCTGAGCTGGGCGACGGTCGGGGTGCGCGGGCTGCGGACTGTGGCGCTCCCCACAGCCGGCTCGGGTTTGACGGCGGCGCCCCTGCGGGGGCCGGGCCGGGACGTGGGCGGTTCGGTACTGATAGCAATCTCCGATCAGACACATCCAGTGTAGCTATTTCCCTGATCAGTCCACGATGTGGAATTGTTGAGCGTGTCCGGAATCCGGACAAAACTCCCCTCAGTCTCATGTTCTGGAGAAGCGAACGTGCTCACGATCGGTGACAAGTTCCCCGAGTTCGACCTCAAGGCCTGTGTCGACCTGGACGCCGCGAGCGCCTTCGCCGACATCGACCACAAGACCTACGAGGGCAAGTGGAAGATCGTCTTCTTCTGGCCGATGGACTTCACCTTCGTCTGCCCGACCGAGATCGCCGCGTTCGGCAAGCTGAACGAGGAGTTCGCTGACCGTGACGCCCAGATCCTCGGCGTCTCCGGCGACTCCGAGTTCGTGCACCACGCCTGGCGCAAGGACCACAAGGACCTGCGCGACCTGCCCTTCCCGATGCTGGCCGACATCAAGCACGACCTGATGCGCGCCTGCGGCGTCGAGGGCGAGGACGGCACCGCCCAGCGCGCCGTGTTCATCGTCGACCCGAACAACGAGATCCAGTTCGTCATGGTGACCGCCGGCTCCGTCGGCCGTAACCCCAAGGAGGTCCTGCGGGTGCTGGACGCCCTGCAGACCGACGAGCTGTGCCCCTGCAACTGGAACAAGGGCGAGGACACCCTCGACGCCCAGGCCCTGCTGGCGGGCTGACCCATGGCTCTCGACGACCTGAAGGCCGCCCTCCCGGACTACGCCAAGGACCTCAAGCTCAACCTGGGCTCGGTCATCGGCAACTCCGACCTCCCCGCCCAGCAGCTCTGGGGCACCGTGCTGTCCTGCGCGATGGCCACCCGCAGCCCCGGCCTGCTGCGCGAGCTGGAGCCCGAGGCCAAGGCCAACCTCTCCCCGGAGGCGTACACCGCCGCCAAGGGCGCGGCCGCGATCATGGGGATGAACAACGTCTACTACCGGACGCTGCACCTGCTCTCCGACAAGGAGTACAGCACGATGCGGGCCGGTCTGCGGATGAACATCATCGGCACCCCGGGCGTCGAGAAGGTCGACTTCGAGCTCTGGTGCTTCGCGGTCTCGGCCATCAACGGCTGCGGCCAGTGCCTCGACTCGCACGAGGCCGTCCTGCGCAAGGCCGGCGTCGAGCGCGAGGTCATCCAGGCCTCGATGAAGATCGCCGCCGTGCTGCAGGCCGTGGCCGGCGTCCTCGACTCCGAGGCCGCCCTCGCCGCCGTCAACGCCTGACGCACCCCGCACGCCCCGATGGGCCCCTCCGCTTGCCGGAGGGGCCCATCGGCGTTTTCCGCGCCCTCGGCATGCCCAACTCCGCTACAGTGCAAGGCGATCCGTACACGACATTCGGTCCGAGGGGGAGGGCCCGAGGTGTCCGACCATCCGGAAAACTGCGGGGGCTTCCAGGTCGCCCCGTACGAACTCCAGCAGACCGGGAGCACGGCCGTCGAAACGGCGGGCCAGATCCCAGGTGACCTCAAAGCTCTAGTCGAGGCGTCGCACCGATCTGTGACGGGACTGTCCGAGCTCCAGTGCGGCACCGCGCTCGGCGCCTGTACCGGCGCCTGGAACACCCTGCTGAACGACCTGCACGCGACGATGCGAGGGCAGGGCCAGGGCCTGATCGACGCGGGCCTCGGGTACGACAGCGCCGACCAGCGGATCAGCACAGCGTTCGGCCCGGACACCCGGACCACCACCGGCCCGACCGCGCAACAGAAGCAGAACTTCGTTCTGCACTTCGGTTAGGGGCCGCCCGCGTGGACCTCGCTGCCCTGCGCGACACCGACCTCGACAACCTCTACGCAGCCGCCGACGCCTACGACAAGACCCGGCGCGCCCTTGAGCAGCACCTGGAGAAGTGGCGCGACGGCGTCGACGGCCGCATCGCGGCCATCAGTTGGTCCGGGCCCTCCGCCGACGCGGCCCGCCCGGCACTGCGCCGCAGCACCAGCGAGCTGAAGGCCGCCCACAGCGAGATCGGGCAGATCGGCAGGAGCATCCGTACCGGGGCCGACGCGCTGGCTCTCGCCCAATCCGCGCTGCGCAAGGCGCTGGCCGACGTGCAGACGGCCGGCATGTCCGTCGACGCCCGCGGCACCGTCTCCTGGCCGCCCGGCGGCTACGCCGAGCAGCACGACCCTGAATACCGGAAGAGCTGCGAACACACGGCCACGACGCTCGCCAACCGCATCTCCACCGCCCTGGCCGAGGCCGAGACCGTCGATCAGGCCCTGACCGCCAGACTCCAGCACTACACCGGGCGGGCCCAGGATCGCACGGGCCTCGACCCGGCCTCCGCCACCACCGACCGGCTCGACCTCGCTCTCGATCCGGACAACCTGCTGCTCGGCAGCGTCCCGAAGGACGATGCCTCGCCGACCGAGGTCAACTCCTGGTGGAACGCGCTGCCCGCCGACAAGCAGCAGTGGCTGATCCAGGAACACCCGGACCTGGTCGGCAACCGCGACGGAGTCCCCGCCGTCGCCAGGAACCAGGCCAACCGGATCCTCCTGCCGAGACTCATCGCCGAATACGAGAAGGGTGGCCGGTCGTCCGACCCGAACGGCGACCTGAAGCTGAACGGGTACCGCAGGATCGCTGCGCGGCTGCGCGAGACCGACGGGACGGAACCGGCGGTCTTCCTCCTCGGCGTCGGAGGGGAGGGACAGGGGCGCGGCATCATCTCGTTCGGGAACCCCGACACCGCGCAGGACGTCACCTCGCTGGTCGGCGGCCTTGACACCAAGCTGCAGCGCATCGGCGGCGGTGACGCGGACCGGGCCAAGGCCGTGTACGACGCGGCCAAACGTGCCGACCCGACGCGCAGCACGGCATCCATCGCCTGGCTGGGCTACGACGCACCGCTCAGCTTCGCGGAAGCCGGCGACCCGAGTCGCGCCCAGGGCGGCGTGGACGCCTACCGCAGGTTCCTCGAAGGACAACGCGTCACGCACCAGGGCACACCGGCCCACGTCACGGCCCAGGGCCACAGCTTCGGCTCTCTGCTGGTCGGCCTCGCCGCGAAGAAACCGACCGGAATCGCGGCCGACGACGTCATCCTCGTCGGCAGTCCCGGTACCGATGCGTTCCACGCCTCGGAGTTCTCGGTGGGGGCCGATCACACCTACGTCGGCGCCGCCTCCTGGGACCACATCTCACACCTCGGCTGGTACAAGCGGGATCCGGCCGGCGTCGACTTCGGCGCCCATCGCTTCGCCGTGGACGGCGGGTCCCCCGACTTCACCGCGCACTCGTCCTACTGGGATGACGGCCCCCACGACGACCACACCTCGCTCGACAACATCGGAAGGATCGTCAGCGGGCACGGCCGACAGATCACGCAGGCGGCCGGGCGCCATCACTGACTCCGAGGCGGACGTCGCCGCGGCGGTCGCACTGGGCGGAGCAGGAGGCCCTGATCGCGACCGGGGCGGTGGTGGGGCCGGCGATCGCGGCAGCCCTCACCTCCGCGTTGTCCGCGCTCCGCTAGTCCGCCGCCGCAGCCGGCTGGGCCGCCGCCGGTTGTGCGGCCTGTGCCGGCTGGTTCGCTCCCGGTTGTGCCGCCGCCGCCGGTTGTGCGGCCGCCGTGCGTTCGGCGGCTTCGCGGGCGGCTTCGAGGGCGGTGAAGACCTCCTGGCCGGCCTCGTTGCGGCGGCGCAGGTGGGCGACCACGGTGTTGGTGACGGCGATCAGCGGGACGGCGACCACCGCGCCGCCGATGCCGCCGATGATGCCGCCGGCCGCGACGCCGAGGACCACGCCGAGCGGGTGGACGCGGACGGCCCGGCCGAGGATGAGCGGCTGGAGGATGTGGCTCTCCACCTGCATCACCGCGATCAGCACGACCAGCACCATCAGGGCCGTCCACGGTCCCTGGGTGACCAGGGCGATCAGGACCGCGACCGTTCCGGTGACCAGGGCGCCGACCAGCGGGACGAAGGCGCCCAGGAAGATGATCACGGCCAGCGGCATGGCCAGCGGCACGCCCAGCAGGTCGATGCCGATGCCGATGCAGACCGCGTCGATGAAGGCCACGCAGACGGTGCCGCGCACGTACGCGGTGAGCGTCGTCCAGGCCTTCGGGCCGGCTCCGGCCATCGCGAAGCGGGACTGCCGGGGCAGGCCGCGCATCGCCCAGTTCCAGATCTTCGCGCCGTCGTAGAGGAAGAAGAAGGTGGTGAAGAAGGTCATCAACAGCGAGGTCAGGATCTCGACGGCGATCTGCGCGCCGGTGATCGAGGCCGAGGTGAGCTGGTCGGTGTTGGTGGTGATGGCCTTGGTGATCTGGTTGGCGAAGTCGGTGATCTGCTGCTGGGTCAGGTGCAGCGGTCCGGTGATCATCCAGTCCCGCAGCTGGTTGACGCCGGTCTTCACCTGGTTGGTGACGTCCGGCAGGTTGGTGGACACCTGCCAGACCACGAACCAGCCGACCAGCCCGATCCCGGCCAGACCGCTGAGGAACACCCCGCCCGCGGCGAGCGAGCGCGGCACCCCGCGCCGGCGCAGCCAGGAGACCGAGGGCTCCAGCAGCGCGCTGATCAGCAGCGAGGCCAGCACCGAGAAGGCGACCAGCCGCAGCATGTCGACGACGTAGAAGAGGACGTAGAGGGCGGCGCCGAGCAGCAGCAGCCGCCAGGTCGACTCGGCGGCTACCCGCAGGCCCCACGGCACCGCCTCGGCGGGGGTGGCGGGCCGGCCGGGGTGGTACTCCCGGCCGAGTCCGGCGTGCGCGGTGGGGGCGGGCGGTGCGACGGCCGCGGCCGTCGGGGCCGCTGTCGCGGGTGTCCGGGGCTCGGCCACCGCCACGACGGCCACGGCCTCGGCCGCAGACGCGGCAACCGGCGCGGGCGCGGGGGCGGGATCGGCGCGCGGCACCGGGACCGGCCCGGGCGCCTCGGCGGGGGCCGGGGCGGGGAGCTCGTGCGGGTCGGCCGCCATCGCGGCGCGTCGGCGCCGTTCGATCACGGCGGCCGCGCTCGCCACCACGGCCATGCCCTTGGCCACGGCCTTGAAGGCCTTTCCGCCCCGCGCCATCGTCGCTACCACCGCTTCCCCGCCGGACCCGCCGAGTCCGGCGGTACGCCGTGGGTCCCGCCACGGCCGTCAGGGATGACGCTACCCGGCGGGGGCCGGACCGGTCCGCCCGCCGGGTAGGTTCGACGCCACCGCTTCCTCAAGGAACCCGGACAAAACGCCAGGTTTCAGATGGTTTCGCCCACGCACTGCTGGGGAGGAGTCCGAACGGGACGCCGGGTCATCCCAGTCGTCCTACTCGCCCCAGTCGACCAATCGAGCCAACCGTCGGCGGACCGGCCGGTGCGGGAAGCAACCAGGACCCCTTCCCGCGCCCCGCGTCCGCGCCCAGGACCGCACCGCCCGTGGGCGCACTGGTCAGCGCAGCCCGGGCGGCGCGGCCCGCCCTTGCCGAGAGGCAGGAGAGCGCAACGGCTTCCGGCCGGCCGGAGAGCACGACGGCCCCCGGCCGCCCGTCGAACGGGACGAGCGGCCGGGGGCCGTGCGGAGAGCGCCACCCCGCGGGGCGGCGGGCCCTCCTAGTACCAGCTGTGGGCCTGCCAGAACGACCAGGCACCGCAGGGGCTGCCGTAGCGGCTGTTCATGTAGCTGAGGCCCCACTTGATCTGGGTGGCCGGGTTGGTGCGCCAGTCGGCACCGGCCGAGGCCATCTTGGAGCCGGGCAGGGCCTGGACCAGACCGTAGGCGCCGGAGCCGCTGTTGGTCGCGGTGTAGTCCCAGCCGCTCTCACGCTTCACGATCTGGCTGAAGCACTGGAACTGGGCGTCGTTGCCGACGATCTGCCGGGCCATGTCCTGGACGGAGCCGGGGCTGACCGAGACCGCCGGAGCGCTGTCGTCCACCGCGGCCATCGCCGAACGCGACTTGGAGCGGTTGGCGGCGGCGGCGTCGGCGGCGCGCTGGTCGGCGGCGGCCTTGGCGGCCTTGTCCGCGTCGGCCTTGGCCTGGGCGTCGGCCTTCGCCTGGGCGTCCGCGGCGGCCTTCTGGCGCGCGGCCTCCTCGGCGGCCTTCTGCTCGGCGGCGGCCTTGGCCGCGGCGTCGGCGGAGGCCTGCTGGGCGGATGCCTGCTGGCCGATGTTGTCACTGATGGTCTGCGCCTGGGCGCCAGAGGGGACTTCGGCAAGCAGGGTCGCGCCGGCGACGTCGACCGTCTGCATGGTCTTGCCCTCGCTGCCCGAGGCCATACCAACGACGGCACCGACAGCGGTGACGGCGGTGGCGGAGGCCACAGCAACTCCCCGGACCGAGATCCGAGTCACATGGATTCCTTCCAGCATCGCCCACGCGTGACCGTGCGGACGCAACATGCCCCTTGGCACGGACCTCCGCACGGTGCTCTGGTCACGGGAGGTGCTGGCCCGGCGTCCGGCCGAGGTGAGGCGACCGGGCGTTGAAAGCGGGCGGCGTACGGCTCAACGGTCTTCAATTGTGCGTCCACCGACCGGAGTTGGCGGACCATCCGGGGCCTGACTTCCGGGGTCCGGAAGCCCTGCCGCGCCGTACGCGGGGCCTGACAGAACCCTCACCATGCCGCACCGGGCACGGTCGACGCAATTCCCGCCTGCGTGGCGCATGTCACATTCACCGCGCGGGAGTTCTCCGGACAGAAAGCACTCGATGTGATGAAAGGGGCGCGGAGCCCGTTCCTTCAGGAACGGGCCCCGCGCCGCAAGTTGACCTTATTGTCCGACTATGCCCCAGTCAGGGGCAGTTCACGGGTGGATGTCCTCCAGCATCTCCGTGACCAGCGCCGCGATCGGCGAACGCTCCGAGCGCGTGAGCGTGATGTGGGCGAAGAGTGGATGCCCCTTCAGCTTCTCCACCACCGCCACCACGCCGTCGTACCGGCCGACCCGGAGGTTGTCCCGCTGCGCCACGTCGTGGGTGAGCACCACCCGCGAGCCCTGGCCGATCCGGGACAGCACCGTCAGCAGGACGTTGCGCTCCAGGGACTGGGCCTCGTCCACGATCACGAAGGCGTCGTGCAGCGAGCGCCCCCGGATGTGGGTCAGCGGCAGCACCTCCAGCATCCCGCGGGAGATGACCTCCTCGATCACGTCCGGGGTGGTGACCGCCGAGAGGGTGTCGAAGACCGCCTGCGCCCAGGGGCCCATCTTCTCCGCCTCGGAGCCCGGCAGGTAGCCGAGTTCCTGGCCGCCGACCGCGTACAGCGGCCGGAAGACCATCACCTTGCGGTGCTGCCTCCGCTCCAGCACCGCCTCCAGCCCCGCGCACAGCGCCAGCGCCGACTTCCCGGTGCCCGCCCGGCCGCCCATCGACACGATGCCGATGTCCGGGTCGAGCAGCAGGTCCAGCGCCACCCGCTGTTCGGCGCTGCGCCCGCGCAGCCCGAACGCCTCGCGCTCGCCGCGCACCAGCCGGACCCGCCCGTCGCCGGTCACCCGGCCGAGCGCCCGGCCGCGCTCCGAGGTGAGCACCAGTCCGGTGTGCACCGGCAGCTCGTCGGCTCCGTCGACGTCCACCGCCGCGTCGTGGCCGGCCGCGAACAGCGCGTCCACCCGATCGGCCGCGACGTGCAGTTCGGACATGCCCGTCCAGCCGGAGGTGATCGCCAGCTCGGCCCGGTACTCCTCGGCGAGCAGGCCCACCGAGCTGGCCTTGATCCGCAGCGGGAGGTCCTTGGAGACGACGGTGACGTCGTAGCCCTCGGCCTGCAGGTTGCGGGCGACCGCCAGGATCCGGGTGTCCGCCTCGCCGCCGCCGGCCCGGTAGCCGACCGGCAGTATCGAGACGTCCGAGTGGTTGAGCTCGACCCGGATGGTCCCGCCCAACTCGCCGACCGGGATCGGCTCGTCGAGCCGGCCGTGGCGGATGCGGTAGTCGTCGAGCAGGCGCAGCGCCTGGCGGGCGAAGTAGCCCAGCTCCGGATGGTGCCGCTTGGCCTCCAACTCGGTGACGACCACCACCGGAAGGACGACCTCGTGCTCCTCGAAGCGGGTCATGGCGAGCGGGTCCGCCAGGAGCACGCTGGTGTCGAGAACGTACGTGCGCCGGTCTGGTGTCCGGCGGCTCTTGGAACTGACCACTAGGCCTCCAGAGCGGATGACCCTGCGTCATCCGCGGCAAGCCGGCCCCCGCTGCCCCGGTGGCCTCGGGGCCGGACTGACTGGAGTATTCCCAGGCGGGGAGCGGTGCATTCGCGTCCCCGGCGAACTGACGGATCATTGCCGGTGAACGTTTGGCCTCGCGCGCGGCCCGGGTAGGCCAGGCCTACGGCGGTCATTCCACCCGGATGCACCCCGGGCCCGTCCCGGAACGGCCCGGGAGGGGCTCCGGATCAGAGGCCCATCCGCCGGTGCCGCTGTTCGAAGGCGCGCAGCGCGCGCAGGAAGTCGACCTTGCGGAAGGCCGGCCAGTACGCCTCGCAGAAGTAGAACTCGCTGTGGGCGCTCTGCCAGAGCAGGAAACCGGACAGCCGCTGCTCGCCCGAAGTGCGGATGATCAGGTCCGGGTCGGGCTGGTTGGCGGTGTAGAGGTGCTCGGAGATGTGCTCGACGGTGAGGATCTCGGCCAGTTCCTCGATCGGGGTGCCGCGCCCGGCGTGCTCCTGGAGCAGTGAGCGGACGGCGTCGGCGATCTCGTGCCGGCCGCCGTAGCCCACCGCGACGTTGACGGTGATGCCGTCGATCCCGGCGGTCTCCTCGGCAGCGCGCTTGAGCACGTCGGCGGTGTGCTGCGGGAGCAGGTCCAGCGCGCCGACCGGGTTGACCTTCCAGCGGCGGGCGGCGGCCAGGCCGGTGACGGCGTCCTCGATGATGCCGAGCAGCGGGACCAGCTCGTCGGCCGGGCGGTCCAGGTTGTCGGTAGAGAGCATCCACAGGGTGACGACCTTGACGTGGGTCTCGTCGCACCAGCCGAGGAACTCGCTGATCTTGTCGGCGCCGCGCTGGTGGCCGTACGCGGTGGAGCCGCCGGTGGCCTTGGCCCAGCGGCGGTTGCCGTCCAGGATCACGCCGATGTGGTGCGGGGTGCGCGCGAGGTGGACCTCGACCCGGCGGCCGTAGAGTCCGTACATCCCGCCCAGCAGGGTGCGCAGCCCCGGCGTCCGTTCGGCGACATCGCGCAGACCCATGGTTTCCCGGCCCCTCCGTACTCGTTCAGACTGGTGCGTCACCGCCCCGGCGCAGCCTACTCCGGCGCGCAGGCGCACGGTAAAGCCCCAGGTAGCGGTCTGGTCACGGTCCTGTACGAAGTCTGTCGCGGCGGGCGTGTCGCGGTCTGCCGGCGGCGCGCCCGTCGTGGACACGGATCGGTCTCCGAATCCTTAAGGGAGCCGTAAGCCCGTTGTCCGACGCTTGACGGCCGGCAATGGTCTAGTCCAGCTTTTGTCCCGGGGCGGAAGCACCACGGCCCGCCCCCTTGAGTCACCTGCGGACCCCTCCCCCACACGCGGCCGCCGCGCCCCCCACCGCGGCGGCCGCTCCTTCCCCAGGAGCGTCACCCATGGCCCGTACGCTGAACGAGCCCGCGCACAAGCGCCGGCGCGGCCCCCTCCCGGCCCTCGCGGCCGGCGCCACCGCCCTCGCCCTGGCCGGCGGCGGCCTCGCCCTCTTCGCCGGCGGCGCCGGCGCGGCGGTCGGCGACCTGGTCACCAACGGCGGCTTCGAGAGCGGACTGGGCGGCTGGTCCTGCACCGGCGGCGCGACCGCGGTGTCCTCTCCGGTCCACTCCGGCAGCGGCGCGCTGCGGGCCGCCCCGGGTGCGGGCGACACCGCCGAGTGCTCCCAGACGATCAGCGTGCTGCCCAACACCAGCTACACGCTCAGCGCCTGGGTGCAGGGCCCGTACGTCTACCTCGGCGCGCGCGGCACCGGCGGCACCGACCCGTCCACCTGGTCGAACCAGACCAGCTGGAACCAGCTGTCCACCGGCTTCACCACCGGGGCGAACGCCACCAGCGTCACCGTCTACCTGCACGGCTGGTACGGGCAGGGCGCCTACCTCGCCGACGACGTGGCGCTGATCGGCCCGGGCGGCACCTCCACCCCGTCTCCGACGGCCACGCCCACCCCGACGCCGACCCCGACGCCGACGGCCACCGCCACCGCGACGCCCACCCAGACCTCGACGCCGACGGCCACGGCCACGCCGACCGCGACCCCGACCGCCACCACCCCGCCGGCCACCGGCCTGCCCGCGCACGTGGTCACCGGCTACTGGCAGAACTTCGACAACGGCTCGACCCCGCAGCGCCTGAGCGACGTGCAGAACGCGTACGACATCATCGCGGTCTCCTTCGCCGACGCCGTGCCGACCCAGACCGGCGCGATCAGCTTCACCCTGGACCCGGGCCTGTCCAAGGCGCTCGGCGGCTACACCGACGCCCAGTTCCGCGCCGACATCAAGGCCAAGCAGGCGGCCGGCAAGAAGGTCGTCCTCTCCATCGGCGGCCAGAACGGCGCGATCAGCGTCGGCGACGCCACCGCCGGGGCGAACTTCGCCAACAGCGCCTACTCGATCATCAGGGACTACGGCTTCGACGGCATCGACGTCGACCTGGAGAACGGCGTCCAGGCCGGCCCGCTCGGTGACGCGCTGCACGCCCTGCAGGCCAAGGTCGGCCCCGGCTTCGTGCTGACCATGGCCCCCGAGACCATCGGGATGTACAGCACCTCCGGCGCCTACTTCCAGCTGGCGCTCAACACCAAGGACATCCTGACCGTCGTCAACACCCAGTTCTACAACTCGGGCGGCATGAACGGCTGCGACGGCAAGGTCTACAACCAGGGCACGATCGACTTCATCACCTCGCAGGTCTGCACCCACATCCAGGGCGGCCTGCGGCCCGATCAGGTCGGCATCGGCGTCCCCGCCTCCAGCAGGGCGGCCGGCGGTGGCTACGTCGACCCGTCGGTGGTGAACAACGCGCTCAACTGCCTGGCCACCGGCAACAACTGCGGCAGCTTCGTGCCGCCGGCGAAGTGGCCCACCATCCGGGGCGCGATGACCTGGTCCACCAACTGGGACGCCAACAACGGCAACGCGTTCTCGAACGCGGTCGGCCCGTTCGTCCACAAGATGCCGTGAGGCACTCCGGGACCTGACTCCCTTCGGCGCGCCGCTCGTTGAGGGTGGGGCCCGCGCGCCGACGGCGGGGCCCGCCGTACCGACTCCGGTACGGCGGGCCCCTTCCGCCACCCGCTCACCTGGTGAGCACCGCGGTGAGCGCGCCCAGCAACAGGAACGGGCCGACCGGGACTTCGAGTCCGCGCCACGGGCGCCGGCGGACCAGCAGGGCGGCGGCCCGCAGGGTGCCCCAGAGCCCGGCGAGCACCACCGCGGCGAACAGCCCGCCGATCGCGACCCACCAGCCGTACCAGCCGAGCAGTCCGCCCAGGGCGAGCCCGAGCGGGGAGTCGCCGGGGCCCAACGCGCCTATCTGGACGGCGACTTCGAGCAGCGCCCCAACCGTCAGCGCGACCAGCAGGCAGCGCAGCAGCACCCCGGGGCGGCCCTCGGCCAGCGCCGCCACCGCCAGCAGCGCGGCCACTCCGGCCAGCAGCGGCACGGTCAGCCGGTACGGCAGCCGGCGCACCCGCCCGTCCGTGAAACCGAGCGCCACGCCGAGCGCGCCCGCCCAGGCGAGCGCCGCCGTCTGCGGCCCGTCCGCCGCGTACGCCACCGTGACCGCGACCGCCGCCGCGACCGCCTCCACCGTCCCGGCACCGGCCCCGAGACGGCCCCGGCAGCCCGGGCAGCGCCCGGTCGGCGGCAGCAGCCGCCCGACCGCGCGGTCGCACAACGGGCAGGCCTCGCACCAGGGTTCGCCCTCAGGCACGGCGAAGCGGGCGATCAGTCCGCGCAAGAGCGGAGCCAGCAGGAGACCGACCAGTACCGCCCCGGCCACGACCGCCACCACCGGCCCACCCCCTCCTCGTCGACGCACCGGGGCCCATCTTCCCGTCCGCGGCGGTCGGCTTGTGTGCTGTCCGTCTCGTTCCGCCCGAGAAACCGACAGCGTCCTCGCATACACGAGCATTCCGGACACCGGGCCACCGTTTGGAAGGCCGTTCGATGCCCTCGCCTGCCGATCCAAGGAGGCGCTTCCGGGCCCCGCGAGCCGTGTCCCCGGATGCCCGGCGCGGGGCCCCGGCGTGCCCCTAGAGTAGGCAGACATGCAGGTCATCCAGTCCAGCAAGCTCGCCAATGTCTGCTACGACATCCGCGGCCCGGTTCTCGACGAGGCGATGCGGCTGGAGGAACAGGGCCACCGCATCCTCAAGCTCAACACCGGCAATCCGGCCACCTTCGGCTTCGAGGCGCCCCCGGAGATCCTCCAGGACATCCTGCGCAACCTCGCGAACGCGCACGGGTACGGCGACTCCAAGGGCCTGCTCGCCGCCCGCCGCGCGGTGGTCATGCACTACGAGGACCGCGGGCTGCACGGGCTCTCCGTCGACGACGTCTTCCTCGGCAACGGCGTCTCCGAGCTGATCCAGCTGGCCATGACCGCGCTGCTGGACGACGGCGACGAGGTGCTCGTCCCGGCGCCGGACTACCCGCTGTGGACCGCCTCGGTCTCGCTGGCCGGCGGCACCGCGGTGCACTACCGCTGCGACGAGCAGGCCGAGTGGTACCCGGACCTCGCCGACATCGAGGCCAGGGTCACCGACCGGACCAGGGCCATCGTGGTGATCAACCCGAACAACCCGACCGGCGCGGTCTACCCGCGCGAGGTGCTGGAGGGCATCGTCGAGATCGCCCGCCGGCACAAGCTGGTGGTCTACGCGGACGAGATCTACGACAAGATCCTCTACGACGACGCCGAGCACGTCCCGCTGGCCACCCTGGCCCCGGACCTCTTCTGCGTCACCTTCAACGGACTGTCCAAGTCGTACCGGGTCGCGGGCTTCCGCTCCGGCTGGATGGTGCTCTCCGGCGACCGCCAGCGCGCCCACAGCTACATCGAGGGCCTGACCGTGCTCGCCTCGATGCGGCTGTGCGCCAACATGCCGGCCCAGCACGCGGTGGCCGCCGCGCTCGGCGGACGGCAGTCGATCAAGGACCTGGTGCTGCCCGGCGGCCGGCTGCTCGCCTCGCGCGACGCCGCGTACGAGCTGCTGAACCAGATCCCGGGGGTGAGCTGCGTCAAGCCGAAGGGCGCGCTGTACGCCTTCCCGCGGCTGGACCCCAAGGTCTACAAGATCAAGGACGACGCCCAGATGGTGCTGGACCTGCTGCGCTCCCAGCGCATCCTGCTGGTCCAGGGCACCGGCTTCAACTGGCCCGAGCCGGACCACTTCCGGCTGGTCACGCTGCCCCGACCGGAGGAGATCACCGAAGCGGTGACCCGGATCGGCGACTTCCTCAGCGGCTACACCCAGCCTTGACCGCTCGCCGGAGGGGAAAGCACTACGGCCGGAGTCCCGGTCCGGACGATCTCCTTGGTCGGGGAAAGATCGTCCGGCGGAACTCCGGCCGTCCTGTCGCATCGGCGGGGCGCTCGGTTCGTGCCGCGCGGCCGCCTCTCGCTCGGTTGAGGCTCAGGCTCAGCCGAGGCGCGCGACCAGGCTCCGGTACTCGTCCCACAGCTCCTTCGGGGTGTGGTCGCCGAACAGCTCCAGGTGGGCCGGCACGAGCGCGGCCTCCTGGCGCCAGATGTCGGCGTCCACGGTGAAGAGCAGGGCGAGGTCCTCCTCGGACAGCTTCAGGTCACCCAGGTCGAAGCCGTCGACCTTCGGCAGCACGCCGATCGGGGTCTCGACGCCCTCGGCGGTGCCCTCCAGGCGCTCGACGATCCACTTGAGCACGCGGCTGTTCTCGCCGTAGCCGGGCCAGACGAACTTGCCCTCGGCGTTCTTGCGGAACCAGTTGACGTAGTAGATCTTCGGCAGCTTGGCGGCGTCCGCTTCGGCGCCGACCTTCAGCCAGTGGGCGAAGTAGTCGCCCATGTTGTAGCCGCAGAACGGCAGCATCGCGAACGGGTCGCGGCGCAGCTCGCCGACGGTGCCCTCGGCGGCGGCGGTCTTCTCGGAGGCGATGTTGGCGCCCAGGAAGACGCCGTGCTGCCAGTCGAAGGACTCGGTCACCAGCGGGACGGCGGTGGCGCGGCGGCCGCCGAACAGGATCGCCGAGATCGGCACGCCCGCCGGGTCCTCCCACTCGGGGGCGATGGTCGGGCACTGCGCGGCCGGAACGGCGAAGCGGGCGTTCGGGTGGGCGGCCGGGGTACCGGACTCGGGGGTCCAGTCGTTGCCGCGCCAGTCGGTGAGGTGCGCCGGGGGCTCCTCGGTGAGGCCCTCCCACCACACGTCGCCGTCGTCGGTGAGGGCGACGTTGGTGAAGACGGCGTTGCCCCAGAGGGTGTCGATGGCGTTGGCGTTGGTGTCCACGCCGGTGCCGGGGGCGACGCCGAAGAAGCCGGCCTCGGGGTTGATGGCGTACAGGCGGCCGTCCTTGCCGAAGCGCATCCAGGCGATGTCGTCGCCGATGGTCTCGACCTTCCAGCCCGGAATGGTCGGCTGGAGCATGGCCAGGTTGGTCTTGCCGCAGGCCGACGGGAAGGCGGCCGCGACGTACTTGACCTCGCCGGACGGCGGGGTGAGCTTCAGGATCAGCATGTGCTCGGCCAGCCAGCCCTCGTCGCGGGCCATGGTCGAGGCGATGCGCAGCGCGTAGCACTTCTTGCCGAGCAGGGCGTTGCCGCCGTAGCCGGAGCCGAAGGACCAGATCTCCTTGGTCTCCGGGAAGTGCGAGATGTACTTGGTGCTGTTGCACGGCCACGGCACGTCCGCCTGGCCCTCGGCCAGCGGGGCGCCGACGGTGTGCACGGCCTTGACGAACTCCCCGTCCTCGCCGAGCTGGTCGAGCACGGCCTGGCCCATGCGGGTCATCACGCGCATCGACACGGCGACGTAGGCGGAGTCGGTGATCTCGACGCCGTACGCGGCCAGCGGGGAGCCGACCGGGCCCATCGAGAAGGGCACGACGTACATCGTGCGGCCCTTCATCGCGCCGCGGAACAGGCCCTGATCGCCCTGGAAGCCACCCTCACCGGTGAAGATGGCCCGCATCTCGGCGGGGGCCTTCCAGTTGTTGGTCGGGCCGGCGTCCTTCTCCTGCTCGGAGCAGATGAACGTGCGGTCCTCGACGCGCGCCACGTCCGAAGGGTCCGAGGCGGCGTAGTAGGAGTTGGGGCGCTTCTCCTCGTTCAGCTTCTTGAAGGTGCCCTGAGCCACCAGCAGGTCCGCGAGGCGCTGGTACTCCTCGTCGGAACCGTCGCACCACTCGATGCGGTCCGGCTGGGTGAGCTCGGCGATCTCGCTCACCCAAGCGAGCAGCTGCTTGTGGCGGGTGGGCGCGGATGCGCTGAGAGCAGAGATCTCGTACGACACGATCGCTCCGTTTCACGCCGTCTCGTCGAGGAGACGGCGTCGCGGGGGTCTGAGGGTGCTTGCAGCGTAGCTCCGGGTCCAAGGCCCCAACGCGGCACCGAGGCGAAATTGACGCATCTTTTACTACGGAAAGTATGATTACTAGCCAGTAACAGGGCGCTCACGTCCGGGCCGGAGTGCGCGGGGCCACACTTCAAATACTCCAAAACGTCCAAGAGTGACGATCGCCACTTCCTTACGCGTCAGTAACCTACGGTTCCGTAGGTCGCCGGTAGCATGCTGCCCATGACTGCTGCTGCGCTCGCGGAGAGCATTGGGGAGGGCCCGGCCGAGAGCCGGGAGGGCAAGCCGAAGTGGCGCGGCTGGCTGCACGCCGGGATGTTCCCCGCCACCGTCGCCGCCGGGATCGTGCTGATCTGCCTGGCCGACTCCACGCCGGCCAAGATCGCCTGCGCGATCTATTCGGTCAGCGCCTGGCTGCTGTTCGGGGTCAGCGCGGTGTACCACCGCTTCGACTGGGGCCCGCGCGGGGACGCCGTGCTGCGGCGGCTGGACCACGCGAACATCTTCCTGATCATCGCGGGCACCTACACGCCGTTCACGATCCTGCTACTCAAGGGCGCCGCCCAGCAGACACTGCTCTGGGTGGCCTGGGGCGGGGCGCTGGCCGGGATAGCGTTCCGGGTGTTCTGGGTCGGCGCGCCGCGCTGGCTGTACACCCCGGTGTACATCGCGCTGGGCTGGGCCGCCGCGTTCTTCCTGCCGGACTTCCTGCGCACCGGCGGGGTCGTCGTCCTGGTGCTGATGATCGTCGGCGGGGTGCTCTACAGCATCGGCGGCGTGGTGTACGGACTCAAGCGACCCAACCCCTCACCCCGCTGGTTCGGCTTCCACGAGGTGTTCCACGCCTTCACCCTCGGCGCCTTCATCGTCCAGTACGTCGGCGTCTCACTGGTGGCGTACAGCGCGGCCGGCTGAACCCGGCGCACCCCGACGGGCGGTCGACCGGTCCACGGACCGGCCGGCCGCCCGTTCGGCCGTCCAGGGCCGCTCGTACGGGGCCCGGCCCTGCGGGCGGCGCGGGTACGGCGAGTGGTCGGCGACGCCGGACTCCGACTGCGGGGAGTGCACCGCATCCGCCGACTCCGGCGGCTCCGGCAGCTCCGACTCGACCTCCGGGCGCACCGCGCGGACCGCCGATGCGGCGGCCTCGCGCGCCTACCGGGCGTCCAGCGCCTCCCGGGCCCGGCGGCAGCGCTCACAGTGGGCGGCGTCCGGAATGCCGCGCCGCCGCCGGTGCCCGGCCAGGGACGCCCGCTGGTGCAGCGCGCGCCAACGACGGCCGACGTACACCATGAGCAGCAGCGTCTCGACCCCGGCGACCAGCAGGACCAGCGGAGCGCCGTTGATCAGATAGGCCGCGACCACGGCCAGCGCGGAACCCACCACCAAGGCCGCGCCCCGCACCTGGGCAATCGCCCGCCTGTCGTCACTGTCGGCCACTTCGGCTCCCCTTTCCCGGCGCCGGGCCCGTGGTCGGCTCCTGCCGCGCCACCCCTTCTCCGCTCTCGGCACGCGTCCGGCCAGCACTGACCGATTGCCACATGGTATCTACCGACAGTCACTCGGGACCGCCCCGAGGCGGCGAACGACAGATCAACGTTGCGTCAATTCCTTGTGCGGAAGCAGCACTTCCAGGACACATCACGGAGAGTATCCGTTCAATCACGTTGCTTTCATATTGACGGCCAACATCTTTTGAGAGTTACTGTCATTTGACAGAGACTTTCACCAAGGGTCCTGGAGGCCGCCATGCCCGCCGCTCCGCCCACTCCCACACCCGCCACTCCCGCTGCCACCGACACGGCCGCCGACCCGCGCCGCCGGCTCGCCCTGGTCGCTGTCGCCCTGAGCGTCCTGGTGATCAGCTTCGACATGACGATCCTCAACGTCGCCCTGCCCACCCTGGCCGCGCAGCTGCAGGCCACCACCGGGCAGCAGCAGTGGATCGTCGACGCCTACACGCTGGTCTTCGCAGCCGTGATGCTCCCCGCCGGCCTGCTCGGCGACGGCTACGGCCGCCGCCGCACCCTCACCGCCGGCCTCGCCCTGTTCGGACTCGCCTCCGCCGTCGGGATGCTCACCGACTCCCCCGGCACCCTGATCGCCGCCCGCGCCGCGATGGGCCTGGCCGGAGCGCTCGTCATGCCGATGTCGCTCGCGGTGATCCCGGCGATCTTCCCGGCCGCCGAACGGCGCCGGGCCACCGCGATCCTCACCGCCGCCATCGCCGGCGGCGCCCCGCTCGGACCGCTGATCGGAGGCCTGCTGCTCCAGCACTTCTGGTGGGGCTCGGTCTTCGCGGTCAACGTCCCGCTGACCGCGATCGGCATCGTCGCCTGCGTCCTGCTGCTGCCCGAGAGCCGCAACCCCGCCGCGCCCCGGATGGACCTGCCCGGCACCGCACTCGCCGCCACCGGACTCGGCGCGCTCACCTACGGCATCATCGAGGGCGCCGACCGCGGCTGGACCGACCCGCTGGTGCTCACCACCCTGATCGGCTCGGTCCTCCTGCTCACCGCACTCGTGCTGCGCAGCCGCCGCCAACGAGACCCGATGCTCGACCTCACCCTGCTCGCCGACCCGACCTTCCGCTGGTCCTCGGTCGCCGCCACGCTGATCTCGCTCGTCCTGTTCGGCGCCTTCTTCGTCCTGCCGCTCTACTTCCAGAGCGTGCTCGGCACCGACGCCCTCGGCTCCGGGCTGCGGCTGATGCCGATGATGCTCGGCCTGCTGGCCGCCGCGAGGTTCACCGAGCAACTGGTGACGCGGCTCGGCGCCCGCGCGGTGATCGCCCTCGGCCTGGCCCTGCTCGGCGCCGCACTGCTGTTCGGCAGCCGCACCGACGCCTCCGACGGGTACGGGCGGGCCGCGATCTGGCTCACCGTCGTCGGCGTGGGCATGGGCCTGTCGCTGATCACCGCCCAGTCCTCCGCCCTGATCACCCTGCCGCCCGCCCGGGCCGGGGTCGGCTCCGGGCTGCTCCAGACCCTGCGGCAGGTCGGCGGCGCCATCGGGATCGCCGCCTTCGGCAGCCTGCTGGCCGGGGCGTACCGGGGCGCGCTCGACACCGGCGCGCTGCCGGCCGAGGCGGCCCACCGGGCCGGGAAGTCGGTGGTCGCCGCCGACGCCATCGCCCGGGAGTCCGGACGGCCGGCGCTCAGCGCCGCCGCGCACGTGGCGTACGTGCACGGCATGACGGTGGTGCTGCTGGTCGCCGGGCTGGTCGCGGTCGGCTCGGCGGTGCTGGTCGCGGCCCGGATGCCCGCTGCCGAGCCCGCGAACGAGGACGCGGCGGAGGCCACGGAGGAGGCCGCGGCGGAGGCCGAACCCACCAGCGCCGCAGATCGCCGATAATCGGGGACATGAAGATCGGGGACATGAAGACCGAGCAGCCGACCGCGGCCCTCCCGGACGCCCCGACCAACCCGGTCCAGGCCCTGCTGGAGGCGCCGCTGTCGCTGCGCGAGCGCAAGAAGCTCAAGACCCGGCAGACCGTGCGCCGCGAGGCGTACCGGCTGTTCTCCGAACAGGGCTACGAGAACACCACGGTGGAGCAGATCGCGGCCGCCGCCGAGATCTCCCCCTCCACCTTCTTCCGGTACTTCGCCACCAAGGACGACCTCGTCCTCACCGACGAGTACGACCCGGCGATGATCGCCGCCCTGATGGACCGCCCGGCCGGCGAACCCTTCCTCCGCTCCTGCCGGGAGACCCTCATCGATCTGATCCGCACCCTGCTCCAGCACGAACGCCAGGAACTGCTGACCCGGATGCGGCTGGTCACCCAGGTCCCCGCGCTGCGCGCCGGACTGTTCCGGACCGGCAACAGCCCGCACGAGCTCTACCTCGCCGTCCTCACCCGACGGGCCGGCCTTGAGGAACCCACCTACGAGATGCGGGTCACCGCCGCCGCCATCGGCGCCGCCACCACCGAGGCCGTGCTGCAGTGGGCCGCGGACGACGGCAAGGAGGACATCGCCGACCTGGTCGACCGCACCTTCGCGCTGCTGGAGAGCGGGTTCGCCGGGGTGTGAGCGGGTTCGCCCCGGCACGATGGCGGTTCGGGGCCCGGCTCGCCGAGCCGGGCCCCGGTGGGTGTCCGCCGGTTCAGCGGGCGACCCGCTTCCGACGCAGCACCGCGCCCGCGCCCACGCCCGCGGCTGCCAGCGCGGTGGCGCCCAGCGCCGCGGCCGCCGTCACGGCCGGGAGCGCCGAGTCGTTGTCCGCCGCGGGCTCCGCGGCGGCTTCGGGCGCGGCTTCGGGGGCGGCTTCGGGGGCGGCTTCGGGGGCGGCGTCCAGCCGGTAGCCGCCGCCCTTGCCCTCCCGGTCGTACGCCGAACCGGGCAGCTTGTCCCCGTACCGCTGGTGCACCAGCTTCTGGTACGCGGCCAGCGACACCCCGCCCGCGCCCACCGAGCGCCGGGCCTCGTCGTCCAGCGGTAGCACCCGGCCGCCGCGCAGCACGTACCAGGCGTTGACCTGCGGCTCCCGGAAGGCCGTACCGCCGCCGCCGTCCGCCGCCTTCGCCGCGTAGTCGCTCTCGTCGCCGCCGGAGGCGATGTTGACGACCCGCCAGGCGTCGCCCTGGCGGACCGTCCAGACCGAGGCGGTCTGCCCGTCCGCCGCGACCACCTTGCTCGCCGTGAACTCGGCCTTCGCCACCGGGGCGCCCGGGGTGCCGGCCACGAAACCGGCGTCCAGGGTGTAGACCGGCACGGTGTCCCCGGCCAGGCGGGGCGCCGCGTCGTCCGCCGCCTTCGCCTCCTCGGCGGCGCCGATGGTCAGCTGCTGGGTCGGCGGAACGCCCTTGCGGGCGAAGAAGTGGCCCACCTTGTCGAGCACCGACGGGTCCTGGACCGCGCGGTGGGCCCGGGCCAGGTCGGCGGCGGGCACCGGTTCGGGGGCGCCCTGCGCGGAGGGGGCGCCCTGTACGGAGGGGGCGGCGTGCACGGCCGGGGCGGTCACCAGCGCGAGGCCGGCGGCGAGCAGGGCGGTGACGGCGGCCTGACGGGCCTTGCTGAGCTCGGTCATGGTCGTCCTCACGCGCCGATCCGGTACAGGGAGTGGGTCCACGAGAACGTGTCGTTGTTCACGTAGTACCAGTAGTCCGCCCAGTTGTAGCGGTAGTTGGACGGCCACGGGTCGCCCCAGTAGACCCAGTTGTTGCCGGTGTCGTAGCCGTACAGGACGTGCATGTGCCCGCCGCCCGAACTCCACTGGATGCGCGTCTCCACCGGCCGGTTGGCGTCGACCTCGGACTGCACGGTGCCGTAGCGCAGGTACCCGGTGACGTACGAGCCCGGGTTGATGCCGACCCAGTCCAGCCCGTTCTGCACGTCCGCCAGCGAGGCCTGGCTGTTGGGGCAGCTGGAGTCGATCGAGCGGCCGAACGCGGCGTTGCAGAACTGGTTCTGGCTGTAGTTGTAGCCGAACCAGGTGGCGATGGTGTTGCCGCTCGCCGCCCAGCACCAGTTGGTCTGCTGTTGCTGCTGCATGGTGATGTTGAGCTTCTTGTACGTGCCGGCCAGGTCGGCCGTACTGCCGGGCGCCGCCGCCCGGCGGACCTGGTGCGAGGCCCGGTCCTGGGCGGGGGCGGCGGGGGCGGCGGCCGCGGGGGTGGTCGCCGCGGCGGTGAGCGCCGGACCCAGCACGCCGAGGGCGAGCAGGGCGACCGCACGGCGCAGCCGTATCCGTGGAACTGGCATGGGGGGATGCCTCCTTGCACGAGTGGAGCGTGGTGCTGTGTGGGGGGCGCGGTCCGGATCGCGCCCCGAGCATCGCGCCGTTGTCGGAGGCTGGTCAACGGGCCCGGACGGGGCCCGATCACGGTGTGAACGGAGCGGCCCGGATGTGAACGGCACCCGGGAAACCGCAGCGCGAGACGCCCGGACCGGTGACAAACCGCCGCGCGGATGTGAATATTCACGGTCAAAACCCGGTCCGCGCCGGGCTGCACCCGCTCAGCCCGGTAAGCCCTGCGTCAGCCAGGAGGCCGCCATCCACCGAAGCGAACCAGCCGACCTCGCCGCCGCCCTGCGCACCGGCCCCTTCCACCTCGCCCTGCGCACCGCCATCACCGCCCGCGGCCTCGCCCTGCACCGCATCCGCCGTCACCTCGCACTGCGCGGCGTCACCGTCGGCCTCACCAGCCTCAGTTACTGGCAACAGGGCCGACGCCGCCCCGAACGCCCCGAGTCACTGCGCGCCGTCGCCGCCCTCGAAGACGTCCTCGACCTGCCCGAGCACTCCCTCACCCGACTGCTCGGCCCCCGCCGCGCAACCACCACCGTCGGACCCCCCGTACGCCCGTACCGCGACCTGATCTCCCCGGCCACCGCCGTCGACCACCTGCTCGCCACCCTCGCCAGCCCCCGCGACACCGGCCTGCACACCATCACCCACATCGAACGCGTCCGGATCGGCCCCGACCGCCAAGTCACCCGCCGCGACTCCCAACACGCCCTGCGCGCCCACCGCGACGGCATCGACCGCTACCTCGCCCTCTACCAGGGCGACCCGGGCAGCGACATCACCCTGGTCGGCGTCCGCGCCGAGGAGAACTGCCGCCCCGGTCGTGTCCGCCGCGACCACACCCACCACCTCCTCGCCGCCGAACTCCTCCTCGACCGCCGCCTCCGCGCCGGCGACACCCACCTCCTCGGCTACGGCTTCGACGACGCCCCCTCCCCCGACCCCAGCTGCGAATACGTCCGCGGCTTCAACTCCGGCGCCGGCCAGTACGTCCTCCAGATCACCTTCCACCCCGCCGCCCTCCCCGTCCGCTGCCACCGCTTCGCCCTCCACTCCCCCGGCGAAACCCCCTACGAGAACGAGGAGTTGACCCTCGACGGCCACCACTGCGTTCACCTGGTGGCGACGGCGGTACGGCCGTGCATCCTGGGGATCCGGTGGGACTGGGAGTGAGGCGGGCGGTCAGTGTGACCAGTAGGGGTCGTCGACGTCGGGGGCGAGCTCGTGCCCGGTAGGCCGCTCGCCGATCGGAGGGGCGCCGTAATCCCTTCCGGGCTGGTAGCGCACCATGAACGCCTCTGCGCTCATGAGCACCTGCACGGTCGAGTCATTCGTGGAACTGACCACCGACAGCGTGAACAGGGTGTCTCCGTGTCCGGGGCAGTGCAATTCGGTGTAGTTCGTCGCCATGCCGCCCGTGGTGTCTGGCTGCCGGCAGTCGCTGCCCCAAAGCCGCGTCATCTGTTCCAGCAGCACTGGCACCTTCGCGGGGGTCACCTTCGTCCGAACCGAGACCACTTCCCTGACACCGGACAACAGGCTCGGCTCACCGTCGGCGTGCTCTGGCCCGCGGTCCACGGCGTAGAACCCGCCGAAGTAAGCCATCGGGGGAACGATCGCCCCCATGGCCGCCTGCAAGCTACCATCCAGCCCCGCCTTCGCCTCACCCGGGCTCAGCTGGGTGGTATCCCGGTCTTTCAGCGCCATCGGCCCGTACCCGTTGTAGAACAGCCCCAGCCCGGTGGCCAGCACAACCGCCGCCACCACGGAACAGCCCAGCGCAGGTCGCGGCCGCTTCACCCGCGTTGACCCTGCAGTTTGACGCCCCCGCTGCCCGTGACGACGGCCGCGATGTTGTCCAGCGAGGGCCCGCCCCGCCCGTTCAGGTACTTGGTGTGCGCATCGATGGGGTTGCCACGGCTCCAGTCGTCGACGGTGAAGCGGTTCGCGCCGAAGTGCTTGCTCGAAGGGTCCCGTCCGTACCAGCGCTCGTCCGGGTCGAGACTGAACTTGGGCGGGGCGTGCGTCACGATGTCGTTGTCGGCGGCACCGACCCAGACGTGGCCAGGGGGCATCTTGAGGTCGGAGGCCTTGTCCACGCCGACGCCCGGGCTGCCGATGAAGACCACGTCGTCCGGCGGCACGTAGTGCGACCCCGGCTGGGTGGCGAGCTTGGTGGCCTGGCCTACCAGGTACGAACCGTAGCTGTGCCCGACTGCGGTGACGTGCGGCGGCTGGGTGCCTTCGTGGCTCGCCCGTACCCCGCTCATGAACTTGGCGTACGCCGGGGCGCCGTCCTTGCCCGCCTTCGTCGACGCGGCCCCGAAGTCCATCCCCGGCGAGTCGTACCCCAGCCAGACGACGGAGGCCACGGAGTGGCCCGCCGGAGCCTTGCCGCTCGCGGCGCGGTAGAGGTTCAGCGCGTTCTCCGCCTCGTTGGTCCCGTCGTTCGCCCCCGGCCCGAGGCTGGCCATGGTGGTGGTGATTCCTGGCACGTATGCGGAGATGTCGGTCGCGGTGTCCGGGTTCCCGAACGAGAGGACCGCCCGGCCCTGGCCCTCGTCACCGAGGCCCAACAGGTAGATCGGCGGATCACCCTTGCTGCCGGCGAGGCGGGCGTCGATCGGCCCGTAGAGCGCGAGTAGGGCCTTCTCGTTGGCGTTCAGCTCCTGCGGTTTCTTGCCCCTGATATGCCCCATCAGGTCCTCCAGGTGCTTGCGGTTCACCTGGTCCCGGATCTCCGCGGGGACGCCGTCGAGGTTGCCGAGCACCTCCGGGTGGTGGCTGATGAACCACTGCTGGCCCTGCGGGCCGAGCCCCTTCCACCAGGAGTTGACCTCGGTGGGAGGCGCGTCCTTGAGGGGCATGTTCCGCTGCCACACCGGGTTGGACGCATCGCCGAACTGGTCCATGTACACGTCGGCGCCGGCCGTCTTCTCGTCCAGGCCCGACTTGTCCTTGGCGTGCCCGGCGAACCGGTTGAGCCCTGCGGTCAGGGCGTCGTCGGCCTCCGCCGCGTCGGCCAGGGCCTTGGCGATCTGCTTGCTGATCCCGTCGGCGGCCGTCTTCTGCTTGGTCTCCCAGTCCGGAGCCTGGTACGGGTTGGTCGACGCGGGCCAGCTCACGGCGCCGGTGTCACTGACCGTGAAGCCCTTGGCCTGCGCATCGGACAGCGCATTGGTGAGCCTGCCCTGGGCCAGCGTCATGGCGTCGGCGCAGTCGCGGATCTCCTTGCCGATGAGGCCGAGCTCCGTCGCCGCCGCGCGCATCTCGCCGGTGAGGCCGTCCAGCACCGGCATCGCGGCGTCGGCCGTCGGCCCGGTCCACTGGGAACCGTGGACCCGGTCGGCGGTCCCGCTCTTCCAGTCCGTGGCGTGCTGCGCCATCGCCTTGCACAGCGTGTCGTACGCCCCCGCCGCCGTGTAGAGGTCCGCCAGTTTGGCGTTCCGCAGGCTTGCGATGTCCATCCCAGGCCCCCCTGTGTGCCCTGTGTCCCCCACGACACTCACAGCTACCATAGCGCCCGCAGCCGACACGGATGTCAGGGGGAACCGATGGGACAGGACCCGGGATTCACAGTCAAACCAGGCGAGTTGACCGCCGCCGGGAACAACGCGCTGACGGTCGCCGGGAAGGTCCCCGACGAGACGGCGAAGCTGGTGGAGCCCAGCAGCACGGCTGCCGGGAGCCTGGCCGGGTGGCAGAGCGGGGCGGCGCTGACGGGGTGCAGCAGCGCCTGGAAGACGCTGCTGGACGGGCTCTCCACTGACATGAAGACGGCCGGGGGCCACCTGATCACCTGCGCGCACGACTACCAGAACGCCGACCACCTGCCGCCGCCCGCCGCGGCGCCGGTCTCCGACCCCTTCGAGACGAAGGTGGTCGGCGTGACCGGCGGCCACCTGACCAAGGACGCGTAACCGCCCTACCGCGCCTGGAAGTCCAGCACCAGGCAGTCCTCCACCGGCCGGTAGCCGATCTGCTGGTAGATGGAGTTGCTGGTCGGGTTGTCGAGGTCGGTGTAGAGCAGCACCTCCTCCGCGCCCAGGCCGAGGACGTGGGCGGACGCGGCGGCGGTCACGGCGCTGGCGTAGCCGCGGCCACGGCGGTCGCGCGGGGTGTAGACGGGGCCGATGCGGGACATCCCGGCGAGCACCGGGCTGCTGCCGGCCAGGGCGACGGGGGTGCCCGCGTCCTCCCAGAGGTGGAGGCCGCCGGACGCGATCTTGTCGTCCACCGCCCTTGCCACGTCGTGGGGTTGGACGTTCACTTCGAGCAGGAACTCCTGCCACCAGCGGATCGCCAGCTCGCGGTCGGCCGGTCGGGCGAGCCGGTGGCGGCCGGCCGGCGGGCGCGGCGGGTCGGCCAACTCGCCGAGCCGGTAGAGCCGTTCCTCGACGCGGACGGACTGCCCGGCGCCGGTGGCGGCCGTCCAGGCCTCGGCGAAGGCCCGGACCGGCTCGGCTCCCCCGCCGACCCCGGCGACCTCGGTGAACCCGGCTCCGGCGGCAGCCAGCCGGACCGCCAGTTCGGCGGCCGCGGCCTGCGGCATGGCGGAGAGCCTGGGGGCGAACGGCGGCGTCTGGAGGAAGGCGCCCTCGACCGGGCCGCCCGGCTCGGCCTGCCACCAGCCGAAGACCGGCGGCCGCTCCCCGAACGCGTCGAGCCCGGCTTCGGCGAGCCGGTGGGCGATGGTCAGCAGGACGGTGTTCTCGGCCGGGCGGGCGGCCAGGAAGTCGTCAGCCCGGCCGCGGAAGTCGTCGAGCGAGGTGCTGAGGGTCCAGGTCATGGCCCATCCTCCCCCGCTCGACGCCCGCCCGCCAACGATTATTCGAGTACGACCCCCAGCCCCGCACCGAGCACGGCGGGATCGGTGGTCGGCGCCTCGCAGGCGAAGTGCCGGCAGACGTACGCGGCGGGCGCGCCGCCGACCAGCGGCCGGTCCGCCAGCAGCGGCACCTCTGCGGCGGCCTCCCCGGGTGCGCCGACCGCGACCACCGCCCCGGGCGCCGTGCCCAGCAGCGCGGCCCGGCGCAGCGCCGCGGTGGCGGGGTCGTCGGCGGGGCCGACGACGGCGATCTCGCGCGGCCCGTCCTGTAGCGCCTCGGCGACGGCTAGGCCCCAGCCGATGAACCGCGGGGCCCGTCCGGCCAGTGCGCCGACGATGCCGAGGGCGCGTTCGGCGGCCGTGCGGTGCCGGTCGGAGCCGGTGTACGCGGCGTAGCCGAGCAGGGCTCCGGCGGCGGCGGTCCAGCCGGAGGGGGTGGCGTTGTCGGTCGGGTCCTGGGGGCGGCGGATGAGTTCCTCGGCGTCGTCGGCGGTGTCGTAGAGGGCGCCGGAGGTCTCGTCGGTGAAGTGCTTGAGCACGGTGTCGAGCAGACCGCCCGCCAGTTGGAGCCACTCCGTCTCGCCGGTGACGGCGTACAGCGCGAGGAAGCCCTCGGCGGTGTCCGCGTAGTCCTCCAGGACGCCGGCGTTGGTGCCGGGCCGGCCGTCCCGGGAGGTGCGCAGCAGCCGCCCGTCGGGGGTGAGGTGGACGGCGAGCAGCAGGTCGGCGGCCCGTTCGGCGGCCTCGATGAGGTCGGGGCGCTCGAGCAGGGCGCCGGTCTCGGCGAGCGCGGCGATGGCGAGGCCGTTCCAGGCGGCGACCACCTTGTCGTCCCGGGCGGGTGCGGGCCGGGCGGCACGCGCCTGGAACATCCGGGCCCGGATCGTCTCGTACTCGGCGAAGTCCTCGGGGTCGGTGAGGAGTTGGAGTACGGAGGTGCCGTGTTCGAAGGTGCCGTCGGCGGTGACGGTGAACAGTCGGGCGGCGGTGGCCGCGTCGGCGGGGCCGAGCAGGTCGACCAACTGGCCGGGCTCCCAGACGTAGTAGGCGCCCTCGGCGGAGGCGCCGGTCTCCTCGTCCAGGCTGTCGGCGTCCAGCGCGGAGGCGAACGCGCCCTCGGACGTTCGGAGTTCGCGCAGCAGGAAGTCCGCCGTCGACAGCGCGACCCGGCGGGCGAACTCCGAGCCGGTGGCCCGCCACAGGTGCAGGTAGACCCGCAGCAGCAGGGCGTTGTCGTACAGCATCTTCTCGAAGTGCGGCACCACCCAGCCGGCGTCCACCGCGTACCGGGCGAAGCCGCCGCCGAGCTGGTCGTGGATGCCGCCGCGGGCCATCGCCTCGCCGGTGCGGACGGCCATCTCCAGCGCCGCTTCCGAACCGGTCCGGGCGTGGTGGCGCAACAGGAACTCGATCACCATGGCCGGCGGGAACTTGGGGGCTCCGCCGAAGCCGCCGCGGGTCTGGTCGAATTCCCGGCTGAGCGCGACCAGCGCCTGGTGCAGGTCGGCGTCGCCCGGCGGGTGGTGGGCGCCGGCCGAGTAGACGGCGGCCCGCTCGGCCAGGTCGGCCCGGATCCGCCCGGCGACCTCCCCGACCTCCTGCCGCCGGTCCCGCCAGGCCGCGTCCACACCCTCCAGCACCTGCCGGAAGGACGGCATCCCGTGCCGGGGCTGCGGCGGGAAGTAGGTGCCGAAGTAGAACGGCTCCTTGTCGGGCGTGAGGAAGACCGTCATCGGCCAGCCGCCCTGCCCGGTCGCGGCCTGCACGGCCTCCATGTACACCGCGTCGACGTCCGGCCGCTCCTCCCGGTCCACCTTGACCGCGACGAACCGCTCGTTCAGGTACCCGGCGAGCCCGGCGTCCTCGAAGCTCTCGTGCGCCATCACATGACACCAGTGAATTAGCAGAAGCATAAGTGGCAGGACGCATAGCCCACACTCAAGAGGATGGGCACGTCCCGCCGCTTGGCTTCATTGATCGCCTCCTCTCCCCATGGCCACCAATCCACCGGATTGGAAGCGTGCTGGAGGAGATACGGCGACGTCGCGTCCGCGAGTCGGTTCATGGCTGCATCGTCCCATGCTGTGCACCGTCCAGCCCAGCTTTCGACGCCGAACCACGCCGCGGTCGAAATGTCCCGGCTCCCGCCCATGGTGCCGACCTCACCTCCGCAGCAGCGTGCGGTCGGTCCGGCCGTGCCGACTTCGTGCGGTGGATCGGTCACCGTCCGCACGGGAACGCGGCGACCAAGCGAGGTGCTGGCACTGGTCGGACAGGGACTGTCGAACACTGAGATAGCCGAGCGGCTGGTGATCAGCGCGGCGACGGCGAAGACCCATGTCGCGCGCCTGTTCGCCAAGCTCCAGGCCCGGGACCGCGTCCACCTGGCGATCACCGCCTACGAGAACGGACTCACGCCGGGTAGACGGTAGGGCAGGATGAGAAGAACGATCGCCGACCACGAGTTCGCCGCGTTCTCCAGATGCGCCAGCTCCCCCCGAACGGGAACAGCGGGCCCGCCGTCTCCGGCGGGCCCGCTGGGGCAGGGGTGTGGCCGTCCCGTCAGCGCGCGGGTTCGAGACCGGACTCCGGCGCCGCCTCGCGGCCCGCTTCGGCCGCCCGGGCGAGCGGGGGGACCACGAGCCCGGCGACCGCGAGCAGCCCGGCGAGGACGACCCAGCCGACTTGGCCCACGCTCACCGCGAGGGTCGTCACCAGAACGGGCCCGGCGGTCTGCTGCAGGCCGCGGCCCAGGGCGAACACGCCCTGGTACTCGCCCTGCTTCCCCGGCGGAGGCAGATGCAGGGCGAGGCCCATGGCGCCCGAGGCCTGGCTGAGTTCACCGAGGACCAGCACCGCCGTCCCCAGCAGGAGCAGCGGCACCGCGACGGCCGTGGGGGCCTCCTGGGTCAACGCGAACACCAGGCAGCACACGGCCAGCACCAGGCCGGAACGCCGCAGCAGCTTCGCCGCCCCCGAAGCGGTCTCCGCCCCACGACTGGCGGCGACCTGGAAGACGATGACCAGGATGGTGTCCAGCATCAGGAGCACCGCGTTCACCGAGCTCGGCACGTGGGTGTGAGCGGCGATCCACAGCGGCAGGGCGACCGTCAGGATCGGCTGGTAGAACTCCAGCACGCCGCTGAGGAGAGCGAGGGACACGAAGCGCACGTCCCGGATCCCGGAGCGCGGTTTAGCGGCGGGCTTCGCCGCGGCGTCGGGCCGCTCGCTCCGGGGGATCCTCGACACGATGAACGCGCAGCTGGCGTGCGCCGCGGCCGTGAGCAGGACCACCGTGTTGAACGCCCCACGCGTGCCCACGGCCAGGGCGGCGCCGGCGATCGCCGCCCCCGCCATGAAGCCGATGTTCAGCATGCTGCGCATCTGGGCGCTGACCCGCACCCGTTCCTCGGGCTGGAACACCTCGTAGGTGAGCGCCGCCCGCAGCGGGGTGATGGAGGCCTCGACGATCGAGATCAGACTCGCGAGCACGACGAAGCCGACGAAGTTCGTGGCTCCGCAGTACAGGGAGAACAGGACGATCAGCGAGAGGTAGCCGGCGAGCAGCGGTCCGCGCGCTCCCACCCGGTCGGCGTACCGGCCGATGGGGACGGTGAACAGGAGACCAGTGAGCCCCGCGATCGAGAGCCCCACACCGACCTGCGTCGCGCTCAGGCCGATGACCCGCCGGAAGAAGATGGCACTCGACGTGAGGAACAGGCCGTACCCCGTCGACTGCACGACGGTCAGGAACGCGAGTCTGCGCGCCATGCCTGGTGCGGGCAGCAGTTCCGACAACCATGAGCCGAACGCCCTGCCGAGCCGACCACGCGTCACAGTGCCGTGTCTCCTCGGTCCGACGCCAGCGCGACCTGCCGCTCCGCCTGCTCCCGGAGCTCCGGCGTGTACCGCACGTTGCCACCGGCGCCGGCGTAACGGCGCTCCCGCACCCCGCTGGTGCGGCGCAGGATGGTGATGCTGTTCTGCATCAGCTTCTGGGACTCCAGGAGGTTCACGGTCTCCAGCTCGCCGGGATGCGCCTTCTGGAACTCCCGGATGTAGCGGAGCAGTGCCTCGCCCTCCGGATAGGTCATCAGGTAGTGCATGACCACCAACCCGCCGTCGGGGTTGATCAACTCCCAGAAGTGGTCGAAGAAGTAGAGGCACTCCCAGGCGTCGACCCAGGCGAAGTCGATCGGGGCGAAGTCCTCCGGAAGCCGCTCGATGGAGTCCCGCAGGTCGGCGTTGACCACGGTGACCCGGTCTGCCAACCCCAGCTCGCCGAGCACCTTCTGCACCCGTCCGGCCGAGGAGTCCGCGATGGACAGGTTGTCGACCGCCACCAGCCTCGGGCGGTAGGGGGCGAGGTGCGAGACCGGGGCGACCAGCGGCGGCTCGGAGAGCAGCCACGAGTCGTTCAGCTCACCCTCGGTCGCCAGGTGCCGCTGGGTCTTGGCGGCCAGGGCCCCGGCCTCGGCCTGGACGAGCTCCTCGGCGTCGGCGAGCGCGGCGGCCAGGAAGGGAGTGGTGAAGCCCATACCCACCTCCAGCACCCGCTCGGGACGGGTGAGCTGGATCAGGTTGGCCAGCAGCGGACCAACCACCTCGGTGCCCATGCCGGGCACCTTCAAGCCGTCGACCGCCTGCTGGAACTTCTGGTCATGGAGCCTGGGGGACAACCTACTCTCCTTGCCTCTCACCGGTCAGGGGGTTGGCACGCCCGGGGTAACTGACGTGCGGGGGTCATGCCGAGGTCACTTCGCGCTGATCGCCGCGACGATCTCGACCTCGATCAGCGCGCCCTCGCGAAAGAGCTTCGACACCTCGACCGTGGTGCTGGTGGGCGGAGTCCCGGTGAGGTACTTGACCCGGACGTCCGCGTACTCCTTCAGCCGGCTCATGTCGGTGAGGAAGGTACGGATGTTGATCACGTCCGAGAAGGTCGCACCGTGCGCTGCCAGGAGCTGCCCGATGCCCTCCATGATCATCTCTGACTGGACGGTCATGTCGCCGGGTGCGGCGGCCTGGCCGTTCTCGTCGAGGGCGACCTGGCCGGACAGGAAGAGCAGCGCGCCGGTGCCGAGGTCGACCCGGGCCACCTGGGAGTAGGGGCCTGCCGGGGCCGGCGCGCCGGCCGGGTTGTCGATGGAGATCTCCATACCAGCAACCTCAATCTGTTCGTAAGTGGACAACGGTGTTACCGGGGAAGGCTTGCACGGGTGCTGTCGCCGTGTCAGGTGATTCGTTCGCCGCGCAGGAAGCCGATGGCCGTGCTGACGTCCCGATCACCGAGGCCGGCCTCGACCGCCGCGGCGAGACGCGCCCGGGCGGCCGCCAGCAGACCGGCCTCGGCGCCGTCCTCCGTACCGTCGGCCAGCGCCAGCCGGAGGTCCTTCTCGGCCAGACCGAGCGCGAAGTTGGTCGCCACGGCCGGGTCGCCGATCCGGCCGCGGATCCGGTCCAGGAACGGGCCGATGCCCGTCCCCGGCAGGGCGTCGAGGACGTGCTCGGTGCTCAGACCGAAGCAGTCGGCCATCGCCAGGACTTCGCCCAGCAGGACGAACAGCGACACCGTCGAGCTGTTCAGGATCAGCTTGAGCGCGGCGGCGCTGCCCAGCGGCCCGACGTGCTCCACGGTGCCGAGCGGAGCGAGCGGCTCCCGGGCGGACTCCACGTCCTCCGCCGAGCCGCCAAGGAAGATCTTCAACTGTCCCGCGGCCGCCTGCGGAAGGCTGCCCAGCACCGGGCCATCGACCAGCCGTGCGTCGAGCGGCAGTCCGCGGCGCAGTCCGCCGACGGCCTCGGGGCCGATGGTGGACATCTCGACCACCAGGCTCCCCGGTTTGAGGGCCGCGGCGGCACCGCCCGGGGAGAGGAAGACGTCTTCCACAGCGGCCGGGTCGGAGAGCATACTGATGACCAGGTCACGGCCAGCGACCGCGTCGGCCGCCGTCAACGCCTCCTTCGCACCGGCCCGCACGAGCGGCTCGGCCCGGTCGGGGGTCCGATTCCAGACGGCCACGTCAGCGCCCGCCTTCACCAGTTGACCGGCCATCAGCGAGCCCATCCGACCAAGTCCGAGAAAAGCAATGCTCGTCATGGTGCACACGCTTACACTCTGAAGATCAATTGACAACGGAGCGCTTCTAACATCTTCGTGCGCTGCATGAACATGCCGGGTTGGAGGTGTGGCTTGGATACGCCGGAGTGCGGGTCGGGTGGCTGCGACACCGGGATCTGCGAGGCGGGTATCCGCCGGTACCGGGAAGCCGTGGAGAACGGCTCCACCACCACCACCGGCATACCCAACTGCCTCACCCTGCTCGGCCTGTTGGAACCCGTCAGGGAGCACGACGAGCGGGTGGTTCCGGTCGCCCCGGTGGTCGCGTCCGGCCGCGCGTTCATCCCGCTGGAACAGGAGACGGCGCGACTGCGACGGCAGATGCAGTCGCTCAACTCGGTCTTCGAGTCCGTCGAGGCCCTCTACCGGAGCGCCCGGCAGCAGCGCTTGCCGAGCGTGACCGTGCTCCGCGGCGGCGAACTCATCGACCGGGCCATCGAAGCCAGCGTGAACAGCTGCGAATCGGAACTGATCACCGCTCAGCCCGGCGGCCGCCGTCCGCAGGCGATCCTCGACACCGCCCTGACGCGCAACCTCGAACTGCTCCGGCGGGGCGTCCGCCAGCGCACCCTCTACCAGCACGCGGCACGCTCCGACAGCCCGACCTTCGGCTACGCCACCAAGATCGTGTCCGCGGGCGGCGAAGTGCGCACGGTGGACGAGCTGTTCGACCGGCTGATCGTCTGCGACCGGACCGTCGCCTACATCCCGACGAGTCCGGAGTACGCCCAGGAGGCACTGGAGATCCGTCATCCGGCCGTCGTCCGCTTCATGGTCAACGTCTTCGAACGGGTCTGGGACCGCGCGATACCGATCCGGGTGAGGGGCGAGCGCCGTCCGCACGCGGTGGTGGCCGACCTGGAACAGGGCATCCTGCGGCTCCTGGTCGAGGGGTTCACCGAGGACAAGATCGCCCGCAACCTGGGCATCGGCCGGCGTACCGTGGCCGAGCACGTCAGCAGGATCTCCAAACGTCTCGGCAGCACCAGCCGCACCCAGCTCGGCTACCTGATCGCGGTCAACGGCCTGGTCAGCAGGCAGGACTGACCACATGGCGCTTCTCCCCCGCCGTGGCACCCAGGTGGTCCAGCGCTCCCTCGAAGCTGTCCACCAGCGGCCCGAGCACCAGCTCGGTCTCGGGGTCGAGCAGGACGGCCCCGTCGGCGAGCACGGTGATGCGGCTGTCCAGCACGAACCAGCCCTGGGTGATGAACGGGGCACCCATCGAGGTGAGCACCGGGCGGAGCGCGTAGTCGACGGCCAGCACGTGCGCGGCCGACCCACCGGTGGCGAGCGGGAGCACCGCCTTCCCGGCCAGCCCCCGCTGCGGCATGACGTCCAGCAACGCCTTGAGCAGGCCCGAGTACGCGGCCTTGAACACGGGCGTGCCGATCACGACCCCGTCGGCCCGGTCGACCAGATCCAGCACCCGGGCGACGTCGGGATGGTCGCGGTCGCCGCCGAGCAGGGCCTCGGCTGGCAGCTCGCGTGCCTCGACCGACACCACCCGGTGACCGCGGTCGGCGAGGCGGCCACCGACGTGCCGCAGCAGACCGCTGGTGCGTGAGACGCGCGAGGGGGAACCGGCGATGGACAGGACGGTCGCCATGATCAGGCCTCCGCGCGCGGGTCGGGGTGCCCCTCGGCCACGGGCTCCGGGGTGAACGGACGGCGGGACATCGGGGTTCCTCCTACAGACCAATGGGGTGGTGCGGTGGACGGGGCCCTTCCGGTTCGGGTGCGAGGGCGTCGCCGGCGTGCGGAGCACCGGGCCGGCTCCGGCGGGCGGCCAGGATGTCCTGGCGGATCTGTTCGGCGACCGACTCCACCTGGTCGAACAGGTAGAAGTGGCCGCCGGCCCAACTGCGGAAGGTGATCCCCGCATCGGCGTGGTCGACCCACGGTCGCACGACCTCGTCGGTCGCCACCGGGTCGTCCCGGCCCGTGTACACCGAGACCGGCATGCCGAGCGACGGTCCCCCGGGGTACCGGTAGGTGTCGACCACTGCCAGGTCTCCGCGCAGGGTCCGCACCATGCCGTCGACCAGCTCGGTGTGATCCAGCACGCTTTCCGGAGTGCCGCCGAGCCCGCGCATGAACTGCACCAGCCGCTCCCGCGGCCACAGGTCCCGCCGCGAGCCGTGGCGCAGGGCGACATGGCGCGGCGCCGGGCTTCCGGACAGGCCGAGCCAGACCGGCGGGTTCCCCCGGCGCTCCAGCTCCCGGACCAGTTCGAAGGCGACGACGGCGCCCATGCTGTGCCCGAACACCGCGTACTCGCCGACGAGTTCGGACTCGACGGAGGGCAGCAGCCACTCCACCGCGTGTTCCGCGCTTCGGCAGGTCGGCTCCTCCATGGACATCAGCCGCCCCGGAAGCTCCAGGGCGATCAGCTGCCAGTGCGGCGGAAGGTGGCGGACGAACGGCAGGTAGGCGGCGGCCGAGCCGCCCGCGTGGTGCAGCAGCAGCACCGTGAACTCGGGCACGGGCGACCCGGCGCCGTGCGCCGCGCCGCTCGACCAGGTGCGCAGGTCCCGTAGGCCCGGCCCGGCCGGGGTCCGCGTCACATCGGGCAGGATCATCCTCAACCCCGGTACTCCAGGGCGGTGACGCCCCAGCTGAAGCCCATGCCGCTACTGCCGAGCAGGACCAGGTCGCCGGCGCTCAGCCGCTTCTCCTCCAGCAGGCCGCCGAGGGCGATGAGCGTGTCGGCGCCGCCCATGTGGCCCAGCCGGTGGTAGTTGAGGACGGTCCTCTCCAGCGGCAGCCCCAGCTCTTCCATCAGCCGTTCGTGCATGCCCTTGTCCCCCTGGTTAAGCAGGAGGTAGGCGATGTCCTCACGGCCGCGGCCCAGGGCCGTGAGCGACTGGTCGATCAGGGCGGGGTAGTTGGCGAGGTAGGCGTCGCCGAGCCCCTGGCGGCGGCCGCGGCGGCGCATGTGGACGACGTACTCGTCGTGCTCGCCCTGGTAGTAGTCCGCCCAGCTCGGGTCGGTCCGCATGGCGCTGTGCAGGATCTCGAAGGCCGCGCCGGACGCGCTCAGCAGCACGGCGGCCGGCGCGTCCCCGAAGTTGTAGAGGATCTTGGAGTCGGGGTCGGTGTAGTCCACCAACTGGCTCAGGCGGTCGCCGACGAGCACCAGGACGTGCTCGCTGCGGCCGAGCGTGAGCTCGTCCATGGCGACCCGCAGGGCCAGTGCGGCGGCGTTGCAGAAGTTGGTCACCTCGAAGCAGTGCGCCTCGGTGGTGCCCAGCTGGTGCGCGACCTTGGCCGCGGGCGACCAGAACGGGATGTCCCACTCACCGGAGCCGGCGTAGATCACCTTACCGATGGCCCGGGGGTCGACCCCGGTGCGCTGCAACACGGTCCGCGCGGCATCGACGCTCAGTTCCCACGCCGTCTCGTCGTCCCCGAGCACCGGGAACTCCTCGCAGTGCGTGATCGCCAGGATGTCGGCGACCGGCAGCCCGGAGGCGGCGGCCATCTCGTGGACGCTCGCCCGCCCCGAGGGGAGGCACACCTCGAAGTCGACTATTCCACCCATCGTTCACCTGCTCCTGACCACGAGCTGCTTGAGTTCGTCGAGTCCGTCCAGCACGGTCTTGGAGGGAAGGCCGAAGTCGATCAGACAGGCCACCTCGTCCACACCCAGTTGCCGGAAGCGGTCGACCGTGCGTTCGCATTTGTCCACCGTGCCCAGCAGCCCGCCGCCGTCGAAGTAGCGGTCGAAGGACCGCTCCACGATGAAGTCGGTGTCCTCGGGCGAGAGTCGGGACGGATCGATGCGGCGGGCACCGTCCAGCTGGGCGCCGAGCAGCAGGCCGAGCGAGCTGCGCAGGTAGTCGGTGAGCGGCCCGTGCACGGTGGCCCGGGCGCTCTCCTCGTCCGGGCTGAGGTAGGTGTGCACCATCAGGACGACGTGGCCGGGCCAGCCGTCGCTCTCCGGGCGCTCGGCCACCGCCTCACGGTAGGCGGCGATCTTCTCGGCCAGGTCGTCCAGCTCCTGACCGAGCAGGTGGGTGAGCAGTCCGGCGCCGATCCGCCCGGCGTTCCGGAAGGTCTCGACACCACCGGCACTGGTGACCCAGACCGGGAGCTCCGGTTGCACCGGCGGGGGGAAGGAGCCCAGTTCGCGGGTGCTGCCCACGCCGTCCGTCACGGTGACGGTGCCGCCCCGCCAGAGGTGCCGGACCTGCTCGATCTGCTCCAGCATGACGGTGCGCCGGTTCTCGTAGTTCTCGGGACGCAGCGCGAAGTCCGCCGCGTGCCAGCCGGAGGCGAACGAGACACCCGCCCGGCCGCCGGACAGGTTGTCCACCACCGACCACTCCTCGGCGATCCGCAGCGGGTGGTGCAGCGGGCCGACCACGCTGCCGGCCCGGATCTTCACCCGTTCCGTGACCGCAGCGATCGCCGCGCCGGCCACGGCCGGGTTCGGGTAGAGACCGCCGAAAGGGTGGAAGTGGCGCTCCGGCGTCCAGACCGCCTCGAACCCGTTGCGGTCGGCGAACTTGGCGCCCTCCATGAGGAGTCGGTAGCGATCGCCGTCCTCTTCCCGGCTGTCGTTGGCGAAGTAGAACAGACTGAAGTCCATGTCGGCGATCACCTTGCCGTCGTCGCGTCGGGTGTCCGGCTCGGGGTGGCGTGCAGGAGCTCGCGCAGCCTGCCCCGGTCCGCCTTGCCGTTGGCGTTGAGCGGCACCTCGTCCAGCCGGTGCAGGCGGCGGGGCACCATGTGGATCGGCAGCCGCTTGCGGAGCCAGCGCACCAGATCCTGCGAAGCCAGTTCGGCGCCCGTGTAGCAGCCCACGAGTGCGAGATCCGCCCCGCTGCCGAGGGTCACCACGATCGCCTGGTGCACCTCGGGGTGGCGCCGGAGCACCGCCTCGATCTCGCCCAGTTCAATCCGGTAGCCGCGGAGCTTGATCTGGTTGTCGAGGCGGCCGAGGTGGACCAGCTGCCCGGACTCGAACCGCACCCGGTCGCCGGTGCGGTAGTAGTGCTCCGGCGTCAGCTCGCCGGTGCCGTCGTAGTCGGTGGCCCGCTCGCCGTCGTACGAGAGGAAGCGCCCCCGGTTGTCGGACGGGTCCAGATAGCCGTCGAAGCGCTGGCTGCCGCGGACACACAGCTCGCCCTCTTCGGCGGCCCGGCCGTCCTCGTCCAGGACGAGGTGGTCGAGGAACGGGTAGACCGGGCCGATCGGCACGGTGTCGTTGGAGGTGGCCGGCCAGTCGGCCCGGTCCGCCGGAAGCGTGAACTCGGTACAGGCCACGGTCAGTTCGGTCGGGCCGTAGACGTTCTCGAGCACCGCCCCCGGTGCCACCGACCACCAGGCGGCGGCCTGGTCGACGGTCAGCTGCTCACCGATGAAGACACTGCGGCGCAGACTGCTCGCGCGCCCGGTCCCCAGGTTGCCCAGTTCGGCCGCGACGGAGACCACCGAGGGGACCGAGAACCAGTGGGTGATCTCGCGCTTGACCAGGTAGTCGACCGGGGTCAGCAGCTCGCCCCGGTCCGGAACCACCAGGGTGGCCCCGGCTCCCCACGTGACGAAGAGGTCGAAGACCGAGGGGTCGAAGGTCAGATCGAAGGTGTGCGACATCCGGCAGCCCGGGCCGACGCCGTGGCGGGCGATGTTCCGGGCGACGTACGGCGACGCGTTGCGGTGCCGGATCGGGACGCCCTTGGGCCGACCGGTGGAACCCGAGGTGAAGAGGATGTAGGCCAGGTCCTGGAGCGAACCCGCGTACGGCGGGAGGGCGTCGTCCCCGGCCCCGGCCCCGGCCTCGGCCGCGACGACCTCGTGGTCGGTGAGCCTCAGAACGGTGCCGACCGCGCCGTCCAGCTCGCGGTCGAGCTGGACGGCCCCCGCACTGTCGGCCAACAGGACGTCGATCCCCGCGAGTTCGCAGACCGGCCGGTTACGGGCGGCCGGGAAGCCCGGATTGAGCGGGGTGACGGCCGCGCCGAGGCGCAGCGCCGCGAGGTAGCCGGCGAAGGCGGCCGGGCCGTGCGCGGCCAGCAGCGCCACCCTGGCGGGCACCGAGCCGTGCTCACGCAGGATGCGCCCGGCGAGCGCCAGGGCGCTGCGGAGCAACTCGCCGTAACTGAGGCTGAACTCCCCAGTCTCCACCGCCACGGCCTCGGGGTGGCGTTCGGCCGAGTCGGCGAACCAGCGGTACAGGGTGCGGTCAGCCATGCTCGGCCTCGCGCTCCGGAAGCCCGCCGATGGTCGGGGCGGTCAGCTTCATGGTGGTCGGCGCCGGCTGCTCGACGGGCTGGATGTGCAGCAGCTCGACACCCTCCGTGCCGGCCTGCGGCACGGTCGCCCGGCAGTCGCACGGCTCGTCGGTGAAGCCCGCGAAGCGGTAGGCGACCTCCATCATCCGGTTGCGGTCGGTGCGCCGGAAGTCGGCGGCCAGGTGGACGTGGTGGCGGGCGGCCTGGTCGATCAGCCAGCGCAGGATGACCGTGCCGGCGCCGAAGGAGACCACGCGGCAGGAGGTCGCGAGCAGCTTGAGGTGCCACACCTCGGGCAGCCGCTCCAGCAGCACGATGCCGACGGCGCCGTGCGGGCCGAAGCGGTCCCGCAGGGTGATCACCAACACCTCGTGCGCGGGGTCGGTGAGCAGCCCCCGCAGCGCCGTGTCGGAGTAGTGCACGCCGGTGGCGTTCATCTGGCTGGTGCGCAGGGTGAGTTCCTCGACGCGGGCGAGTTCCGCCTCGGTGGCCCGGGAGATCTCCATCTCCAGCTCCAGCGAGCGCAGGAACTCCTCGTCCGCTCCGACGAAGTCCTGCCGGGCAGCCTCGCGCCGGAAGCCCGCCTGGTACATCTCCCGCCGGCGGCCGGAGTCCTCGGTCACCGTCGCGGGCCGGAACTCCGGGAGGTCGGGGAGCGTGAGGGCGGCCTCGGCCGGGTAGCTTCGCACCTCCGGCAGGTGGTGGGCGACCTCGGCACGCTCCGCGGGCTGGTCGTCGATGAATGCGATGGTGGTGTGGGCGAACTTGAGCTCGTCGGCGATCTCCCGGACGGAGCCGGACTTGGGGATCCAGCCGATCTTCGGGAGGACGAAGTACTCCGCGACACCGAGCCGCTCCAGTCGCTCCCACGCCAGATCGTGGTCGTTCTTGCTGGCCACGGACTGCAGGATGCCCCGGGAATCCAGCTCGGTGATGACGTCCCTGATCCCGTCGGGCAGGGTCACCACGCCGTCCTCCAGCAGCGTGCCCTTCCACAGGGTGTTGTCCAAGTCCCAGACCAGGCACTTGACGGTCACCATCGACGGATTGTCAGACATACTCGCTCCCCCGGTTCGAGAGGTTCGTCAGATTTCCCACAACGTCACCGCCCAGGCCGCGACCGGGCTGTTGTTCAGCACCAGGACGAGATCGCCCTCGGCGAGTTCGCCGGTCCTGACCATCCGGTCGAGGTTGAGCACCACGTCCATCGCGCCCAGGTGCCCGTAGCGGGCCAGGTGCTCCCCACAGACCGGGTGGATCTTCAGCCCGAGCAGGGACTCGTAGAACTGGTACGCGCTCGCCGTGACGTTCTGCATCAGGACCGCGGCGACCTGCGAGCGCTCGACACCGGCGTCGGCGAGCACCTCGTCCACCAGCCGGCCGAACCGCAGTCGGCTGTTCATGGCCAGCTCGAAGCGGTACCGGTCGGGCGACTGGCACACCTCGCGCCACTCGTACCAGGGCACCTGCTTGTAGTCGACCGAGAAGAGGTCGTGGAAGGTGCCGTCGCTCTCCATCCGGTGCGCCCGCAGCACCGGGCGGCCGCCGCGCACCATGGTCATCGCGTACCCGCCGTCGCCGATGACGGTCACCGGGAACCGCACCCGGTCCAGGCCGGTCGGGCGGCTGGCGTGCGCGACCAGCACGCTCTGCCGCGACGGGTCGGCCAGCAGCAGGTCCCGGGCCAGCGCCCAGGCGGCGCTGGAGCCGGTGCAGCCCAGACCGTCCACCGTGAAGGCGACGCCGGAGCCGAGTCCGGCCTCGGCCTGCACCCGGCACGCGTCCGAGCCGAGCAGGACGTCCGGGGAGCGGGGGCCGACCAGGATCAGTACGTCGGGCTTGGCGGGCTCGCGCTCCAGCAGTTCCCGGCAGGCGCGGGCCGCCAGTTCAGCGGACGGGGTGTCCTCGAACACGCCGACCGTACCGATGCCGCTCGAACGGACGAACTCCGCCTCCTCGTGGCCCAGCATCCCGTACTCGGGCAGCTCGGTCACCGGTCGGGCGACCTCGGGCAGGACGCAGTGGATCGCGCCGATGCCGATCTCCTCGCTCATGCCCACACCGCCAGTGCGCGGTCGGCCAGCAGCAGTTGGCAGATCTCGTTGCTGCCCTCGATGATCTCCATCAGCTTGGCGTCGCGGTACGCCCTGGCCACCGGATGGCCGTCCTGGGCGCCGGCCGCACCGAGCAGCTGCACGGCGGACCGGGCGCCGGTGGTGGCGTTGCCGGCCGCCAGGTGCTTGGCCACCACGGCGGCGGTCACCAACTCCGGCGAGTTCTCGTCCCAGCAGCGGCTGGCGTGCAGGCAGGCCTGCGCCGCGGCCTGCTCCGCCACCAGCAGCTCCGCCAGGTGCCGCCCCACCAGCTGGTGTTCGACCAACGGCTTGCCGAACTGCCGTCGCTCCCTGGCGTGTCGGGTGGTGGCCTTCAGGCAGGCGCGCAGGATGCCCACGCAACCCCAGGCGACCGACAGCCGCCCGTAGGTCAGGGCCGAGGTGACCAGCCAGTCGATCGGCAGGCCCGCCCCGCCGAGCAGCGCGTCGGCGGGCAGCCTGACGTCCTCCAGCGTCACGTCCGCGTGCCCGGCGGCCCGGCAGCCCATCGGCGCCTCCACCCGGCGGACGGTCACCCCCGGGGCGGTGGTCGGCACCAGGACGACCGCCGCGCCGTCGCCGTAGCGGCCGAAGACCGCGATCAGGTCGGCGTAGTCGGCACCGGTGACCCAGATCTTGGCTCCGGTGACGACCACGGTGTCGCCGTCGAGGGCGATCCGGGTGCCCATCGCGGAGAGATCGCTGCCGGCCTCGCGCTCGCTGAACGACACGGCGGCGAGCGAGCCCGAGGTCAGCCGCGGCAGATAGCTGTCGCGCTGCTCCCGGCTGCCGAACCGCTGCACCGCCCAGGCGGCCATGCCGTGCGAGGTCATCAGGCTCCGCAGCGACGAGCACAGACTGCCGACGGAGGCGGTGAGTTCACCGTTCTCCTCGGCGCTCAGTCCCATGCCTCCGTACTCCGCGGGCACCTGGGCGCACAGGACGCCCTTGCCGCCCAGCTGGCGGACCAGCTCCTCGGGGATCCGTCCGGCCCGGTCCCAGTCGCCGGCCTGGTCACCGACCAGGCCGGCGACCAGGCCGGCCGCTTCGCTCGACCGCTCAGACACCCGTGCCGCCCTTGAGGCGCAGCACCAGGGCGGTCATCGCGTCCACGGTACGGAAGTTGTCCAGGGTCAGGTCGGGCCCGGCGATCGTCACGGCGAAGGACTGCTCCAGGTGGACCAGCAGCTCCATGGCGAAGAGCGAGGTGACCAGACCGGTACCGAACAGGTCGACGTCGTCGGCCACGGTCTGCTTGGTGCGGCCCGCGAGGAACTCGCCCAGGTTCCGCCGGATGGTCTCCGCAGTGGCCGGAGCGGTGGGAGCAGACATCAGACAGTACCTCCGTACTCGAAGAATCCGTGGCCGGTCTTACGGCCCCAGTCACCGGCTGCCACCTTCGACAGCAGTAGCTCGCACGGCTGGTAGCCGGCGTCCCCGGTGCGTTCGTGCAGCACCCGCAGCGAGTCCACGACGTTGTCGAGACCGATCAGGTCGGCGGTGGCCAGCGGGCCGGTGGTGTGGCCCAGGCAGCCCTGGAAGACCGCGTCCACGTCCGCGGGGGCGGCGATCCCCTCCTGGACGATCCTGGCCGCCTCGTTGATCATGCGCTGCAGGATGCGGTTGATCACGAATCCCGGGCCGTCGCCGACGACGACACCCTGCTGGCCGAGCACGTCCAGCAGTTCGGTGGCGGCCGCCAGGGCGGCGGCGCCCGTCCGCGGACCCCGGATCACCTCGACGGTGCGGATCAGGTACGGCGGGTTCATGAAGTGCACGCCGACCAGGTCCTCCGGCCTGGCGATCCAGTCCGCCTGCTCGTCGATCGGCACCGCGGAGGTGTTGGAGATCAGCAGGGTGCCGGGATCGACCGCCGCCGAGGCCTCGGCCAGGACCTTCGCCTTGATGTCGGCGTGCTCGGTCACTGCCTCGATCACCGCGGTGGCACCCGCGACGTCCTCGATCGACGTGGTGGTGGTCAGTTCGCCGGTCGCGCCGTCCCGGGGCAGCCGGCCCATCATTCGGGCCAGCCGGAGCTGGTTGCGCACGTTGGTCTCGGCGCGCTCCAGGATCTCCCGGTCCACGTCCACGAGCGTCACGGACAGGCCCTGCCCGGTGGCGAGCGTCGCGATGGCGGTGCCCATCACACCGGCGCCCAGGACCGCCAGGCGGTGATCGGTGATCGCGGTCATCGGTTCCCCTCCCCGGTGTCATTCCCCTCGGTGCCGGCCAACGCCGGCAGGAGCCGGCCGACCTCCTCCGTCCGCTGGGCCAGGAAGGCCAGACCGTCGCGCAGGCGGCTGCCGGTCATCACCGGATCGAGGCCGCGCTTGCGCAGCCACGGCTGCCAACCGCGGGCCTGGACCCCGTCCTCGTCCAGCTCGTGTCCGTCGATCTCGTAGAGAGCCATGGCCGAGAGGATCGTGCTGCCGGTCTCCAGCGCCCGGGCCGCCACCAGCTTCTGCCAGTCCTTGAGCGGCATCGGGCGGGTCGGCAGGCCGGCCTCGGCCAGCAGCTCGAAGAGCCGGCGCAGGCCCGGGGACTTCTCCTGCACCAGGTGGTAGGCGCGTCCCACCGATCCGGGTGACAGCGCCAGTTCGGCGACCGCGCGAGACAGCATGTCCACCGGGGACAGCGGCAGGCCGCGGTCGTCCTCGGGGTGCGCCCCGACCGCGAGACCGCTGGTCAGCGCGAACCAGATCAGGTCCTTGTCGTTGCAGGCACCGGTCGTGCTGGAGGCCATGATCAGGCCCGGGCGGAACACCCGGATCCGCATGCCGTCCTGGTCGGCGCGCTCCAGCAGCCGCTCGCTCACCCACTTGCTGACGCCGTAGCCGCCCAGCTGCGGGTCCAGCGGCTGCTCCCGGGTCTCCAGCAGACGGCCTTCGGAGCCCGCCGGGCCGGTGGCCGCCACGGTCGAGATGAAGCTGAAGTCCCGGATGCCGTTCCCGCGCATCCACACCAGCAGGTCGACCATCGGCAGCACGTTGTCGTGCCGCAGTTCGCGGTACGGCTCGGTGAAGACGACCTTGGCGGCGCAGTGCAGCACATGGCCGATCCGCTGCGCCAGTTCCCCGCCCCGGTAGTCACGGCAGATCTCCCCGATCCCGCGAAGGTCGCCGGGGACGGCGTGCACCCGCTCCGGATCCGGCTCGGGCAGGCTGAACTTCGCCGCAGCGGCCCGCAGCCTCGCCATCCCTTCGGCCTCGTCGGCGGCCCGGACCACGCAGTAGATCCGGCCCTTGGAGGCGTTCAGCAGCTCGTGCAGCAGGAAGGCGCCGAGGTAGCCCGTGGCACCCGTCAGCAGGACGTCCTTGCCGCGGGCCTCGAAGTCCGCCAACTCGCCCAGCGGAATCTGGAGATCGCGGTCGACCAGGGCGCCGTCGCCGTCGGCCGCCGGATCGACGTCCGGCGCGCCCGGCTCGGCGCCGGACTGCAGGCCGTCGACGATGGTGGCGAGTCGGCGGATCGTCGCCTGGCTGCCGCCCGCCCGGTGGATGTTGATCAGGACACCGTGCCGGCGCTGGATCTCCAGCACCATCTGGACGGATAGCAGCGAGGTGCCGCCCAGCGAGCCGAACTCGTCGTCCAGGCCGATCGCGTCGATCCCGAACAGGTTCCGCCAGATTCCGGTCAGGTCGCTCTCGAGCGTCCCGTCGCCCGCCGCCTCCGCGGGGGCGGCCGCGACCGCCGCGGGAGCGGGGGCGTCCAGCCGGTAGCGGTCGAGCGCCCAGTAGCGCTTGCGGTCGAACGGGTAGGTGGGCAGCGCGACGCGGCGACCGGTCCGGCCGGCCGCGGCCTCGAAGTCCACCTGCACGCCGACGAGCCAGGCGGCGGTCAGCGCCTCGTCCACCAGGTCGGCCAGCTCGTCCTCGGAGAGACCGGGCCGAGTCGCGACCAGGTGCCGTCCTGGGCCCTGCTCGCCCTCACCCAGCTGGATCAGGAAGCGCTCGGCCGGTACGGACTCCATGGGGCCGGTGACCACCTCGGTGCGGTCCGGGAGGGCCGGCAGCAGTCGCGCCAGCAGGTCGTCCACCGACGGGCCGTCGACGGGTCGCACCAGGATCGCCCGGTGCGGGGCGGCCTTGGCGGTCCTGGCGGCCGGCGGGCGGGGCAGCCGCAGCGCGGCGGCCAGGTTCTCCGCGGGTGCGGTGACCACGCGGCGGTCCTCGAAGGCCGCCCGGCCCACCTTGAGGGTGTGCGCGACGTCGGCCGGCGACAGGTCCCGCTGTTCCAGGGAGTCCGCCAGCCGCTTGGACTGCTTGTCGAGCTCGGCCCGGTTGCGGCCGGAGACCACCAGCCGGACCAGCTGCCGCTGCAGCGCGGCGCGGCGCACCGGCTGCGGCGGCGGGGCGAGGACGGCGGACGCGTTGGTGCCGCCGACGCCCATCGAGTTGACCAGTACGTGCCGGTCCGACTCCTCGTTGAGCCCGGCCTCGGTGAGCACCTGGAACGGGCTGTCCGCTAGCACACCCGGGTCGCGCGGCCGCTCGAACATCGGATGCGCGGGCAGCCGGCCGGTACGGGCGACGTGTACCGCCTTGATGAATCCGGCGATACCGGCGGCCGGGCCGGTGTGCCCGATGTTGGTCATCACCGAGCCGAGACCGCAGTACCCGGTCTTCTCGGTGCTCCGGCGGAACGCCGAGGTGAGCGCGAGGAGTTCGATGCGGTCGCCGACCGCGGTGGCGGTGCCGTGCGCCTCCACGTAGCGCAGCTGGTCGGCCGGGACATCGGCGACCCGCAGCGCCGCGGCCACCACGTCGGCCACGCCCACCGGGCTCGGGGCGATGAAGCCCAGCCGGTCGGCGCCGTCGTTGCCGACCGCGCTGCCGCGCAGCACCGCCAGGATGTCGTCGCCGTCGGCCAGCGCGTCGGAGAGCCGGCGCAGAGCGACCACGCCGACGCCCGAGCTGTAGGTGGTGCCGGTGGAGCGGGCGTCGAAGGAGCGGCAGAAGCCGTCCTCCGAGAGCACTCCCCCGGGCACGTGCTGGTAGCCGCGGAACGGCTCCAGCACGGTCGCACCGCCGGCCAGCGCGATGTCGCACTCGCCGGACAGCAGGCTGAGGGTCGCGTAGTGCACGGCGTACAGCGAGGAGGAGCAGCCGGTCTGGATGCTCACGGCCGGCCCGCGCAGCCCCAGCTTGTAGGCCACCCGGGAGGTCATGAAGTCGGCCTGGCCGCCGACCGTCAGGTCCAGGTCGTCGATGGCGGCCCGCAGCCCGCCTTCCCGTGCCTTGGCCGCGAGCAGCGCCGCGGAGTAGCCACCGGACGCGCCGCCGGCGAAGACCCCGACCACGGGGCCGTCCGTCCGCGGCGGGTGGCCCGCGGCCTCAAGCGCCTCCCAGGCCGCCTCGAGGAAGATCCGGTGCTGGGGGTCGATGGTCTCGGCCTCCCGGGGCGGGAAGCCGAAGAAGTCGGCGGCGAACTGGTCGACGCCGGGCAGGCTGGCCCCGATCCGCACGAAACCCGGGGCGGCGGCCTGCTCGGGCGTGACACCACCGGCTGCCAGCTGCTCGGGGCTCAACTCCCGCATGGAGATGACGCCCTCGTCGATGTTGCGCCAGAACTCCTGCGGCGTCCAGGCGTCGGGGTAGCGGCAGCCGATGCCGACGACCGCGATCTCGGTACCGGTACTCATGTCCACACCTCGGTCCGCTCGGTGCGCGCCTCACGCGGCACGCACCCCTTGATGGTCAGCTCGCTCATGCGGCCCCTCCGGTCTCCGAACCGGCGCGGCGGGCGAGTCCGAGCAGCCGGCCGCGCTCGGTGGCGCCGAAGTCGGCCGTGGCCGCGGACTCGTCCTCCTCGGCCAGGAACGCCGCCTGGGCCCGGACGGTGCTGTGCTGGAACAGGTCGGAGACCTTCAGAGTGCGGCCGGTGAGCGGGTGCAGCTCCTCCCAGAGCATGATCAGCAGAAGCGAACTGCCGCCTGCCTCAAGGAACTTGACGTCCAGCGGGACGGCCGCGGCCGAGTCCAGGTCAAGGACCTCGGCCCAGGCCCGGCGCACCGCCGCCAGCAGCTCGGAGTGGCTGAGCGCGGGACCTTCGGCTACTTGGGTGTTGTCCACAACGGTCTCCTTCGCATGGGGTGTGAGTCCGGATCGGCGGCCAGGTCACCGGCGTCGACCACCAGGTCGTCGAGCAGGGCGGTGACGGTGGCGGCATCGAAGAGGTCGACGGCGTACGAGAGGGCCAGCTCCAGGTCCTCCCCCGACTCGGTCACCACGAACTCGAGTTCGTACTTCAGATGCAGCGGATCGAGCGCCCGTGCCCCGGCGGTGATCCCCGGGCCGAGCGGCGGCGGGGAGTCGGGGCCTTCCTGGGAGCTCAGGTAGACGGGGGTCAGCGGCGGACGGCTGAGATCGCGGTCCGGATGAAGGGCGGCCACGACCATGTCGAACGGGACCTCGGCGTGGCGGTAGGCGAAGACGCTCTCCTCGCGCACCCGGGTCAGCAGCTCGCGCCAGGTCGGGCCGTCGGAGAGGTCCACCCGCAGGACCAGCGTGTTGACGAACATGCCGACCGCCTCGACGCTGCGGGCGTCCTCGCGGCCCGCCCAGGGGAACGCGAAGAGGAAGTCCCGCTGCCCACTACGGCGGCCCAGGGTGGTGGCGAGCAGCGCGGCGGCCGTCACGAACGCCGAGCAACCGAGCTCCTCGGTCGCCACCCGGCGTACCCGGCGGGCGAGTTCCTCGCCCAGGGCGACGGTGCGGCAGACGGCCTCGGTGCCCTGCAGTTCCCCGCGCGGCCGGTCTCGCGGCAGCTCGATGTCGGTCGGTACACCGCGCAGCCGAGCCGTGACCGCTTCGGCGAGGGCTGCCACCGGCCCGTCCTCGCGGACCTCGGTCACCGTGGCGGGGTGCACCGGATCGGTCAGCACCGGATCCCGTCCCTCGGTCCCGGCCCGGTACACCTCGGCGACCTCGGCCAGCAGCAACTGCCGCGACCAGCCGTCGGAGACGATGTGGTGGATCACCAGGACCAGCAGGGTGCGGTCGCCGGCCGTCAGCAGCTCGGCCCGGGCCGGCGCGTCGGCGGCCAGGTCGAAGCCGCGCCAGCAGACCTCGGCGAGGTGCTCGCGCAGCTCTCCGGCGCTCCAGGCCGAGGCGTCGATCACCGACGCCGAGGCCGGTGCGCCATCGGTGCGGTAGGCGACCCGGCGCAGCCGGCGGTCCAGCGCGAAGCGGGAGCGCAGTGCCGGGTGCCGTGCGAGCACGGTGTCCACCGCGCGCTGAAGGGCTTCGGGGTCGACCGGGCCGGTGTACTCCACCACCGTGGGGATCAGGTAGGCGGAGCGCAGCGAGGGGATGCGGTCGATGGTCCAGAACCGCTGCTGCACCGCGTTGGCCGGATGGGGTCCGCCGTCGGGGATCGCGTCGGGGCGATCCTCGGCAGCGGTGACCGACCAACCTCGGGCCAGCAGTCGGCCGAGCCCGGCGACCGTCGGGTCGGCGAGGAACTCCCGTGGCGGCACCACGATGCCGTGCCGGCGCTGGGCCTCGGCCAGCATCGTGACGGCCAGCAGCGAGTGCCCTCCCAGACTGAAGAAGTTCGCCTCGGCCGCGAGTCGGCTCGGCTGGCCCGCGGCCGAACCGGCGCCCGCGTCCAGCGCGGCGGTGAAGAGTTCGGCCGCCTGAAGCTGCTGGGCGTCGAGCGGTCCCGCGGCTGCTCGCGGCCTCACGGGCGCGGGCCGGTCGGCGGGCGCCTGTGGAATCCGGAAGGAGTCCGGCCCACCAGGCAGCGCACCGATCGGGAGCTCGGGGTCGGCCACCGCCGCCGTGAGCAGGCTGACGAAACCTTCACCCAGTTCCCGGACCGCCTCGGCCGGGTAGCGGTCCGTGTCGTGCTCGACCGTGAGGGTGAGCCCGTCCGGCCCGTCCTCCATGATCAACAGCAGGTCGAACTTGGCGGTCCCGGTGCCGAGAACCAGCGGAGGCTGCCACCGCAGCCGGTCGTCGGCGGTCGGAGCGATCATGTTCTGCAGGACGAAACCGATCTCGACCAGGGCGCTGCGCCCCCCGCCCCGAACCTCGCCGACCGCCGCGGTCAACAGGTCGAAGGGGATCCGCTGGTGGCGGAGCGCGTGGAACGTCTCGGTCCTGCTGCCGACGCAGAGTTCCCGGAACGACTGCTCGGACGTCACCACGCAGTGCACCGGCACGGTGTTGACGAAGAAGCCGATCAGACGCTCCAACTCGGCCTGCTGCCGGTTGGCCGTCATCGAGCCGAGCAGGAACTCCCCGCGCCCCGACCACCGGTGCAGCAGTGCCTGCACGGCGGCGGAGAACACGATGTAGGGGGTCGCACGCAGCGACCTCGCCAGCTGGGCGGCGGCCGAGACCACCTCGTCCGGGACGGTGAAGACCTGCTGGTCCCCCGGGCGCGAACCGTCGGGGGCCGCCGGATTCGGACGGCAGCCGGCGAGCGTCAGGCCACCCGCCACCTCGGCCAGTTGCTTCGCCCGCTGGGAGATCTGTTCGCGCAGTTCCACGCCGACCGACTCGGCACGTTCCCGGACGGCGAACTCGCCGTACTGGATCGGCAGTTCGGGAAGCCGGGGCGCCTGCCCGGAGCGTGCCGCCAGGTAGGCCGCCGCCAACTCCTCGAAGAGCGGCGCCAGGGACCAGCCGTCCACCGCGATGTGGTGCACCACGAGCAGGACCGCGTCACCACCGGGGACGCCCCGCCAGAGGGTGCAGCGCAGCACCGGGCCACCGGAGAGGTCGAAGGGCTCTCGGCCGCGCTCCCGGGCCTGGGCCAGCGCCTGCTCGGCGGCGTCCGGCAGACCGCCGAGGTCGATCTCCTCCACCATCGGCCGCACCGCGTCGGCGACGACCTGAACCGGTTGGCCGTCGACCAGGCGGTAGCACGTCCTGAGGACCGCGTGGCGGGCCACCACCGTCTCCAACGCCACCGCCAGCACGGCGGCGTCGACCGGCTCGCGGCTGCGGAAGAACAGCGGAACGTTGTACGTGGCGTTGCCCGGTGCCGCCGCGTCGGCGAACCACATCCGCTCCTGCGCGGTCGACAGGGGCACGGCTCGGCCGATGCGGCCGGACGACCGGTCGCCAGTGGCGAATTCCTCAGCTCGCATGGGACTGCGCCGCCTTCCCGCCCCGGCTGGCGAGCTCGGCCAGCGTGTCCGCCATCAGGACGTCCACGGCGTCGATGCGCAGCCCGAAACGCTGGAGCACCCGGGCCGACACCTGCATGGCCAGGATGGAATTGCCACCCAGCTCGATGAAGTTGGCCTGCGGATCGACCTCCGGGACGCCGAGCACCTCCTGCCACACCTCGCGCAGCCCGTCGGCCCGGGCACCCGCCGGGGCGGAATCGGCCGGTGCGGTGTCGTCCGCGGCCGGGCGGCCGGCGCCGGCGGACTCCAGCAGCGACAGCAGCGCGGCCCGGTCGGTCTTCCCGGTGGGGCCGATCGGCAGCCGGTCGAGGACCAGCCACCGCGACGGCAGCATGTAGCTCGGCAGCCGCGCGCCCAGCAGCCGTTGCAGCTCGCCCACCAGACCGTCGGCCACCGCCGCCGCGTCCGGGGCGGGCAGAGCGAAGCCGACCAGCATCGCGGTCGGGCCCTCGCCGACCTTCTCCGTGAACGCGGCGTCGAGCAGCCCGGTGGCCACCGCCTCCCGTTCGATCTCCTCCAGCTCGATCCGGAAACCGCGCAGCTTGACCTGGCGGTCCCGTCGGCCCGACACCTCGATGGCCCCACCGGGCAGCTCGTGGGCCAGGTCACCGGTGCGGTAGAGCACCTCGCCGCTCACCGGGTGGACGACGAACTTCTCCGCGGTGAGCTCCGGACGCCCCAGGTAGCCGGTCGCCACACCGGGCCCGCCCACGCACAGCTCGCCCAACTCACCGGGCGGCACCGCCACGAGGGCTTCGTCCAGCACCAGGAGCGTGGTGTCCTGCAGCGGGTAGCCGATCGGGATCCGGCCCAGCCCCGCCAGGCTCTCCGTGGTGCAGTCGAAGTAGGCCGCGAAGGTGGTGGTCTCGGTCGGCCCGTACCCGTTCACCAGTCGCCCGGGCGGGTCCGCGGCCAACACCCGCTGTACCGCGGCGAGTTCGAGCTGCTCGCCGCCGACCACCAGGTTGCGCAGCGCCCCGAAGGCCGCCGGCCGCTCCCGCGCCACGGTGTGGAACAGCGAGGTGGTGAGGAACATGCTGTCGATGCGTTCGCCGCGAACCAGCGCGATCCAGTCGTCGATGGGCAGTTCGGTGATCCCGGGGAAGACCACCACGGTGCCGCCGGCCGTGAGCGTGTTCCAGATCTCGAAGGTGGTGGCATCGAACGCCGGATTGGCGGAACTGGCCACTCGGTCACCCGGGTCGACCGTGCAGAACTTCGACCCGACCGCCAGTCGGCGCACGGCCCGGTGCGGCACGACGACGCCCTTGGGGCGCCCGGTGGATCCCGACGTGAACGCCACGTAGGCCGGCGACTCCCGGGTCAGCTCCGCCTCGGGAACGTCGTCGGTGCCACCCGTGGGCACCGGGATCACCCGCGGACCGGGCGGCAGGTGGTGCCAGCGGTCCGCGGTTCCGGAACCGCGGGACGCGGAACAGACCACCAGGTCGATGCCCGCGTCCTCCAGGATGTCGGCGATCCTGTCAGCCGGAGCCATCACATCCAGCGGGAGGTACGCCGCGCCCGCCCGCAGGACACCCAGGAAACTGACCACCAACTCGACCGAGCGCTCCTGGGCGATCGCGACCAGATCGTGCGGGCCCACCCCCGCGGCCACCAGGTCGGCCGCCAGTCGGCCGGCCCGCGTCCAGAGTTCCCGGTAGGTGAGTTCCTCACCAGTGACCGGGTCGCTGACCGCAGGGAGGTCCGGCCGTCGCTCGACCCACTGCTCTACCAGCTCGTGCACCAGCTCAGAAGTTGCCGACATGGCGAAGCTCCACCTCCGACCGAACAGCCAGAAAAAGGCAGGGAAAGGACAGCTGTAAGAAGAATCAGCTCGACGAAAGTCCGAAGAAAATTGCCGGTCAAACCAGCTGTGAACCGACCGTAATATCCGCGATAATCGCCGGACCCCATCCGTGGTCAGCCGGCGCCAGCGAATTGCTCCCGATCTGCGACCCACGTCCCAGCCGCATCGCGGGGCCGGTCGCGGGAACCATTCCCACACGAACCACCCAGCCATCCAGCGCCGTGCATAACATGCAAAACCCCTAGTCTGGACTTGTCCATCCGCGATCAACATCATCGACGTTTTCACAGGCCACCCCGGATACACAACGCCAGCATTCGGCATGTTCACGCAATGCATGATCGCGCAGGGGGCGGCCCGTCAACGATCCGCCTTTTCACCCGCAAAGCGGGCATATCCAAGGTCGACGGGCCTGTCAACACTCTTGGAATACGTATCGAGAGACAACCCCTCCACTAGCAGCGCCTCGTTCCCGCCCCCGTCTTCATCCTCTCCCCGATCCGCTCCGGATCGACCCTGCTACGCCGCCTGCTCGGCTCCCACCCCGACGTCCACGCCCCGCACGAACTCCACCTCGTCGGCCTCACCGTCACCGTCGACGACGAGTACACCGACCTCGCCATGCGCACCCTCGGCCTCGGCCGCGAAGACCTCGAACACCTCCTGTGGGACCGGCTGCTGCACCGCCAGCTCACCGAGGCAGGCAAGAACGTTCTGGTCGAGAAGTCCCCTGGGAATGTGTTCATCTGGCGGCGCCTCGCCGCGTGCTGGCCAGAGGCCCGGTACATCGTCCTGCGCCGGCACCCGATCGCCATCGCCGACTCCATCCGCCGCGCCGGCGACGCCGCCGATCTTGCCGAAGCGGCTGTGACTATGGACAAGTTCGCCGCCGCCCTCGATGAGGCCGCCGCCAACCTGCCCAACGTCGCCCACCTCACCTACGAGCAGCTCACCGCCGACCCGGCGGCTGCCTGCAAGGCCCTGTGCGAGCACATCGGCACCCCCTGGGATCCCGCGATGCTGGACTACGGCCGCCACGACCACGGCCCGTTCATCTACGGCATCGGAGACTGGTCGCCCCAGATCACATCCGGGCAGGTCCAGGCCGCCACCCCACTGCCACAGCGCACCGAAGTCCCGCCCCCACTCAAGTCCTGGTGTGAGAAATGGGAGTACGCCGGGTGAGCCGATGAACTGCCTCACGGAGTGCCACGGCAGTTCACCCGACTACCGCAGCACCGCGATGGGCCTGATCCAGAACCACCAAACCGGCAAACGAGACGTCCTGTTCGACAAGGACCGCAGGAACTTCAGAAGTACGCTGCGGCCATGGCCGACCCTCGCAACGAAGGTCAGCTCCGCGGCCTGGAGATCGACACCAACAACCAGGACTCCGCATCGTACTGGCGCACCATGATGGCCGCCTACGGCGTCAAGGGCTACGCCCGCTACGTTCCCTGAAGAGCACGACAAGGACGCGCATGTACACCGAACAGCCGTGGCCCACCGAAGACCAGACCCTGTACTGGATCTTCACCCCGGCCGAAGGCAGCACCTGGGGCATGACCCCCGGAGCGTTCGAGCAAGCCCTGCTGGCTCGCGAGCCCGAGGCGTTCACCCAGCTTCAGGGGAGCGACGGCTGGGACGACGAGGCCGCCGGTACGCCGTCACCCCGCGCCGCCGCGCCTCCTCGAAGGCCTCCACCCCCCCACGGCCACCAGTCGACCGGATTCTCGGCATGCTGCAGCAGGTCCGGCGAGGTCGCGTCCGCGAGACGGCTCGGCATGCCCCCATCCTCGCGCATCGCCCTCCACCCACGCGTCAGGCCGGCCCGGGCCTCGCCGAGTCCGCCGAAGGCCGGTCCCCCGCCGTCGGAGGCGGGGGACCGGCCGTGGCGGGTCACTCCTTCGGGGCTTCCGGCTCCTCCGTGAAGTCGACCTTCTTGAACTGCCGGTTCATCGACTTGGCCAGGAACCACGTCGCCACGCCGAGGGCGGCGAAGACGACGAAGCCGAGGAGACCGGGGGTGACCTTGGCGTCGTCGACGGCGAGGTCAGCGGCGAGGTGGATGAGGTTCACGGGGGCACTCATATCTCTATGGTGGCCCGGCTCACGCCGAGCCGGGCCGTCGGGGGTGGGTCAGTCGCGCACGTCGGCGGCCTCGGCTGCCAGGGTGAGGGTGCGCAGTCCGGCGAACAGGTCGTCCTCCGGGAGGTCCACGTCAATCAGGGTACGGGCGAGCTCGTAGTCCTCGGTGGGCCAGACCTCGCGCTGGACCTCCAGCGGGACGCGGAACCACGGGCCGTCCGGGTCGATCTGGGTGGCGTGGGCGATCAGCGCGCGGTCGCGGGTCTCGAACCAGTCGCCGCAGCGGACCCGGGTGGTGATCTCGCGCTCCTTGCGGCCGCTCTTCTCCCAGCCGGCGATCCACTCGCCGTACGGGGAGTCGTGGCCGTGCTCGGTGAGGTACTTGTGCAGCGCGCGGATGCGGTCCATCGGGAAGCCGTGGTTGTAGTACAGCTTGAGCGGCTGCCAGGGCTCGCCGGCCTCGGGGTAGGCGTCCGGGTCGCCCGCGGCGTCGAAGGCCAGCATGGTGATCTTGTGGGTCATGATGTGGTCCGGGTGCGGGTAGCCGCCGTTCTCGTCGTAGGTCGTGATGACCTGCGGCTTGAACTCGCGGATCAGCCGGACCAGCGGCTCGGCCGCCTCCTTGACGTCCTCCAGGGCGAAGCACCCCTCGGGCAGCGGGGGCAGCGGGTCGCCCTCCGGCAGGCCGGAGTCGACGAAGCCCAGCCAGGCCTGCCCGACGCCGAGGATGGCCCGCGCCTCGTCCATCTCCTTGCGGCGCACCTCGTGGATGTTCTCCTCGATGTACGGGTCCCCCTGGAGCTTGGGGTTGAGAACCGACCCGCGCTCGCCCCCCGTGCAGGTGGCCACGAGCACGTCCACACCCTGCTCGACGTACATGGCCATGGTGGCCGCGCCCTTGCTGGACTCGTCGTCCGGGTGGGCGTGCACCGCCATCAGTCGCAACTGCTCAGTCAACGCCTTGCGTTCCTTCCACATCATCGGGCGTTCCGCGAAGTCCGGTCTGCCCACCGTACGAACCGCTCACTTCGGGACCGCGTCGCCGCAAGGCCGGCCTGCGGCCGGTCTCCGGCGCGGCCGAGCCCCGCCCCCGCCGGACCGGCCGCGGGCGTGCCCCTCCTATAGTGACGGACTGGAGGACCGTCGCATTCCCCTGCACCGCCCGCGCGGCCCCTCCCTAGGAGAGGACGGAGTCCGATGACTGCACAGAGCAACGCCACGCAGCTGCCCGAGGGGCGCTACGGCCGGCGCGGCGACAGCGAGTCGGACCGCCGTCTGAAGGTCGTCGGCGCGGTCTGCGGCGTGCTCGGGCTGGGTCTGATCGCCTGGCTGGGCGGCTCCTACCTGCTGCGCGAGTCGAAGATCAACGGCTCGGTGCCGACCTTCCAGGTGCTCTCCGACTCCGAGGTGCGGCTGCACCTGACCGTGAGCAAGAGCGACGGGACGGCAGGCACCTGCACGGTCCGCTCGCAGAGCGACGACCACGCGGTGGTCGGGGTGGCCGACTTCCCGGTCCCGGCGGCCGGGTCGAACTACGACGCCACCGTCACCCTGCGCACCACCGCCCGCGGCACCACCGCCGAGCTGCTGGGCTGCACCCCGGCGAAGTAGGCGGGAAGTGGGCGGAAGTGGACGCGGAACGGCCCGGGGACGCATATTCGTCCGTCGGAACGGGCATCCGTAGGAAGTCCCGCACCCGGTTCCTGTACACCGTGGCGTAACGCCACCGTCAATGCCACGACGACGCCTCTCCCGCTTGTCGGCAGGACTTGTTACGCTCGTGGTTTCGCCCCTTCCGCACCGGATGGTACGGGAGCGGGCGTTGCTTTGTAGTTGAGACCGATATCACCGACAACCTGCTGACGACTCACACCCTCAGCACAGCCCCAGCACCTACGAGGAGCACCCGTGACCCAGACCAGTGAGAACGTGACCTGGCTCACTCAGGCCGGCTACGACCAGCTCAAGGCCGAGCTGGATCACCTGACCGGGCCCTGGCGCATCGAGATCGCCGAGAAGATCGAGGCGGCGCGCGAGGAGGGCGACCTCAAGGAGAACGCCGGCTACCACGCGGCGAAGGAGGAGCAGGGCAAGACCGAGCTGCGCATCCGCCAGCTGACCCAGCTGCTGGAGCGCGCCAAGGTCGGCGAGGCCCCGGCCGACTCCGGCGTGGTGGCCCCGGGCATGGTCGTCACGGTCGCCTTCGACGGCGACGAGGACGACCTCATGGAGTTCCTGCTCGCCTCGCGCGAGGTGGCGGGCGCCGACGACCTGGACGTCTACTCGCCGCAGTCGCCGCTGGGCCGCGCGATCGACGGCAAGAAGATCGGCGACGAGGCCACCTACGAACTGCCGAACGGCAAGCCGGCCATGGTGAAGATCGTCAAGGTCGTGCCGCACGCCGGCTGACCCGACCCCGAACACCGCCGAGGGCGGCCGCGGAGTCCGAAGGACCCCCGCGGCCGCCCTCGGGCGTTTCCGGCAGTGACGATTCACCCCACGGCCGAGCGGTACTTGCGTACCGACAGCCAGGAGAACACCGCCGTGATCACCAGCGACCACAGCACCGACACCAGCGCCGCGTGCTGCATCGGCCAGGCGCTGTCCACCGGCCCGAGCTGGTTGCCGAAGAGGTCCCGGCAGGCCTGCACCGTCGCGCTGAACGGGTTCCAGTACGCGATGCCCCGCAGCCAGTCCGGCATCGAGCTGACCGGCACGAAGGCGTTGGACACGAAGGTCAGCGGGAACAGCCAGATCAGCCCGGCCGAGGTGGCCGCCTCGGGGCTGCGCACCGACAGTCCGATCAACGCACCGATCCAGGAGAAGGCGTAGCCGAGCAGGAGCAGCAGGCCGAAGGCGCCGAGCGCCCTGAGCACTCCGTCGTGGATCCGCCAGCCGACCGCCAGCGCGACCAGCGCCAGCACGACCACGGTGAACGCGGTCTGGCACAGGTCCGCGAGGGTGCGGCCGACCAGCACCGCCGAGCGAGCCATCGGCAGCGAGCGGAAGCGGTCCACCAGGCCCTTGGTCATGTCCTCCGCGATGCCGGCCGAGGCCCCGGCGGTGGCGAAGGTGACGGTCTGGGCGAAGATGCCGGCCATCAGGAACTGGATGTACGTGTCGGAGCTGGAGTTCGCCCCGGGGATCTTGATCGCTCCGCCCATGACGTACGAGAACAGCAGCACGAACATGACCGGCTGCATGAGCCCGAACACCACGATCTCGGGAATCCTGGACATCCTGCGCAGATTGCGCTTGGCGACCACCCAGGAGTCGTGCAGGGTCGCGGACAGGCCCCGGCGGGGCGTCGGCACCGCCCCGCCGATGGCGTGCCCGATGGTCGTGCCGGTGCTCATCTCAGCGCTCCGTTCCGGCCGTGACGGCCTGCTGCTGGTCGGGGTCCTGACCGCCGTCGCCGTCGGTGCCGCCGCCGCTCTTCCCGCGACCGGGACCGCCCCGGCCGCCCCGGCCGCCCCGGCCTCGGCCCTTGGAGCCGGCGCCGTCGCCGTCGCCGTCCTCGACCGCCTCGGCGACGTGTCCGGTGAGGGTGAGGAAGACGTCGTCCAGGGTCGGGCGGCGCAGGCCGATGTCGTCGATCTCGATGCCCCGGCCGTCCAGTTCGCGGATCGCGTCGGCGAGCACCCGGGCGCCGCCGCTGACTGGCACGGTGATCTTCCGGGTGTTCTTCTCCACCGCCGGCTCGCCCAGCGCGTACCCGGACAGCGCCGCGACCGCGTCCGCGACCAGGCCCGGCTCGTGCACCACGACCTCGATCCGCTCGCCGCCGATCTGCGCCTTGAGCTGGTCGGCGGTGCCACGGGCGATCACCCGGCCGTGGTCGACCACCGCGATGTCGTGGGCGAGCCGGTCGGCCTCCTCCAGGTACTGGGTGGTGAGCAGGAGCGTGGTGCCCTGCTCGACCAGGGTCTCGATGACCTCCCAGAGTGCGAGCCGGTTGCGCGGGTCGAGGCCGGTGGTCGGCTCGTCCAGGAACATCACCGGCGGCCGCACCACCAGTGCGGCGGCCAGGTCGAGGCGACGGCGCATGCCGCCGGAGTACGTCTTGGCGGTGCGGTCCTTGGCCTCGGTGAGGTTGAACCACTCCAGCAGCTCCAGCGCGCGGGCCTTCGCGTCGCGGGTGCGCATCTGGTACAGCTCGCCGACCATGGTGAGGTTCTCGAAGCCGGTCAGGTACTCGTCGACCGCCGCGTACTGGCCGGACAGCCCGATCAGGCTGCGGACCCGGTCCGGGTGCTCGAGGACGTCGACGCCGGCCACCACCGCGCGGCCGGAGTCGGGGCGCAGCAGGGTGGTGAGGACGCGCACGGTGGTGGTCTTGCCGGCGCCGTTCGGGCCGAGCAGTCCGAGCACCGTGCCCTCGGGGACGTCGAGGCTGACGCCGTCCAGGGCTCGTACGTCGCCGAAGGTCTTGACCAGGTTCTCGGCTTGGATGGCTGGCGCCATGGCCTGCCTCATCTCCTCGGGCAAATGTGAGCGATCTGTCCCAATTTGCCCCCCCCCATTCGGGCGCACGGGCGACTCGGTTTCCGACCACCGACACAGAACGCGATGTATCGCGAGTGTGGCAACTCGCGATACATCGCGTCAAGGGGATTTGGAGAAGAGGGGTTCGAAAATCGGAGAAGGGGAGTCGAACAAGCGCTCAGCCCGCGACCACGTACCCCGCGTCCCGCAACTCGCCCACCACCAGCGCGCAGTGCTCCGGCCCCTTGGTCTCCAGGTGCAGGTCCACCTCGACCTCGGTGAGCCCCAGCCGCGGGTCGATCCGGACGTGCGCGACGTCCAGCACGTTGGCGTCCACCCTGGTCAGCACCCCCAGCAGGTCCGCCAGCGAGCCCGGTTTGTCCGTCAGCCGCACCCGCAGCGACAGGTAGCGCCCGGCGGCCGCCAGCCCGTGCCGCAGCACCCGCTGCATCAGCTGCGGGTCGATGTTGCCACCGGACAGCACCGCCACCACCGGGCCCTCGAAGGAGTCCGGCTGCTCCAGCAGCGCCGCGATCGGGGCCGCCCCGGCCGGCTCGACCACCAGCTTCAGCCGCTCCAGGCCGAGCAGCAGGGCCCGTGACAGGGCGTCCTCGGAGACCGTGCGGATGCCGTCCGCCAGGGTGTTGACCACCTCGAACGGGATGTCCCCGGGGCGCCCGACCATGATCCCGTCGGCCATGGTGGCGAAGTGCTCCAGCGTCACCGGCCGCCCGGCCGCCAGCGAGGGCGGGTACGCGGCCGCGGCCGCCGCCTGCACCCCGACCACCCGGACGTCCGGCCGCAACGGCTTGACCGCCGCCGCGATCCCGGCCAGCAGCCCGCCGCCGCCCACCCCGACCAGGATGGTGCGCACCTCGGGGCACTGCTCCAGGATCTCCAGGCCGACGGTCGCCTGGCCGGTGACCACGTCCCAGTGGTCGAAGGGGTGGATGAACACCGCCCCGGTCGCCTCCGAGTACCGCTGCGCGGCCTGCAGCGCCTCGTCCACCGTGGTGCCGTGCAGCCGCACCTCGGCGCCGTACTCACGGGTGGCCGCGACCTTCGGCAGCGGCGCCGCGACCGGCATGAACACGGTCGAGCGAACCCCCAGCAGCGAGGCCGCCAGCGCCACCCCCTGGGCGTGGTTCCCGGCGCTCGCCGCCACCACCCCGCCGGCCCGCTGCACCGGTGAGAGTCCCGCGATCCGCACGTACGCCCCGCGCAGCTTGAAGGAGCCGGTGCGCTGGAGGTTCTCGCACTTCAGGTGGACCGGCGCGCCGATCAGCCCGGACAGGTGCCGGCTGCCCTCCATCGGAGTCACCCGGGCGACCCCGGCGAGCATCTTCTGGGCGCCGCGGACGTCGTCGAGGGTGATCGGCCAGTTGTGCATGATCCCAGCCTAGGGCTCGCGGCAGCGGCAATCGGGGACGTCGGTCCTGTTCCCGGGCCCGCTCCGCCCGCGTACGCTGCTGCTTCTGAGCTTCTCTCACCGCATGACGATCGTGAGCCGCGATGACGACGACCTCGCCCCAGGCCACCGACCGAACCGAGCCCGTGCACACCCAACTCCAGTACCAGCTGGCGGTGTTCGCCCGCCGGATGGAACAGGTCCGGACCTCCGGCGGCGTCGGCACGCTGGACCGGGCCGCCTACCTGCTGCTCGACCGCCTGGAGCGGCACGGGCCGGCGAACGTCAAGGCGCTGGCCGAGGCGCTCGGTGTGGACTCCTCCACGGTGACCCGCCAGGTCGCCCCGCTGGTCGCGGCCGGGCTGGTCGGCCGGGTGCAGGACCCGGCCGACCGCCGCGCGGTACGGCTCGCGCTGACCTCCTGCGGCACCGGTCGGCTAGCCGAAGTCCGGGACGGGCGGGCCGAGTTGACCCGCCGCCTGGTGGCCGACTGGCCGCCCGAGGAGCAGCAGGCGTTCTGCACCCTGCTGGCCCGCTTCAACCTCGCGATGGAGTCGTACACGGCGGACCAGCAGGGGCAGTGAGACACGCCCTAACCGAGCGCCTGCTTGAGGTCGGCCAGCAGGTCGTCGATGGACTCGATGCCCACCGAGACGCGCACCAGGTCGGCCGGCACCTCCAGCGGCGAACCGGCCGCCGAGGCGTGGGTCATCCGGCCCGGGTGCTCGATCAGCGACTCCACGCCGCCCAGCGACTCGCCCAGGGTGAACAGCTGCGCGCGGTTGCAGACCTCGACGGCCGCCTCCTCGCCGCCGGCGACCCGGAACGAGACCATGCCGCCGAAGGCCTTCATCTGCTTGGCGGCGATGTCGTGGCCGGGGTGCTCGGGCAGGCCCGGGTAGAGCACCTGGCTGACCTTGGGGTGGCTGCTCAGCAGCTCGGCGACCTTCTCCGCGTTGGAGCTGTGCCGGTCCATCCGGACGCCCAGGGTCTTGATGCCGCGCAGCACCAGCCAGGCGTCGAACGGCCCGGAGACGGCGCCCATCGCGTTCTGGTGGTACGCGACCTCCTCGCCGAGGCCCGCCTCGGCCAGCACCAGCGCACCGCCGACCACGTCCGAGTGGCCGCCCATGTACTTGGTGGTGGAGTGCACGACCGCGTCCGCGCCGAGCGAGATCGGCTGCTGCAGGTACGGGCTGGCGAAGGTGTTGTCGACCACCAGCAGCGCACCGGCGCCGTGCGCGACCTCGGCGAGCCCGGCCAGGTCGGTGATGCCCAGCAGCGGGTTGGACGGGGTCTCCACCCACACCGCGCGGGTGTTCGGGCGCAGCGCGGCCCGGACGTCGTCCAGCTTCTGGGTGTTGGCGACGGAGAACTCGACGCCCCAGCGGGTCAGCACCTTGGCGAACAGCCGGAAGGTGCCGCCGTAGGCGTCGTTGGGGATCACGATGTGGTCGCCCGGCTTGAGGATGGTGCGCAGCAGGGTGTCCTCGGCCGCCAGGCCGGAGGCGAAGGCGAGGCCGCGGGCGCCGCCCTCGAGCGCCGCGAGGCACTCCTCCAGCGCGGTGCGGGTCGGGTTGGCGCTGCGGCTGTACTCGTAGCCGCCCCGCAGGCCGCCCACCCCGTCCTGCTTGTAGGTGGACACCTGGTAGATGGGCGTGACGACGGCCCCGGTCTGGGGGTCTGCTTCCTGACCCGCGTGGATGGCGAGGGTCTCGAAGCCGTGGGGAAGCTGGTGCTCGGTCATGGCTCCGAGCCTAATGGCCGTACGGCCGCGCGCTCGCCGGAATCGGCGGACCGGAATCCGCGGGCGGCCCGGTGCGTTTAACCCTGGGCAACCCTTCCTACCCGCTGGAGCAGGCCGTGCTGTTCAACCGCCACAAGACCTCGCTCGTCCCCGCCGATCAGGCGCTGCCCGGCCGCCAGGCCCCGGGCTTCGCCCTGACCGAGCCGCACACCGTGCTCGGCCACCCGCTCACCGGGCCCTACCCGGAGGGGTTGGAGGTGGCCGACTTCGGGCTGGGCTGCTTCTGGGGCGCCGAGCGCACGTTCTGGCGGCTGCCCGGCGTCTGGACGACGCTGGTCGGCTACCAGGGCGGCCACACGCCCAACCCGACGTACGAGGAGGTGTGCAGCGGGCTGACCGGGCACACCGAGGCGGTCCGGGTGGTGTTCGACCCGGCGGTGATCTCCTACGAGCGGCTGCTGAAGGCCTTCTGGGAGGCCCACGACCCGACCCAGGGCAACCGCCAGGGCAACGACGTGGGCACCCAGTACCGCTCCGCGCTCTACACCCACTCCCCCGCCCAGGCCGCCGCCGCGACCGCCACCCGGGACGCCTTCCAGCCCGCGCTGACCGCGCTCGGTTACGGCCCGATCACCACCGAGATCGCCCCGGCCGGCCCCTTCTACCCGGCCGAGCCGTACCACCAGCAGTACCTGTCGGACGCCAAGAACCCCAACGGGTACTGCGGTCTGGGCGGCACCGGCGCCTCCTGCCCGATCGGCGTGGCCCGCACCCAGGACTGACCTCCGCCGCCCGGCCCGGCCCGGCCCGGCTGGGGAACGGCCACTCAAGGTGACCGCTCCCCGGCCCGGGCGCAGACTGGAATGGCCGGAGAGGGCTGGCCCGGCCACCCCCCGGTGGCCGGGCCGAGCCGTCGTGTGGAGAGGAGTGCGCCATGGCCGGTCTCTACCAGCGGAACTTCGACGATCCCGAGGAAGTCCGCCCCTTCGAGGAGGGCACGGGGGAGCTTCGGCTGGTCAACCTGGACGCGGGCCCGGTGGGCCGGGCCGTGTTCGAGCCGGGTTGGCAGTGGTCCAAGCACGTGAAGCCGATCGCCAAGACCGACAGCTGCCAGGCGGCCCACGCCGGGTACGTGATCTCCGGCCGGATGAAGCTCGTCATGGACGACGGCCAGGAGTGCGAGGTCGGCCCCGGCGATCTGATGATCTGCCCGCCCGGGCACGACGCCTGGACGGTTGGCGACCAGGCCTGTGTGATCGTCGACTGGCAGGGCTTCGCGGACTACGCGAAGCGGTGACCGGGCCCGGTCACAGCCGGTCCGGGGCCTTCACCTCGGTGCCGTCCGCCGCGAAGCCGGACAGCGTCGCCAGCAGCCTGCCCCCGGCGTCGTACGCCCCGAGCGCCGGGCTGGCCGGCGGGCGGTGCCGGTTCGCATCGGGCGCCGGCATCGGGGGCAGGACGACGTAGTAGCCGATCCAGCCCTTCATCCCGGTGGTGGTGACGAGCGTGGCGAGGGTCGGTTTGCCGTCGTAGAACGCGACGATCCGGGCTGGCGTCGGACCGATGTAGAAGCTGGCCACGACGGACCTGTCCCGGTCGCCGTGCGTCTGGGCGGCGATGTTGGGCCTGTCGTGCTCCAGGTTGTCGCTGCGCATGTCCCGGCAGCCGCTACCGGAGCCCCAGGTGCCGCCGACCCGGTAGTCGTCGCACTTCTCGTTCGCGGTGACCCACATCTGGGCCCCGTCGACGATCTCGATCTTCTCCCCGGGGGCGACCTGCCGCACCGGTGAGAGCGGCAGCGAGGTCGTCGTCGGGGCCGGAATGGCTGTCGGAGAGGCGGCCGGGGCAGCCGGGGCGGCCGGGACCAGGGCGGTCGCCCCCGCAGAGGCGGTCCGTGCCGCCCCCGCCTCTGCCCTGGCGTCCCCGGTCGGCCGGGCGCCGCCGGCCGTCAGTGCCGTCGCCCCGCAGACCAGCGCCACGGCCAGGGCGGCCGCCCCGGCCCCCACCCTGCGCCGGGCGCGGCGCCGCCGGGCGCCGGCGATGACCGCCGCCGGCTCCGGCCCGGCCGCGTGCGGGTCCTCGTTCCTGAACAGCTCTCCGAGTCGGTCCTCGAAGCTCATACCGTCACCTCGATGTGCGCCATGGGACCCGCCGGGCCGCCGGTGCGGTCGGCGAGTTCGGGGTGTGCGCGCAGCTTCGACAGCGCCCGGTTGAGCGTGCTCTTCACGGTGCCCCGGGCGATTCCCAGTTCGGCCGCGATGGCGGCCTCGGTGAGGTCCCCGTAGTACCGCAGCACCACGACCGTCCGCTCCCGGCGGGTGAGGGTGCCCAACGCCTGGTGCAGCAGCGCCCGTTCGGCCTGCCGTTCGGCGAGGTCCTCGGCCAGCGGCCGGTCGGGGGTGTGGTCGGTGGGCAGTTCGCGGTTGCGCAACCGGCGCCACCAGTCGCGGTGCTGGTTCACCACGATCCGGCGGACGTACGCGGTGGGGTCGTCGCCGGTGATCCGGTGCCAGTGCAGGTAGGCACGTTCCAGCGCCGACTGCACGATGTCCTTGGCCCGCTCCGGATCGCCGGTCAACAGCTCGGCCAGCCGCAGCAGTTGGCGGCCGCTCCCGGCGACGAACGCGCTGAACTCGGCGTCCTGTCGCTGTCTCTGCTCGCGTTTCACACCCATCTGACTCCTCGGGCGGACCGCGAGGTTCGGTCCGCCCGGGAGGTTTCTTCAGAGACGCGGGTCAGCAGCGGCGCAGCTGCCGCCCGGACGCGGGTCAGACCGCGCTGCCGGCCTTCCAGTCGGCCCAGCTCAGGTTCCAGCCGTTCAGACCGTTGTCCGGGGCGACGGTCTTGTCGCCGGAGTTCACGACCTCGACCACGTCGCCGACCATCGAGGACTTGTAGAACTTGTAGCCGTCCGTGCTGCTGTCCGAGGCGCCCTTGGCGTCCTGCAGGCCGACGCAGCCGTGGCTGGTGTTCTGCCCGCCGAAGATCGACGGCGAGGACCAGTAGTTGCCGTGGATGAAGGTGCCGGAGGTGGTCAGGCGCTGGGCGTGCGGCACGTCGGCGATGTCGTACTCGCTGCCCAGGTTGACGGTCTGCGAGTTCATCCGGGTCTGGGTGAACTGCTCGGAGATGACCATCTTGCCGCCCCAGGTGGTGTGCTCGGGGGCGCCGCCGGAGATCTTGTAGACGGCGCTGACCTGGCCGTCCGTGGTGACGGTGAGCTTCCTGGTGCCGAGGTCGGCGACGCTGGTCTGGGCGCGGCCGATGGTGAAGCTGACGTCCTTGGACTGGGTGCCGTAGACGCCCTTGGCGCCCTCGACGTCCTTGAGGCGCAGCTTCAGGGTGACCTTGGTGCCCTTGGCCCAGTACTCCTGCGGCCGGAAGTCGAGGCGGGTGCTGGAGAACCAGTGGCCGACGATCTCGACGCCCGGCTCGGCTATCACGGTGATCGCCGACTGGACGGCCTTCTTGTCCGTGATCGGCTTGCTGAAGTTGATCGAGACCGGCATGCCGACACCGACCACCGAGCCGTCCTCGGGGGTGAAGTAGCCCACGAAGGTGTTGGCCGGGGTCGCCGTGGTGAAGGTGGCGTTGGCGTCCGCCTCCAGCTTGTCCTTGTCGGCGCCGCTGGCGGTGACGGAGTACTTGGTACCGCTGGCCGGGGCCGCCGCCGAGGTCCAGCTGGTGTTGTCGGAGGAGAGCTGGCCGGCCAGCTCCTTGCCGGTGGAGTCGGTGACCTTGACGGTGGTCAGGGTGCCGTTGCTGACCGTGACCTTGACCGGCTCGCTGAAGCTGGCGCCGGTGGTGCCGTCCGCGGGGGTGACGGTGATCACGGCGGCCGAGGTCTTCGGGGTGGCGCCGCCGCCCGAGCCCGGGGTGCCGCTGGCGCCGCCACCGCCGGAGCCGGCGTTGCCGCCACTGCCGCCGCCGCTGTTGTCGTTGCAGGCCGCGAGCAGCAGGACCGGCGCACCGATCAGGCCCGCGAGCACTCCGCGTCGGCTCCAGTTGCCCCCGGCCACCCGCCCCTGACCGTCCCGTGCCGTCACGTCGCGTCTCCCTGCTGAATTCTTCCCGGGCGATTACGGATACAGAAACGCAATCCGGCTGCTCACGGTTCCATCACCGAAGGGTAAGCGATCGTATGAGATGACCCAACTTCCCGCTGAACATGGACAAAACGCCCGGCCCGCCGAGAGCGGACCGGGCGTTCACGGGCAGTCACGGCACGTCGGCCGCTACTCGGCGGACTCCTCCACCGTGTACTCGTCCCACTCCTCGCTCTCGGGGTCGAACTCGGTCTGCGCCGACTCCCAGGTCGCCGAGGCGAGCTCGACGCCCGGGACGTCGCCGAGCAGCGCGACGGGGTCGATGAAGTGGGCGAGCGAACCCGACGGGTCCACCTCGATGGCCTCGACGGACTGGGCCCGCTCCTCGTCGTCGAGGTACTCGTCCCCGGCGACCTGCTGCAGGGCCGCCGCCTTGAGGGCGCCCTCGTCGGTGATCTCCGCGATGAGCTCGATCTTGAGCTTGACGTAGCGCGGGGCGTCGGTCGTTTCAGTGCTGGTCATGCGTGCGAGCGTACGGGAACGAAGGCACCCCGGCGCGCACACGGAGGCCGGGCGAACGGGAAGGGCCGGCCCTGGGAACAGGACCGGCCCCACCGTCTTCTCCGCATCGGCTCCCCCACCCGGGAACCGCGGAGCCGCGCCGTGCGGCGCGGTGATCGCCGCGGGAGCCGCCGCACCCTGTCGACCGGCCGGAGCCGGACAGGGGCGGGACGACGGCGCCTCCCGCGGAGGGCCCCTCCCTCCGATGCCGGTCGGGGAGGGCGGACACGGTGGCCGGGTCAGGACCGTCCGACGTGTCCGGAGCCGGCCGCGCCCGCCGGGGAGCCGCTCCCGGTCGACCGCTGCCGTCTCGCTCGGCGTCTCGCCGTTGACCACCACGATGCCGGAGCGTTGTTAACCACGTGCTGCGGGCAGGTGACGCCGGTGTACCACTTCGCCCGTGGACGAATCCCTCCGATCCGTCCACGGGCGAAGCCGGGTGAGCGGGCGTCAGCGCGTACCGACGCCGCGAGCGGGCGTCAGTGCGCGCCGCGGGTGGTCAGGAAGCCGAGCAGGTCCTGCCGGGTGACGATGCCCTGCGGCTTGCCCTCGACCAGCACGACCGCCGCGTCGGCCTTCTCCAGCACGGTCATCAGGTTGGTGACGGTCTCGCCCGACCCGACCACCGGCAGCGGCTTGGACATCACCTTGTCCAGGGTGTCGGTCAGCTCGATCTCCTTGGCGAAGATGCCCTCCAGCAGCAGCTTCTCCACCACCGAGCCGATCACCTCGCCGGCCATGATGTCCGGGTGGCCGGCGCCCGGGGAGACCACCGGCATCTGCGAGACGCCGTACTCGCGCAGCACCCGGACCGCCTCGGCGACCGTCTCGTTCGGGTGCATGTGGACGAACTGCGGGACGCCGCCCTGCTCCATGGACTCCTTGCGGGCCAGCACCTCGCCGATGTGGGCCTCGTCGGTGGAGGAGGGCAGGAAGCCGTAGTCGGCCATCCAGTCGTCGTTGAAGATCTTCGACAGGTAGCCGCGGCCGCCGTCCGGCAGCAGCACCACGACGACGTCGTCCGGCCCGAGCTTGCGGGCCACCTCCAGCGCGGCCACCACGGCCATGCCGCAGGAGCCGCCGACCAGCAGGCCCTCCTCCTTGGCCAGGCGGCGGGTCATCTGGAACGAGTCCTTGTCGGAGACCGCGACGATCTCGTCCGCGACGTTGCGGTCGTAGGCGGTCGGCCAGAAGTCCTCACCGACGCCCTCGACCAGGTACGGACGGCCGGTGCCGCCCGAGTAGACCGAGCCCTCCGGGTCGGCGCCGACGACCTTGACCTTGCCGCCGGAGACCTCCTTCAGGTAGTTGCCGGTGCCGGAGATGGTGCCGCCGGTGCCGACGCCCGCCACGAAGTGGGTGATCTTCCCGTCGGTCTGCTCCCACAGCTCCGGACCGGTGGAGTGGTAGTGCGAGGCCGGGTTGTCCGGGTTGGAGTACTGGTCCGGCTTCCAGGCGTTCGGGGTCTCGCGGACCAGGCGGTCGGAGACGTTGTAATAGGAGTCCGGGTGCTCCGGGGCGACGGCGGTCGGGCAGACGACCACCTCGGCACCGTAGGCGCGCAGAGTGTTGATCTTGTCAGTGGACACCTTGTCGGGACAGACGAAGATGCACTTGTAGCCCTTCTGCTGGGCCACGATCGCCAGGCCGACGCCGGTGTTGCCGGAGGTCGGCTCCACGATCGTGCCGCCCGGCTTGAGGGCGCCCGAGGCCTCGGCGGCCTCGATCATGCGCATCGCGATGCGGTCCTTCACCGAGCCGCCGGGGTTGAAGTACTCGACCTTCGCCAGCACAGTCGCGCTGATGCCCTCGGTGACCTTGTTCAGCTTGACCAGCGGCGTGTTGCCGACCAGGTCGATGATCGAGTTGTGGTACCGCACGGGGGTCCTCCCGGTCTATGGGCATGCGAGTGCATTCGGTACTGCAAAGCCTAGGGCGTGGGTGGCGCCCCGGGGTTCCCCTCCGGCGCACCGCCCCCAATGGCCCACCCCCACCCGTGCCCCCGGTACTCCCACCCCCGGTGCGGGTAAGAGCGCTGTGCAGGCGTTGCCGTGCCCGGAGGGGACGGCACGATGACGCGAAGGGGGCGCCGGATGCCAGGCGCACAGGACTCGCGGGCCCGGGTGGCCCGCCGGATCGCCACCGCGGCTGCGTACGGCGGCGGCGGGCTGGGGCTGCTGGGCGTGGGCCTGGTGGGCGTGCTGCTGACCGAGAGCAAGCTCGCCATCCAGGCCATCGGCGTCCTGGAGACCGTCCCGCCCAAGGCCGACGGCGTCTACGGCGAGGCCTTCGCCGACCGCTGCGCCGCCCCGCAGGCACCGCTGGTGCTGGCCGTCCTCGGCGACTCCACCGGCGCCGGCCTCGGGGTGGCCCGGGCCCGCGAGACCCCGGGCGCGCTGCTGGCCGCCGGTCTGGCCTCGGTGGCCGAGCGCCCGGTGCGGATGGTCAACGTGGCCCGCTCCGGCGGCCGTTCCGCCGACCTCTCCGGCCAGCTGGAGCAGGCACTGCGGCACCGCCCGGACATCGCAGTGATCATGGTCGGGGCCAACGACGTGACCAGGCACAGCCCCGCCCAGCTCGCCGTCCGCCAGCTCGGCGAGGCCGTCGCCGCCCTGCGCGCCAACGGCTGCGAGGTGGTGGTGGGCACCTGCCCGGATCTCGGGACGATCAAGCCGGTGCGCCCGCCGCTGCGCTGGGTGGCCCGGCGGCTGAGCCGCCAGCTGGCCGCCGCGCAGACCATCGCCGTGGTGGAGGCGGGCGGCCGCACCGTCTCGCTGGGCTCACTGCTCGGCCCGGAGTTCGCCGCCCGCCCGGAGATGTTCGCCGCCGACCGCTACCACCCCTCCGCCCAGGGCTACGCCACCGCCGCGATGGCCGTCCTGCCCTCGGTGTGCGCCGCGCTGGGCCTGTGGCCGGAGGAGGAGCGCCCGAACGCGGCCGTCCCGGGCGAGACCGTGCTGCCGGTCGCGGTGGCCGCCGCCGCGGCGGCCGGGCGGGCGGGCACCGAGGTGGCGGCCGTGGAGGCGGAGGGCGCGGGCCGGCGCTGGGCCCTGCTGCGCCACCGGCTGCGGGTCGGCCCGGAGGCGGGGGAGGGCCCCGGGAACACGTCGGCCAGCTCACACGCCGGGGCCGGTGACGGTTGAGCTACCAACCGGTAGCTTTCCTCCCGGACCGCCAGTCCGTCGTCACTCAGCGAGGAGCACCGCAATGCCCGAAGCCGTCATCGTCAGCGCCGCCCGTTCGCCGATCGGCCGGGCCTTCAAGGGCTCGCTCAAGGACGTCCGCCCGGACGACCTGACCGCCCACGTCATCCAGGCCGCCCTCGCCAAGGTCCCGCAGCTCGACCCGCGCCAGATCGACGACCTGATGCTCGGCTGCGGCCTGCCCGGCGGCGAGCAGGGCCACAACCTGGCCCGCATCGTGGCCGTCCAGATGGGCATGGACTACCTGCCCGGCGCCACCATCACCCGCTACTGCTCCTCCTCGCTGCAGACCACGCGGATGGCGCTGCACGCGATCAAGGCCGGCGAGGGCGACGTCTTCATCTCGGCCGGCGTCGAGACCGTCTCGCGCAGCATCAAGGGCACCTCGGACGGCCTGCCGGGCACCATGAACCCGATCTTCGACGAGGCCCAGGCCCGCACCGCCAAGCGCGCCGAGGAGGGCGGCGGCCAGTGGCACGACCCGCGCGAGGACGGCCTGCTGCCGGACGCCTACATCGCGATGGGCCAGACCGCCGAGAACCTGGCCGCACTCAAGGGCATCACCCGCGCCGAGCAGGACGAGTTCGGCGTCCGCTCGCAGAACCTCGCCGAGGCCGCCATCAAGGCCGGCTTCTGGGAGCGCGAGATCACCCCGGTCACGCTGCCGGACGGCACCGTGGTCAGCACCGACGACGGCCCGCGCGCCGGCGTGACCGTGGAGGGCGTGTCCGGCCTGAAGCCGGTCTTCCGCCCGGACGGCACCGTCACCGCCGGCAACTGCTGCCCGCTGAACGACGGCGCGGCCGCGCTGGTCATCATGTCCGACACCAAGGCCCGCGAGCTCGGCATCACCCCGCTCGCCCGGGTGGTCTCCACCGGCGTCAGCGCCCTCTCCCCCGAGATCATGGGCCACGGCCCGGTCGAGGCCTCCAAGCAGGCGCTCCGGCGGGCCGGCCTGACCATCGACGACATCGACCTGGTCGAGATCAACGAGGCCTTCGCCGCCCAGGTGATCCCCTCCTACCGCGACCTGGGCATCGACCTGGACAAGCTGAACGTCAACGGCGGCGCCATCGCGGTCGGCCACCCCTTCGGCATGACCGGCGCCCGGATCACCACCACGCTGATCAACTCCCTGCAGTGGCACGACAAGCAGTTCGGCCTGGAGACCATGTGCGTCGGCGGCGGCCAGGGCATGGCCATGGTCATCGAGCGCCTCAGCTGACCCACCCGCGCCTCCGAAGGGTCTGGACCACCCATTTGGAGTGACGCAGCGTAATTGAGGGCCGGATCACACCGCGAGGTCGATCCGGCCCTCTTCTCCGTCATTTCCGACCCCGGAATCGACACTGCGGAGCGGATCAACTCCACTGCGTAGAACGGTGTTACCTAACAATTTGGGGACAAGAGCGAAAGTCCCGGACGAATTAGACATTCGCCACTGCGGTAACAGCCCCGCATGCGGCAGTGTGGACACGTAACCCCGTTCCGCTCCTCGCTAGGAGTACGTTCCGTGAGCGCCGTCTACACCATCCTGCTGCTGATCCTGATCACCGTGTCGACCGCCGTGCTGCTCCGCCTCCGCGGGATCTCCCGCCGGCTGGACGCGCAGGCCGCGGCCCCGGCCGTGCCCGCACCGGTGGACGAGGCCGCGATACGCCGGGCCGTCGCCGAGGCGCTCGCCGCCGACCGCGAGCGGGAGATCACCGAGGCCCGGGCGTTCTGGGCCGAGCAGGAGGCCCGCGCGGCCGAGGACGCACCGCTGTTCGACTCCCCGTTCACCGGGACCTTCACCGACGCCGACGAGTGGCCGCTGTTCTTCCCCCGCCCCACCGGCCCGCAGGACGCCGCGGACAACTCCGGGACGATGGACCCGGAGTTCGGCGAGGCGCTGCGCTCCGCGCTGGAGGACCTGATCAGCGAGGGCGGCACCGGCCCGGCCGAGCCCGGCACCGAGGGCGGCACCCCGCTGCGCCCCGGCCACCCGGTCGGCGAGACCGCCAAGGACGCCCGGGCCCGCCGTGAGGCCGACCTGCTGGCCACCGGCCTGGAGGCCGGACTGCTGGACGCCGAGCCGGCCGTGGAGGACGCCCCGGTCGCCGCGCCCGATCCGCGCCGCCACCCCTCGCACCCCGACTTCGTGCCGAGCCAGACGCCCTCCCACGAGTGGACCGACACCCGGCTCGCCGCCCTCGCCGAGGAGGCCGTCGCCCTGATCGACGTCCGCCCGGGCCCGCTGGGCACCCTGGACGTGTACGCCTTCGCCGACGGCACCACGCTGTGCGTGGCCCCGGGCGACCGGGAGGCCGCCTACCGGCTGATCGACGCGGTCCGTGCCGGTGAGCACGTCCGACTGCTCGGCGGCTCGCGGTTCTCCGGCTCGTACTCGCTGACCTTCTCGACCGACGACGAGGCCGTCTACGTGCTCGCGGACCGGGTGGTCGCCAGCATCTGACGCCACCTCATCCACGCAGCGGGACCGAAGGCCGGCCGGGTCAAGGGGTTAGCAACCGGGCCGGCCTTCGGCGTGTCCGCGTCCGTAGCCACTCCGGGGATCGGGCACGTCAGGCACGTCAGGCACGTCAGGCACAGAGTTCGGCGGTCTCCCGCACTGCGGCCACCGCCCCGGCCAGCACCTCGCCCGCCGCCACCGGCCCGTCCGGCAGCGCCACCGCGGCGCCCTCCGGCAGCGCCGTCAGCGCGGCCGCCAGGTCGTGCCCGGCGACGGCCAGCTGGTCCCCCGCCGCGAAGGCCCCGGCGTCCGGGAACTCCCGCTCAGGCCCGCCCTCCGCCGCCAGCGCGAGCCCGGCCAGCCGCCGGGCCAGCGCCAGCACGGCCGCCGCCCGCGAGGGGTACCCGGGCACCGCGCCCAGCAGCTTGCTCTGCGGCAGCGAGCGGAAACGATCCGCCAGTTTGTCGACGGCTTCGACCAGGGGCTGTACGTCATGCATGCACAGGAGCCTAACCAAACGCCGCCGGGCCCCGGAGCGGCGTGCTCCGGGGCCCGGCGGCAGTGGTACGGCGGGGGTGGGCGTCAGTCGTCGCCGCGCAGGCTCGCGATGAGGCGCATCATCTCGACGTAGATCCACACCAGCGAGAAGGTGAGCCCGAAGGCGGCACGCCAGGCCTCCTCCTGCCGGGCGCCCCGGGCGATCGCCTCCTCGACCTCGCTGAAGTCCAGCGTCAGGTAGAACGCGCCGAGGGCGACGCCGAGCAGGCCGATGCCGACGCCCAGCGGGCCTCCCCAGGTGTTGAGGCCGCCGCCGAAGGCCCAGGCGATGCAGTTGATCAGCAGCAGCCCCGAGAAGCCCAGGCCGATCGCGAGGCCGATCCTGCGGTACTTCGAACCGACCCGGAGCCGACCGCTCTTGTAGACGTAGAGCGTCGCACCGAAGACCACCGCCGTGCCCAGCACCGCCTGGATCGCGATGCCGGACCAGATGGTGTTGAGGACGTGGGTGAGCGCACCCAGCGCGAAGCCCTGGAAAGCCGCGTAGGTCAGGACCAGGGCGGGGCTGATCTTCTCCCGGAACTGGACCACCAGACCGACGATCGCGGCGACCAACGAGGCGCCGATCGCGAAGCCGTAGTTCTCGAACGGCAGGGTCAGCCAGGACACCGCGCCGGCCGCGACCACGGTCAGCAGCGTCATCGCGGTGCGGGCGACCACGTCGTCGAGCGTCATCCGCCCGGTGGCCGCGGGGCCGGCCGACTGCCCGTTGTACATCTGGTAGAGCTGCTCGTCCGTCAGCGGGCCCTGCCCCTGGGGCTGGGCGTACTGCGTCCCCGCGTAGGGGTTGCCGTACGGGCCCCCGGCCTGACCGCTCGTTCCGAACCCCGCGTAACCGGGCTCGCGGGTGAACGACCCTTCCCGCGAGAAGACCGGGTTGCTGCTTCTCATTGCTCATTCCCTCCGTGGCGGCACTGCACCGCCCGCGCACCAGGGTAATGGCTTGGCAAAAATTACGGGATACGCCGCGAGGAGGATTCGGTGAACGACTCCCGGCGGGGGCGCCGGCGGCGCCCCCGCGGGTCGTCGCGGTGCCCGGAGCCGGACTCGAACCGGCACGGCCTCGCGGCCAAGCAGTTTTAAGCTGCCCGTGTCTGCGTTCCACCATCCGGGCGTTCTGCGAACCACCCCTGAGAGTAGTCGCCCGGATCACCCTTTCGCATGTTCCTGGCCCGGGAAGTTGTCATGTTTCCTTGCCATCTGACGAACTGTTCGGCATCCGGCCACGAAGCACGTGATTCCGGCCACCGCGCCGGAGCTCAGGGTCCCCGTCATACCGGAGGAGGAGGGTGCCACCCCTCCCTACGCCCTGCGGTGGTCGGGCCAACCGTCCGGCGGAGCGACGCCGGACCATGATCACGTAGCGGAGCATGGAGGTACGAATCCGCGAACCAGCAAGGAGCACCCCCGTGACCACGCCGACCGCAACCGCCGTCCACACCGGCCTGGCGGCCGCCCGCGCCACCGGTCTGAACAAGGTCTACGGGGAGGGGGACACCCGGGTCGTCGCCCTCGAC